>SYFY01000163.1 GCA_005799745.1 Gammaproteobacteria bacterium
CAACGGCCAATGGGTCGCGCCCAAGGGCACGGGCAAACTCGAAGTCATTGATCCATCCACGGAAGAAGTGTGTGGTGTCGTCCCGTCGGGCAACGTGGACGACGTGAATGCTGCCGTCGCTGCAGCCAAGACTGCTTTCAAGACCTGGTCACGAACATCTGCCGCCTATCGCTCCGAACTCATTGGCAAGATCGCCGCCAAGTTCACCGAGAACATGGCGAAGGTAGGTGAACTCTGCGCTCGTGAGCTGGGTACGCCGCTCAAGACTTCAATCGGTCTGCACGGTGGTCTCGGCGTAGGCGTCATGTCCTCCTACAAGGACGTGCCGTTCGAGATGGAAAAAGAAGAGAAGATCGGCAACTCCATCATCATCAAGGAGGCCATTGGTGTTTGCGGTTTCATCACGCCTTGGAACTTCCCTCTGCACCAGATCGTCGCCAAGCTCGCACCCGCTCTCGCAGCAGGTTGCACGGTCGTCGTTAAGCCGAGTTCCGAAACACCGCTTACCGCTTTCTGGCTCGCGCAGACTCTTCACGACGTAGGTCTGCCGGCTGGCGTGTTCAACCTGGTCACGGGTCCTGGTCGCACTGTGGGTGAAGCCATCTGTACGCACCCCGATGTCGACATGGTTTCGATCACCGGTTCCACCGAAGCGGGTGTCCGGGTGGCGCAACTAGCTGCTGGCACGGTAAAGCGTGTGAGCCAGGAACTGGGTGGCAAGTCCGTACTGCTCGCTCTCGAAGACGCAGACATCGCTCAAGCCGCAGCACGGGCCGGTGGCGGAATCTGCGCGAACAGCGGTCAGGTCTGCGCAGCGCTTACCCGTCTGCTGGTACCACGCGCCAAACAGGACATCGCCATTGCTGCAGCCAAAGCTGCTGCCGAGGCGGCGGTCGTCGGTGGTGCATTTGATGAAGGTGTGACCATGGGTCCCGTCTCCTCCAAGGCCCAGTTCGATACGGTTCGCTCATATATCAAGAAAGGCATCGAAGAAGGTGCGACGCTCGTGACCGGTGGTCTCGACATGCCGGCTGGAAAAAACACCGGTTATTTCGTGAAGCCCACCGTGTTTGCGAACGTACGCAATGACATGACCATTGCCCAGGAAGAAATTTTTGGACCGGTGCTGTGCATCATTCCCTACGACAACGAAGAACAAGCGATCGAAATTGCCAACGACACGGTCTTCGGTCTGTCCGGTGCCGTATTCTCGGCGTCGAAGGATCGCGCGATCGCTGCGGCCAAACAGATCCGTACCGGTCAAGTGTCGATCAACGGTGGTGCGTTTAACGTTGCCGCCCCGTTTGGTGGTTATAAGCAATCCGGCAACGGCCGTGAGCTTGGGCCTCATGGTCTCTCCGAGTTTGTTGAACTGAAGGCCATGCAGCTCTGATCAACCGTCAGAAGCGGTAAGCGATACGGGAGGCAGAGGCCTCCCGTTTCTTTTTCAGAAGGCCGGAAACTCATGTTCATCGAAACCCTTCTGCCCCTCGGCAAGGTTGATCCAGGACTTCGCGCACCAGAAAAACCGCTGGATTTGCACACCATCGCGCAGTATGCGGCTCTCATCGAAAGTCTCGGCTACGACGGTCTCGTCACCGAGGAGACTCGTGACGATCCGTTTGTGATCTTGTCACTGGCAGCGCAGGCAACGACAACACTCAAGCTCGGTACTTCTGTGGCGATTGCGTTCGCACGCAGCCCGACGAGCATGGCCATGAGCGCATGGTCACTGCAGAAACTCAGTCGAGGTCGATTCACGTTAGGTCTTGGACCACAAGTCCGCGCCCACATCACCCGGCGTTACGGAATGACCGCACATCCACCTGCCGCGTGGATGCGCGAATACGTTTTAGCGGTACGCGCCTTGTGGGCAAGCTGGCAGAACGGCACACGACCCGACATTCGTGGCGAGTACTACAACATCGACCTGAGTGTGCCGCTGTTTGATCCCGGCCGTGTCGAACATCCCGACATTCCCATTCATCTTGCGGCAGTGAACCCTCTGATGTGTGGTGTGGCCGGAGAAGTTGCCGAAGGCCTCAGACCCCATCCCGTTTGTACACCGGGTTATATCCGCGAAGTGATGGTGCCGAAGGTTCGTGAAGGTGCGAAAAAGGCTGGGCGTGGCCTGGATCACTTCGAGATTTGCATGAAGCCCCTAGTCGCCACCGCACGCAGCGAAGAGGCTCTGATCCCACGAATCCGCGACGCGCGTGCGCGGATCGCGTTTTACGCATCCACACCGGCCTATGCGCGTGCGTTTAATCATGAAGGGCTGGAAGGATTGGCCGCCGAAGCCAAGCTCCTTTCCCGCGCACAACGCTGGGATGACTTGCCCGAGCTGATCGACGGTTCGATCCTGAACCGCTTCGTCGTCATTGGCACTCACGCCGACATCGGACAGCGGCTGCTTGATCGATTTGGTGACACCGTAACCCAGTTGGAATTTTCCATCGCTGTGGAGACCGCGGCTGACCGGCAGACTCTCCGCGACCTTGCGACTCAGCTGCGCAGCTACGACACCGCCAAGGCGCGACAGACACTGCAAGACGCCGGACAGTAACCGGTGCTGATAGGTTCCGCGCATCCTCAGTTCGACCTGCTCGGCAGACACCAGGTGACCGTGGATGTCCTCCCTCATGGGAACTCAGGTTGCCTATCCGTTGTTGTACTTGGGCGGGTTCAATCCCTGGGCATCTCTGCCTGCATTCGCACTTACCTTGTTATCGGTGGTCTATCTTCTGGTCAGGCCCATGTGGAGCGTTCACGTGCACCTTCGCGAGGCGAAAACTGCGCTCATTCGCAGTACCGATGCACAAATCAGGCGGTGGCGAACGGAGCATCCTGGTCAAAACCTGCCGGATGGCGCTTGGCTGCAAATCTCCTTCCTCCTCCAATTTCGCACTCAAGCCATGGCACTGTCAGAGTGGCTCTTTAACCTGGGATTGGCCCTTCGATAGCGAGTTTATCTGGTGATCCCTCCCGTCACGTGGATTCTCGCAGCGTTCGTCGAGAATCTAGTCGATGCCTGGACGCTCTAAGTTAATTTAGACGTCGTCCATTTCGGCTATTTGGGAGCGGCCCAGAACAGCAAGAACTGCGCTTAGTTCGTATCGGTCTAAAAATGATATCCGATATGCCCTATCATTTTTCGCCGTTGACCTCGCCAATCTCGACGCCTACCTCGGTCTGATCCCGGTTTCGCGTCGATAATGCCGTTGGCGAAGGACTCGCTGAATTTTGGAGATGACCTCGATGGACTGGCAGGGCTGGTTCACAACACTGCTGGCGGCTGGCGCTCTTGTGACGCTGATCTTCACCCGCTTGCAGACCGACTACGTGATGATGGCCGTGATGACCATCCTCATGCTTATGGGCATCCTCGCCCCTGACGACGCGCTGGCGGGTTTCAGCAATGGCGGCGTCATCACCGTGGCAGCCATGTTTGTGCTCGCCGCCGGCATTCAGGGTTCCGGGGGGATCGACCTCATCGTGCGTTATGTCCTGGGCCGCCCGAAAACACACTTCGGAGCGATGGTTCGTCTGGCGGCACCGCTTTTGCCGCTGAGCGCCTTCATCAACAACACCCCCGTTGTGTCTACCATGATTCCCGCTGTGCTGCGGTGGTCGAAACTCATTGAGCAGCCGCCTTCCCAGCTCATGATCCCACTCTCCTACTTCTCGATTCTCGGCGGGACCTGCACATTGATCGGGACCAGTACCAACCTGGTGGTCGATAGCCAATACCAGAAACTCACCGGTCAAGAAGGCTTTGGGTTGTTCGACATTTCGCTGGTAGGAATTCCCGTCGCCATCGCCGGTGCGCTCACCATGATGTTGCTGTTCCGGTGGTTGTTGCCGAAGCGCGACTCCCCGGAGTCCCTGCTCGGCAACCGCAAAGACTTCACCTTTGAAGTGGCCGTGGCCACCGACGGCCCCTTGGTCGGGATGACCATTGAAGGCGCGGGACTCCGCCACCTGCGCCGGATCTTCCTCGTGGAAATCGAACGACGCGGCACGATCCTCACGGCGGTCACTCCAGAAGAAGTCCTGCAATCCGGTGATCGACTGGTCTTCGTAGGGGAAACGGACGCCATCATCGATCTACTGCGCACCAACGGCCTGGTTGCTTCCGAAAGCGCAGAACCGGTCATCGAACGTAACGTGCCTGAACGTCGCATCGTCGAAGCCGTGGTTTCACCCTATTGCGAAGCAGTGGGCATCTCCATTCGCGACAGTGAATTCCGCGATCGCTACGGCGCGGTCGTCCTTGCCGTCGCACGTGATGGTCGACACATCAAAGGCAACCTGGGCTCCATCATCCTTAAGGCGGGCGACGTCCTGCTGCTCGAAGCGCGCCCCGCCTTTATCTCGCGACAACGTTACTTGCGCGACTTCCTCGTCATCAACGACCTCAACGAAGTCGCGCCAGATCACAGCAAATCCAGGATCTGCTGGACGATTCTGGTCGCAGTGATCCTGACCGCTGCCTTCGAGCTCACCACGATGCTGAATGCCGCGCTGATCGGCGCAGGATTGATGATTGCGACGCGTTGCTGCTCCATGGCCGAAGCGCGCCGCAGTATCGACTTGTCAGTGGTGCTCACCATCGGCGCGAGTTTCGCACTCGGTACTGCGCTCGAAAAAACCGGCGCCTCGGAATATCTCGCCCACGGCATCATGAGTTACGCGAGTTCCGACCCCATGGTGATCCTGCTGCTCGTGTACCTCTCGGTCATGCTGCTTACGGAGATGATTTCCAACAACGCCGCGGCCCTGTTAATGCTGCCGATTGTGCTGGCCATGACGGACAGTCTTGGCCTGAATCCCATCCCTTACACGATGGCCGTCACCATGGCAGCGTCAGCCTGTTTCCTGACACCCATCGGTTATCAGTGCAACCTCATGGTTCAAGGCCCCGGGGGTTATCACTTCACCGACTTCTTTAAGCCCGGGCTGGTCATGAGCATCGTCTGCTGCGCTGTGACCGTGCTTGTTATACCGTTGGTCTGGCCGCTTCAGGCGTAAAACGCTTCGAACGATTCGTACCCCGAATCGGCCACGGTCCGGTGCCCTCGTTTGGCTATAATGGGCTCTGAGCCCATCGCAGTCTTTCCGTGAATCAAACGTATCGTTTTCTCAGGATCAGCACGCTGCTGCTCGTGAGCCTTCTTGCCTCTGCCACCCACGCCAAGGATGTGGTTTGGGGCGAAGTTCGTCCCAAGGGCGAACTCGATGGCATCCCCATGCATTACATCACCATCGATCAGAAACCCCACGACACCGTGGATATCAGGATCGATGGCAAGGTGAAGGAGTCGATCTGGGCAACGTTGCCGGCGTTCGACAACCTGCTCGTGGCGGTACCTGCGACCGGCAAGCCCTCCAAGTATCCGACCCAAGTGCGCATGATCGCGACGGATCGTGGCCTTTATGTCAGCTCGATCATGACGCAGCCGAAGGAGACCCTGGTTCGAAGGCTCGCCAATCGGGATGAGTTCATCGATCGCGATACGTTCGGCATGACCCTCGACACCTCCGGACATGGACTCTTTGGCTACTGGTTCACCCTGGCGCTCGGTGATTCGCAGATGGACGGCAAGGTGTTACCAGAGCGGCGTTATGCCAACGACTGGGATGGTCCTTGGCTCGGTGCAACTCAAGCGCTCGAAGATGGCTGGAGTGCAGAGCTTTTCTTTCCCTGGTCGATGATGATGTTGCCGAACGTAGAAGGCACCCGGAACATTGGCTTCGCCGTCGCGCGGCAGATCTCGTTCACCAACGAGCGCCTTCAGTGGCCCGGACATGCCTATTCCTCACCGCAGTTCGTAACCGCGCTTAACGCCATGCAGGTCGACAACGTCAAACCTCGCCAGCAAATTTCAGTCATTCCATTTGCATCAGGCACAGTCGATCAGGCGCGTGAGGAAAACAAAGTAGAAGTGGGTGTAGACATCACCTGGAAACCCACGCCCCGCTTTGAGGTGAACGCGACACTCAATCCGGACTTCGGCTCGGTGGAGGCTGACGACGTCGTGCTCAACCTCTCCGCGTCGGAAGTGTTCTTTCCGGAAAAACGCCTGTTTTTCCTGGAAGGCAACGAGATTTTTGAAACCACGCCTCGTGCTAATAATGGCAATGCCATGCGTCTGCACACCAATGAAAATTTCGCGACCACCTCACGGCGCGTGTTTTTTCAGGAGTTTATTCCTACGCCCATCTCGATCTTGAACACGCGCCGCATCGGCGGCGTCGCCACTCAAGTTTCGGTGCCACCGGGTGTCACCCCAAACCCGGGCGAATCCAACTTGCCGACGGAATTGATCGGCGCCGCCAAGGTCAGCGGTAACTTCAGTGGCTTGCGATACGCCGTCCTCGGCGCCCTCGAAGACGATGTTGAGTGGTTAGGCCGTAACACGCTCGGACAAAGCGTCGATATCGATGCCAGTGGCCGCGACTTTGGCGTTGCCCGGGTTATCTGGGAGCATACGGCGCCCTCGACCCGCTATGGCATCGGTGCCATCAGCACGCTGGTGTCTGGACCTCGTTTCGATGCGGAGGTCAATGCGGTTGACTTGCACTTCGGCACGAATGACGGTCGTTGGTCCGCTGACTTTCAGACACTCCGAACGGAAGTCGCCGGACGGGGTGGTGACGGCACGATCCTCGATGTGCTCTTTTCGCCTTCGAGCAATCTCTCGCACATGATCAAGTACGACTACTTCGATCGGGGAGCACGCCTGTCAGACCTCGGGTTCCTGCGGCGCAACGACTATCAAGGCCTGCAATACGTCATGCAGTACGCAAGTCAGGTGCCACGTGGCGCGATGATCAATACCCGCGGCGCCATAACCCTCGACGTGCAGCGCAACCTGTCCAAGGATCAATTCGTTGAGAAAGCGATTTACTGGCGCAATATCGCCACGCTACCGGCGCGCGTGACACTGCGAACGATCCTCGGCTTCATGCCCTCCCGCTATGAAGATTTTGACACCCGCGGCAACGGTTCCTACCGCACTGATGATCGCATTTATGCCGAGTCGCTTTGGGCGACGGATGCAAGCAAAGTGGCGAGCTTGTCCTTTGGCCTGGGTGGTTGGCAGGAACATCTGGGTGATTGGACGTATCTCGCCTCCGCCGGTGTGACGCTTCGACCCATCGATGTGTTCTACATGGACCTCGACATCAAATACCGTAAACGTGATGGCTGGCTGGTGTATCAAGGTGGGCGCAACTTCGGCGCGTATCACGGCACCGAGTGGTTGCCCAGTCTGAAGATGACCTGGTTCCTCGCACCGCGTCATCAGGTGCGGTTGTCACTGCAATGGGCGGGCGTGCGGGCGGATGAACGGGGCTTCTTTGGCGTACCCGTGGGTGACGGTGATCTCGAGCCCACCGCAAGAACGCGCACCAATCACGATCTTGCCGTGAGCTTGCTGACGACCCAGCTTCGTTACCGCTGGGAAATTGCGCCACTGACGGACCTTTTCGTCGTCTACACTCGCGGCAATCGACTCAATACCATCGACGATGATGCCTTCAGCAACCTCTTCACCGAGTCGTTCCAGGATCCCATCGTCGATTTCTTTGTTGCCAAACTGCGCTGGCGGTTTGGCAACTGATCACTCACCTGTTCATCGAGCGGACACCATGACTGAGATCCGACCCTTTCGCATCGCGATTCCCCAAGCCGACCTGGATGACCTGAAGGCGCGCCTGAACGATACCCGTTGGCCCGACGCTGAAACCCCTGACGACTGGAGTCAGGGGGTTCTCCTTGCCTACGCGCGGGAGTTCTGTACGTATTGGGCGAACCAGTACGACTGGCG
>SYFY01000164.1 GCA_005799745.1 Gammaproteobacteria bacterium
GAGGAAGTAGTACTCGTAGGCGAGTTCTTTCACCAGCGTGAGTTCTTTTTCGATCAGCTCAACCACATCCGGTGGTGTACCCTGGGGCCAACGTTCTGCAGCGCCGGCCCAGGTGAGTTCACGCAGGTAGTCGGTGGCGGTACGCCCTGGGGGTACCAGTTCTTCGGGATATTCGTAACGCAGTTCATCGAGGCTGAAGGTACAGCGCTCGGCGATGGCGACCGTCTCGGCGAGCATTTCCGGCGGATACAGGTCAGCGAGCTCGGCGATGCTACGCAGGTGGCGTTCCGCATTGCCAAATCCGGCGGTACCGAGTTCACTGACAGAGCATTTAAGGCGCACGGCGGTGAGCACATCCTGCAAGGGTTGGCGCTCGGGCACATGCAGATGTACATCGTTGCTGGCAGCGACAGGCAAACCCAGCCGCATCGACAGCGTGAGCGCCACAGCGGTCTGGTGCAGGTCCGTGCCATCACGGAAGAGTTCAAGCGCGATCCAGAAACCACCGCGCCTTTCTGTCTCTCGTTCTGCCTGTCTTTGTTCAACCCGGAAGAGCTGCTTCAGTGCCTGGCCTTGGGACATGAGGGCTTCAATACCCGGCCGTGTGGCATTGGCGAGGGCGAGATCCAGCGGTCGATCACTCAGGCGGATGGCGTGATTGGTGCAGGGGCTGCCCGGTGACCAGAGCACCAGACAATCGGCGAGACCGAAGCGGAAATCTTCGAGGGTGGCTAAGTATTCGCCTTTTTCGGAACGACGACGCATACGCGTGATCAGCGCCGAAAGCTGACCATAGGCATCACGCGTGGGCGCCAGCAGGATAAGCTTGATGCCTTCTTCGAGATGAAACTCGCTGCCGACGATGAGATGGATGCCACGTGCCTTGGCCGTCATATGCGCCTTCGCGAGACCTGCGAAGGAACACTCATCGGTGATGGCGATGGCGGCATAACCGAGGTCGACGGCACGATTGACCAATTCTTCCGGATGCGAACCACCACGCAGGAAGCTGTAGTTGCTGACCACGTGCAACTCCGCAAAGGACCCTGCGGTCGCTTCGTGGTGGTGAAAAAAGTCAGATGCAGTGGCCATCAAGCGAAGTAACCATTAAGCGAAGTAACCATGCAGATACCACTGACGGCCGTTGTCACCTTCATCCACAAAAGCCCAGCAACGCGCACCATTACGGTGGCTTGCAATGTAGTAGTCGCGACTCACCGGAGAAGTCCACCACTGACCCTGAATCCGTTCCGGCCCTTCCAACAGAACCAGTTCGTGCTCATCTACCGGGCGGGGTGGTGTGAAGAGCCACAGGGGGCGTCGTCCTGGCGGAACCGGTGGCGCGTGCCGTGCGGGTGAAGCAGAGACGGACAAGGGCTGCCAGGCGGTTTCCGGTGTATAGCAGTCGAGGGCTTCGAGCCGCACACACGCAGACTCACCGAGGCGGGCACCCAATTGGTCGAGCAGTTCGATACAGACTGCGGGTTCTGTGGCTGACTCACCCGATGGATTGAAGGAACTTGCACTTGCAAGCAGCGCTTCTGGAAAGAGGCTGTTGTTGTGTGCGATCCAGGGTTTCAGGCGCCGGGCCTTGAGGCTGATGCTGAGCACATCCTCGGGCAAGGGTGTCTCGGCCAGTTTGAGCAGGGAAATCCCGGCAAATGCGCGCGGTTGTTGTTGCGCCCGCGCGAAGCGCACCGGCATACAGGTGCGGGACTGGGCTGCATGGGCACTGAAAGACCACACCAGGGCCTCGGCCCCGAGCTGATGGGCAATGAGCCACTGACCGAGTTCGTTCAGCAGGTGATGCATGGGCCTTTCCAATGTGGCCTTGTCACGTAGTGGTTCAAGCAGGTGCAGGCTCTGGTCAAAACGATCCGGGGGCAGGATCGTGGCGCGTGGATCCGGAACGTGGCCACCGAGACGATCAAGATAAGTGGCGAACTCGTAGCCAAATCGATGGGCCAGCTCCGTGCGGGGCAGGGTCAGAACCTGTCCGAGGCGCGTGAGGCCCATGTTGTTCAGCCGCTCAATGGTTTTGTTGGGAAGCGTTTTGTTTGGCAGCGTACGGGTTGGCGCTCGGCCGCCGGGACGTTTTTCGTGTGTGGACTTTTCACTCGCACGCACTGGCTGAAGTCCTGTGGCAAGACACTGCAGCGGAACCTCGGGAAGGGTGGTGGCCCCCGAGCGTGCCAGCGCCAGTGCGGCGAGCGGTGTTGCTGCTGCCCGTACCCGAGTGTGATGACCGAGGGCTTCGCAGGTCGTGGTTACCGCGGTACTCAGGCGACCAAGATCACCAAACAACTTCAGGCTGCGGCCAGCTTCGAGAACGATGGCGTCGGGCATTTCCGGGCTGATCTCGGAGCTGAACCGATATAGCACTTCAGCGAGGAAGGCGAGCCGCGCCTCTTCATATTCACCGTTCCAGTGGAAGTGTTTGAGGTGCCCCGGTGCGAGGCTTTGTGCCGTCGCTAATGAGTTACCTGGATGAATGCCGAAACCACGGGCGACCGGATTGCACTGGATGACCTGTTGGTCATGAATGAGGACCTGGGGTTCGGGCGGGGGCGTTTGTTCTTGTTGCTGGTCGAGGTCTTCTTTTTGTGGGAGCGATATCCCTGTCGCGATCTTCTTCTCTTCTGCCTTTTTCTTCTCTTCTGCCTTTTTCTTCTCTTCTGCTTTTTTCTTTTTTTCTTCTTTTTGAGGCCCCTTCACAAGATCGTCATATCCTGTTTCGGAGCGCCCAGTCCTCCCCGCTGCGGCAGCACCACGTGCGGCCACCTCGAGACCAAACCATGGGAAATGAACGGCAATCCATAACATCGGAGCCTCCCTATAAACTTCCTTTCACTTGCTGACTCTCTTCATCACTTCTCGCATCACCATTAGTGCATCGCCCGCTGCTGAACAGTGGTGGGTAAAGAAAACGCTTGTGCCGCATCAGGCAGGACGACGCTCTGGTGTTCGCTGCGCCAGAACGTCAGGAGCTCCATGACTTGGTGCCGGTCGATGTAGGTGGTCTCGCGCTGTAGATCGAGGATCAGACCATCCACTGGCCAGCCCCCCTGACGTTTGACGATGTCGACCTTGAGACGCTGCAGACCCATGCCCGGAGACTGTGCCGCATGCAGTTGCAAACGCAGTGACGCCAGTGAGGGTTGTTTTAATGCCTCGCCTGGACGGAACAACCAGGTGAGGGTATTGCCCTGGCGCGCGGCCACTTGCAGACGTTGCAGGTCGCGTACAGTGATAAGACGCTCATCGAGCCAGGCGAGCACCGCACTGCAAGCGCCGGAGCGACTTGCTTGTTCAAGTGCCCAGAGCATGCGGCGGTGGGCTTTCAGGCGAGGGTCTACTGGTTTGTGGGCATGGCTTCCGTAGGAGTGGCTTCCAGCCGCGAGATTAAGATCGCGGCTGGAAGCCGCTCCTATAACAGCAGGGTTCTCATTACTCGTCCCCTGAATAAGCAACATGCGCCCGACTTGGATACCGCAGGCGGCAAGCGCCGGGGGGTAGGGCAGGAAGGGTGGATTCACCCAGGCGATCCAGCGTCGCTGCCGGCTGAGTGTGGCGAGCGCGGGCGCAAGTAACTGCAGTTCACCAATACCGGTCTGGTTGAAACACAGCTCTGACACGGCGCCGACCGGCCATCCACCGCCGATCAGGTATTGGTCGAGCAGTGGATAACGGCTGGGTTGTGCGGGTCTGTGGCTGGCGCCGCCGCCTCCCGGGCGGCCTGCGCGCCACAGATCTGGATGTTCAAGCAGCGTGGTGATCGTCATGGAGTCGCCACAGGTCTGTTGTCATGACTGTCATAAAAAGACTGTATTTATGTACAGGGTCGGCCAGATTACCTGTATGAAAAATCAGTATCAAGCGCATTTCATTTCACATGCCCAGTCAGGTGCGACTGGCAGGAATTCAGATCTGTTCTAGGCTTCCTACGGGAGACCTATGAAGAGTGATGACCAGGACGTTTCAGTGCGCTCTTCACGCCAACGTCTCCATACCAGCTGGGGATGCACAACCTGATGAACGAACGGATACCGCAAGGAGGTGTCCATGGTCAGCGGGATTATCAAGGCGTCGTATCGGTCGCCGGAGAAGAGGGTTTACGACCTGAGCCGAGGTGGACAACGACTTCAGAATAGGCAGCAGGTCCTGCAAAAAAACGCCGATCAGCAAAGTGCCGAAGAAGAGCGGACAAGTTCAAACCCACATTTAAACGATGGAGATCACATTGATGAGCGAGCTTGATGTCATTCGTTTGACGATGGCGATAGGGGTGCTTCTGCTAATGGCGACATCGGCAGCTTTCGGCATGCTCTGGCAACGACAGAAAAACCTGCAGATAGCCTGGCAGGCGACGATGGATGCATCACGTCCGACGTCAGTGCCGATCAAGGCCCGAAGCGTTGCAATGCCTCCCGCACAATACACCAGGAATCAGCCGCTCCAGAACGCACAATCTCGACCGCCGGTCGCAGCTTCAACCACAGAAGAGCGGTTAGAGCAGCAGCAACCGCAAACCTTGATCACCACAGCGGCTAACCGTGAGCAGGTGTTGTCCGAGAGTGCGGGTGCACGGGTGGCAGAAGAGCGATTTGATGAAGTTGCGCAAGCGCATGTCAATGCGCCATTGGGTGGGGCGCGTCTAACACCGGCGGCCATGCCAACAGAAGAAGATCGCTTGCGGGCACTGCTCTCCGGTCGCAGCGGCCGTGTAGAGTCATATGCTCGAGGTGACTTATCTAGAAGTGACTTATCTAGAGGTGGTTTCGGGCGAGAGCCACGACTTTATTGACCATCGCTCGCAGCCCGTTGCCACGCGACGCCGAGAGATGGGGCAGAAGGTCGAGTTCCGCGAACAGACCTTCGATATCAAACGCCACAATCTCGGCCGGCAAACGGTTCTGATAAGCCGCGAGCACGATCGCAACAAGTCCACGCACGATGTGGGCGTCACTGTCTAGACCGAATTCAAGCCGACCTGACAAGGGTTCAAAGTGGCTCACAAGCCAAACCTGGCTCTGACAGCCTCGCACCAGATTCGCTTCAGCTTTGAATTCTTCCGGCAAATCCGTCAGGGATTTGCCAAGGTCGATGAGAAATCGGTATTTGTCTTCCCACCCTTCAAAAAAGCTGAACGCGTCGCGAATTTCCTCAAGGGTTGCAGGAGGCGGTGTGAGCGCAAATCCGGCCATGCTCAAAAGAGGCCAAGCTCAAGTTGAGCTTCTTCAGACATGCGTTCCCGCGACCAGGGGGGGTCGAAGACAAGATCTACTATGACGTCGGTAACGAAAGGCACACGTCGCACGCGCGTTTTCACCTCGTGGACCAGCACAGGACCCATGCCACAACCTGCCGCCGTTAAGGTCATCGTGATGTTGACGGCCCCGTCCTCGATGCGGGTATCGTAGACGAGTCCGAGATCGACGATGTTCACCGGAATCTCGGGATCGAAGACTGAATGCAGTGCTTCCTGAACTTGATCGGGATCGACGTGACCATCTGCGGGTGGGGTGAATTCGAGCAGCACCGGCGAAAACCCCAGTGCATCGGCATCTTCACCGTCGATACGAGCCATGTTGCTTTGATGGACAACGGTAAACGTACCGCCGAGATCCTGGGTCAACGTCACGAATGAACCACCCGGAATGGTGATCAGATCACCCGTCGGCACAAGACGCGCCTTGACGGTGCGGTTCAGATTGACGATCCGGCGTTCCACGAAGGTCTCAGCTGGCCAGTGAAAAACTCTCGCCGCAGCCACAGTAACCGGTGGCGGTAGCGTTCTTGAATTGCAGCGTGGCGTTAAGTCCGTCACGCACGTAGTCGACCTGGGTGCCTTTGACCATCGCAGCATCAGCAGCTGCTACATGAATGGCGAGTTCTGCAGTGATCTTGAGAGTCAGATCATTTTCCGCGGGTGCGTCGAGATAGTCGAGGTAGTAGCTGTAGCCATTGCAGCCGCTTTCTTTCACACCCAGTCGAAGGAATTTTTTCCCCTGATTACGCATTTGTGTGAGCAGGTGCCTGGCCGCGCCATCGGTGACAAGAATAGCGAGCGAAGCCGGATCGATTCGACCAGCGTTTGGATCGTCTGTTTTTGGACCGTCTGTTTTCGGATCGTCTGTTTTCGGATCAAAGGTGGCTATCGACATGTGGCTGACCTCCTCATGGGCCTGCATTTGCTGATGAAGGCACCGTGTTGTTCCAACGTCTGGTTACACTTCATAAAAAAGTGAGCGTTTTGTGCATCGCCTGTACGAAGCGTTCGACGTCGGTGGTGTCATTGTACAGGCTGAATGACGCCCGAACCGTGCCGCTGATCCCGAGGGACTGCATTAACGGCATGGTGCATTGGTGTCCCGTGCGAACTGCAATACCCTGCTGGTCGAGCAAGGTGCCGACATCGTGGGCGCTCGCGCCTTCCACCAGAAAGGAGACGACACTCAGTCGCTCTTTTGGCCTGCCGACGAGGCGAATACCGTTCATCGCCGTGAGGGCGGCGATGGCCTGGCCGATGAGCTTCTCTTCCTGCAGCAGCAAGGCGTCGCGTGGAATGCTGCTGAGATAGTCTACCGCTGCGCCCAGTCCGACAGCGCCGGCGATGTTGGGTGTGCCGGCTTCGAATCGGAAGGGAAGAACGTTGAACGTGGAGGCTTCCATCGTCACGTGTTCGATCATCTCGCCGCCGTACTGGGAAGGGCGAAGCGAATCGAGTGCCTCTCGTCGTCCGTAGAGCACACCCATACCCGTGGGGCCGAACATCTTGTGCGATGAAAAGGCATAGAAGTCGATATCGAGAGCACGAACATCTACAGGTAGGTGCAGGATCGCCTGAGCGCCGTCTATCACGATTCGGGCTCCACATCGCGAGCGGATGGTGGAAACAAGTTCGTTCACGGGATGAATGGTGCCGAGCGCGTTTGAAACGTGGGCGAAGGCGACGATGCGTGTTTCAGGAAAGAGTTTTGCGGCGAAATCGTCGTGATCAATTTCACCCTCTGGAGTCACGCGTACCACATCGACCTTCGCACCGGAACGCAGCGCACACTGCTGCCACGGAACGAAGTTGCTGTGGTGTTCAAGGGCGGTAACCAGAATCCGGTCACCGGAACGTAGTTGATGTTCGATTCCCGAGGCGATCAGATTGATCGATTCCGTCGTACCGCGGGTGAAAACGATCAGGTCACTCGCCCCGGCATTCAACAGCGCAGCGACCTTGGAACGTGCAGACTCCATTGCTTCAGTAGCACGCGCTGCAAGGGTGTGAGCAGCCCTGTGCACATTGGCATTGTCTTGCAGGTAATAACGCTGCATGGCATCGAGCACGGCGAGTGGCTTCTGCGTAGTTGCCGCATTGTCGAGATATACCAAGGGCTTGCCATGGACAGACTGTGCAAGCGCAGGGAAGTCACCCCGGATCGACGCTTCACGCATCATCGGCCCCTGTCAGTGCGATACGCGCTGCGGATGCGAGTGAGCCGCGTATGGCGCTGCGAATGAACCCTGCGGCAAGTGTTCGTTTTGCTGTTTCTGCATCAAATCCACGGGAGCGCAGGTAAAACACACTGTCTTCAGGTAATTGACCGACGGTTGCACCATGGCTGCAGCGCACATCGTCGTTGTGGATTTCAAGTTCCGGTTTGGTATTGCAGGTCGCGGATGCAGACAGCGCGAGGTTACGATTGATGAGGTCGGCGTTCGCCTGACGGCAATCGGCACCAATATAAATCCGGCCGCGAAACGTTGTAGTGGCATCGCCGTCACCAATTCCGTGATGGACCTGACGGCTGGTGGTATGTGGTGCACGATGTTCCACATGCCACTGTTGATCGAGTTTCTCCTTAGCGGAAGCGGTCCAACACCCCGAAAGATCGACGTTTGCACCTTCACCGGTGAGCACGATCAACGCATCGAGCCTGCGCAGCGCCGCGCCAGTTGCGTAGTGGTTGATCCGCAACGTCGCGTCGCGCTCCAGGACAATGACCAAGCGTTGCCAATCACTGGTGCTGCGCTGGGAACGAAGTCGGCTGTAATCGAGTAAGGCGCCTGGTCCGACGTGGACATGAATCCATCCGGTAGGAGAATCCTCTGCGAGGTCGTCGAGCGTAGCTGCACAGTTCGCGGTAAGTTCGATGATCAAGGGTCTACGAGCATTCGTCCGCATCACTTGCAGCGGATTGGTCAACGTGCCGCTGATCACAAGCCGGTCTACCGATGTCGCGTCGAGTAGCGCGCGTGCGGAGGGAGGGCAGCGTGAGGCGCGTTCGATCAGCGCACGCATTTGCGCGTCAGTAGGTGCAGTCGCCACGTCGACCATAACACCATGTTGATCAGTACCTGCCACAACGGTTTCTGCGGCGGTCGCTTCATGCTCGAAAAGCGCCAGAGACCGAGCGACTGACGTGTATTTCCAGTTTTCCCTAACGACGGATAAGTGCATTGGCGAATTCACCAACGCTTCCAATTGAGGCTTAGCAGGCGACGTCGCCTGTACGAGCACGCTCATGATGCCGATTCGATGCCTGCGTACCCTTCGGCTTCAAGGCGTAGCGCCAGCGTGCGATCACCGGATTCCACGATGCGCCCTGCAGCGAGCACGTGCACATGATCGGGCACGATGTAGTTGAGCA
>SYFY01000165.1 GCA_005799745.1 Gammaproteobacteria bacterium
AGGTCCCAACATGCTGGTCATTCACCCCGACGAATGTATTGATTGCGCTCTCTGCGAGCCTGAGTGCCCAGTCAACGCGATCTACTCCGAAGACGAACTACCCGCCGACCAGAAGGTGTTCCAGGAGCTGAACGCGAAATACGCGGAAATGTGGCCGAACATCACGGAAAAGAAAGACGCGCTACCCGATGCCGAGTCCTGGAATGGCAAGGCTGGCAAACGTGCCATGATCGAAGGGGGCTAAGATCAGGGCTAAGGCCGAAGGCAGCTAAACACCGAACTGGACTTCACCGGCTGGCAGGGCACCCGCTGGGTCAGCCGAGCGTGTCCGACAGGTCGAGTCCGAGGTCAACAAAAATTCGTTTCAGCCGGCGTAGGGCTTCTTCTTGAATCTGTCGCACGCGCTCACGCGTCAAGCCGATCGCGCTGCCGACATCCTCAAGTGACGCGGCTTCGTTGTCACCCAGACCAAATCTCCTGACCAGCACCTCTCGCTGCTTCGCTGACAGCTCTCCGAGCATTGCCTGGAGCCGTGAATGGAGATCTTCGCCAGACACCTGGGACAGCGGATTTTGCGCCTCAGGATCAGCCACCGTATCCATGAGCGTGCGATCGTCGCCAATGCCGATATCGAGCGACTCAACCCGTTCAGAAAACACTTGTAGTCGCCTGACGCCCTCGGCGCTAAGTTCGGTCAATCCTGCAATGTCTTGAACGGTGGGTTCCCTGTCGAGCTTCTGTGACAGCTCGCGCGCTGCCCGCAGGTAAAGTCCCAGTTCCTTCCCCACGTGCACCGGCAATCGGATCGTGCGCGCCTGATTCATGATGGCGCGCTCCATCGACTGACGAATCCACCAGCTCGCGTACGTTGGAAATCGAAAGCCACGCTCAGGATCGAACTTTTCCACGGCGTGCATCAGTCCAAGGTTGCCTTCTTCGACCAAGTCGGCAAGCGGCAATCCCCGATGCAGGTAACGGCGCCCGATGCTCACGACCAAGCGCAAATTGCTTTCGATCATTCGTTTGCGCGCCGCACCATCACCAGCGAGGATCCGACGCCCAAGTTCGACTTCTTCTTCAGCAGTTAACAGCGCGGCTCGGCCGATTTCTGCCAGGTACAAGGCGATCGACTCGTGAGCATCACTCGACTGCGGAGTTTCCACCTTGCCGGATAGCTCCGGCGTGGATCGCGCGGGTTCTTCGTTTGCCAATGATCATCCCTGTCGTGGCATTCGGCACAAACGCATCCGGAATGCCCGCTGCCGTTCACATCCGTGCAAACAGCCTGCGAGGCTTCCGTGTTGCGCTACCTCAGCAGCGTGCGTGGACCGACCGGTTCGCCATCCTTGCGAATTTCGAAGTGAAATCGGGCGGCACGCCCACTGTCATTTATGTCGGCGATGACGTCGCCGCCTTTAAGCACGTCACCTTCTTTGCGAACAACCGCACAGTTCAGGCTGTAGGCGCTTAAGTACCCACCGTTGTGGCGAATGATGACGAGGCTTTGATAACCACCGAGTCCAACACCGGAATACACGACCACCCCACTCCCTGCGGCGCGCACCTGGGTAGATCGCGCCAGGTCGAAGTCGAGGCCCTTGTTGCCTTTGCCGAATTCCCGAGCTGGTGCGATCCGCACTGGCCACTGCCAGTTGGTCGGTCCGGTCGGCGGTATCGCTTGAGCTTTGCCTTGAGCGGGAGATTGCAGCTGTGGCGGTGTGACGGGTTCGTTAGATCCAACACTTCCGGTGACCCGAAGTGATTGGCCACGGTAGATCGTATACGGAGGCTTCAGACTATTGAGTATGGCGATCTGCTCTACCGTGCTACCAAATCGCCAAGCGATGCGATACAGCGTATCGCCCTGAGCCACGACATAACCGCCCCTGGGCTTTGCAGTGGACTTGCGGCCAAGCGTGCGGACATCGCCATCGCGAACAACAAGCACCGGGTCTTTTCGGTGCGCTTGGTCAACCACCACCGGTCGCCCCCGCTCGGCGCACGCGCTCACCAAGAGCATCACCACGAGCAGCGACCACGCTCCCGCCGGCGGCACACACTCTTTTCCGGCCACGCGTGAGTTCACTTGTCTGCAAGCGATCGGAGCGCAACCAAAGGGATGAGTCTCTTTTCTGCTAGTCATCTGCGCCACTCCGTCCGATCTGACGCACGCCCTTGAGTAACGGTACAAAGCGGACGTACTCAACCATTTCAGTGACAAAGTCGTCCCCGTGGCGATCAATGACCCGCAGTTCCTGCACGTCGTCTCCGCCGACGGGTAAGACCATGCGGCCGTTGTCAGCGAGTTGCTGCAGAAGAATTTCAGGTACTTCAGGCGGTGCGGCGGCAACAAGAATTGCGTCGAACGGGCTTTCTGCAGACCAACCCTGATAACCGTCACCGAGTCGATATCGAATATTGTCGAGCCGCAGGCCTCGCATTCGTTGTTGCGCGCGGGCCAGCAGCGCTTCGATTCGTTCAACCGTGAGCAACCGGTGCACGAGCGGCGCGAGTACCGCGGTTTGATACCCGGTTCCCGTACCCACTTCGAGCACATGCCTCGGGTGCCGCGCGAGCAACGTCTGGGTCATCAGGGCAACCACATAGGGCTGTGAAATGGTCTGACCGTGTCCGACGGGCAAGGCCGTATCTTCGTAGGCTCGATGCGCGAGCGCCTCATCGACAAACAGATGGCGAGGTACATTGCCGATGGACTCGAGGACACCTTCATGCACGATCCCGCGCTCGCGTAACCGCGCAATCAGTCGATCACGCGTTCGCTTCGAGGTCATGCCGATACCTTCTGTATCGCGATTCATCGGTCAGCAGCGTCACAAACATCAAACAACATCGCCAGCGCGACCGTGGCATAACAACCCTTGGCCAGAGTGAACTCCAGGCGCAACTCATTCGGCAACCACTCAGATACCACATCGCGTGCAATACCCACCAGCCCGCGCCGAGCTTGATCGAGACCCGCAAACTCAAGCCCTTCGCAGATTTCGCGGTGGTGCTGCAGCGCGTTGGATTCGAGTTCTGCGGCTTCTCCCTGGGTTGCACTGCGCCCCCTGCCCCAGAGTGGTCCCGTTGGGAGCCCTTGGTCGTCGACGACGTCACCTGGCAATACCGACACCCAGTTGCCTGCCCGAACCCTGGCAGCGATCACGTCATTGAACAAAAGCGAACGCAGAACTGAGAGGTAAATACCTTGCTTGAATGGACTGATCCGACGTTTCCTGCGGTGCCTAAGCCAGTCTTCGGCCCGCTCCACGTTGTCGACACCAAACCTGCGTGCACCGAAGTAGTTTGGAAACGTCCACTCGGAGGGAATCTTAATCCGATCGCTGACCTTTTTGAGGCGGAGGCGAAAGCGGTTGCCTTGATGGGTGCCGCGACGCAGTTTGCGAGGTTGTGATACTTGCTGAAGCAATATCAGATCCGCCGCTGCAGGGAAGGAAAGCTGTACTTCCTCCGGCGCCGGAACGCTGAACCACTGCTCTGATACGGACCGCTCATCTTTAAGGCCGGCATAACCGATGTCACGAACCTCACACCCAAGCAGAGCAGCTATCCGCCGGGCGGCGGCCGGTGTGCTGATTCCCGTTTTGCGGATTTGGAGCCAACGATGTGCCCCGGAAAAAGGCGCAGTCGGCGCCAGCAGCTCGAGAACTTCGAAATCTTCAACGAGTACCCGAAGGAGGGCGGCAACGCGAGGGAGTTGAGGCGCAGGTAAGAACAACTCAGGTGGAGGCATTAGCGCGCCGAGTTACCGACCAACACAAACACCTCATCCTGGCGAACCATCCCGAGAACCAATCGAGCGCGGGCTTCAAACACCTCGGTGCCGCTATTGAGCGCGACTACCTCGGCCGCAAGCACCGTGTTACTTGACGCAAGCTCGGCCGTTTTCTCTTTCTGAGCTTGAAGTTCGACCTCGAGCGTACGCGCCGCCCGATAGCCGACGTCGGAAAACCAAGCTTTGTATTGCAACGAGGCAATGATCACGAGAGCAATCGCAACGATCACTTTCATGATCTTGCCTCGGCATCGGGTAATGCTGATAGCTGCATAGATGATTCCTGTTTCATCCCGCGCAAATCCATGTGAACTTCAGGACCTGACCCGTTGTCGTTCAGGTAGCCCGCATTCTTTAGATCGTTACTCCCAAAGGAGCTTCATTGCTCGTCAGCGCGCAAACTCCATGCGTCCACGATAAATCGCATCCGCTCCTAACATCTCTTCAATTCTCAGCAACTGATTGTACTTGGCCACACGATCACTGCGGCAGAGCGATCCTGTCTTGATTTGACCCGCGCCAGTTCCAACCGCGAGATCAGCGATCGTGACATCTTCTGTCTCGCCACTGCGATGGGAAACAACGGCTGTATAGCCCGCCTTCTGAGCCATCCGAATGGCGTCGAGTGTCTCCGTGAGTGTGCCGATCTGATTCAGTTTGATGAGGATCGAGTTGGCAATTCCGGTGTCGATACCACGTTTAAGAATCTTCGTATTGGTAACGAAGAGGTCATCACCCACGAGCTGCACCGATTTACCCACCAACTTGGTCAATGCAGCCCAACCTTCCCAATCACTTTCGTCCATGCCGTCTTCGATGGAGACGATCGGGTGCTTGCGCGTGAGATCAGCGAGGTATTCAGCAAAGCCCGCACTGGTGAAGGAGCGGCTCTCGCCGTGCAGGTTATATTGCCCGTCGGCGTAGAACTCGGATGCTGCACAGTCCAGCGCCAAGGTGACGTCTTTACCCAGGACATACCCGGCCTTCGCGACGGCCTCTCCGATCACCTCAAGCGCTTCAGCGTTGGAACTCAAATTGGGCGCAAATCCACCTTCATCACCGACTGCAGTTGCCAAACCGCGCGTGCTGAGTACGGCCTTGAGCGCATGGAACACTTCCGCACCACAACGCAGCGCTTCGCGAAAACTGGTCATCGACACTGGCTGGATCATGAATTCCTGAATG
>SYFY01000166.1 GCA_005799745.1 Gammaproteobacteria bacterium
GAGCATGCGCGCGGTGAGTTCGACGGAAACTTCCTGTACCCAGTTAATGGGTTCACCCACGGGCAGGTTGTCGAGGATGTCGGCGACACGCTCACGGATCAGGGGTTCGAGGTTACGTAAGTTCGTGGGTGCGACGGATGGCGCGACGACCTTACGCTGCTGGTCGTGTTTGGGCTGGTCCATGGCGATGAAATTGTCGAGCTGCAAGAGACCGGGCTCGACGTCGACTTCCGCGATGGTGATGCCCTTGGCTTCCGATGAATAAACATCGTGACTCGTATCAACGGTCTTGATGTCCTGGAAGCGGGTGACGGACCAATACGCACCCACCGGACTTTGCGCGCAATAGTGCACCGGGTCTTCGCGGCGCAAGCGCGCAAAGATTGGACCCCATGTGTCGTCGCCGAATAACTTCGGGTCGCTGACATCGATGGATTCCAGCGGCAGGTTGGCGGCTTCGCTCATTCGGGTCTCTCCTCGGGTAGCACCGGTGGCAGTGCGGGTGTCAGAGCTGGTGTCAGCGTTGTCTCCAGCTGACGATCATCGTCACACGGGTGATACTAGGCAACAGTCATTTATTGAACAGAGGGGAGGATTTACATGTTCAGGACGTCCTTTTTTCTTGATGCTACTGCACCGTTCGTTCATACCGGTGAAGCGGCGGCAAGACACATAAAACGTTTGCACCCGGCTGTACGAGGGTTTGTGCAGACCAGAGCGACGGTGGACCAGATTGGTGATGCGGCACCGGCGTTTTCTGGCGTAGCTGAGCTTTGGTTCGACACCCCGGAACTCGCGCATATCGCCTGCAAGGCGGGTTATCCCCTTCAGGGATTGATTTCGGACGGGGCAAGTGTTGCTCGGCGATCAGTAGGGTTGGAACGGTCGGTCATGTTGATGCCGTCATTCCGCCGTGGTTCAGGCATCAAGGGAGTGTTCCCGTTTGGCAAGAAGAAAGGTCAACGGGTGGAGGATTTCCAGAATCACTGGTGGCATCGGCACGGACCGATTGCAGCGTTGACCGAAGGCGCATCCGCCTACATCCAGTGCCATCCGATGCCATACCTTTATTCCATTGCTGAGCCGCCCTTTGATGGCATCACCGAAATCTGGTGGTCCGATGTCGCCACAGCTCGAGCGGCGATGAAGTCACGGCAGATGACAGAAGATCAGTCGAACGACGCGAAGAATTTTGCGGAACCCGGCACAGTGCTGCTCTTCCTTGCACAGGAAGAGGTGGTCATCGCCCCTTGAGTTTTAGCGATTTATGTCCCGACCATAGCCGACGACATCCCCGATGTCGTCGGGTTTAAGCGCGCGATAGAGGCCATTCGCGGCGTCGTTGTCCTGTTCGGTCGCCAGCCACACGTCTTGACAGCCCGCTTCTCGGGCAAACGCAAGGAGCCAACGCATCATTGCTGAGCCCACCCCTTTGCGACGCCGGTCAGTGCAGACGTCCACCTCGTCGATGTAGAGCCAGCGTTCGCCGCCATAGGGCTTGTATTCCAGACGACCGGAACACATTCCCTGTAGCACCGATCGCTCAGCGGTGACGGCGTAACAGGTGATAAAAAGGGTGTCTTCCCTGGTGAGAAAGGCCGTCAGAGATGCGACATCGTAGGTGGAGACGTCATCGTCGTCCCAGGATGCCTGGTTGATGTCGTCAACGATGCGCGCGAGATCGTGATTGGTGCTGATTCGTGTGATGGAACGCATATGATGATACTTCAGCTCGTCGCTTCCATGAGCCTCGCCTTGGCGCGTTCACTGAAGTGATGCAAACGGGGCATGTATGCGGCGCGCGTGTGATCGCGTCCTTCTGCTGTGAGTTTGTCGAACCAGTCGTCTTCGCCGAGCATTTCGCCGAGGCGAGGTGCGTTTCGATGCAACATCTGGACGTCGATCTTTTTCGGTTCGAGGCCACGGAGGATGCCGCGATTGAAGTGGGTGTGTAGGGTGACTCGCTCACCGGGGTCAGTGCGATCGCCCTGCCAATGCCACACGCCATGGGTGAAGAACACCACGGATCCTTTAGGCATTTCGATCGGAATGCCACCTTCCACGTTTTCGCCCGGTTGCGGGCCCCGCCGCCAAAGGTGCGAACGCGGCACGATCCATGTCGGGCCACTGCGGAGCGTCCAGTCTTCCAAAGCCCAAACCCCTACACCCGTCATGGCGAACTCCGGGTAAGGCTCAGGCACCATCGAATAGTCGCTGTGCAGCGGAATAAAGCCGGGTCCGGTACCTTTTCGGATGGACGACAGGCTTGCAATCACTGCGCCGCGCCCCAGAGACACGTCGATCAGGGTCATGAGTCTCGGGTTTTGCACGAGCCGCTCAAAGGCTCGACCGTGATAGAGCATCCACTGCAGTTGTACAGCGTTATGAGGTAACAAAGCGCCCAACGTCGCAGCACGTACCTCATCAGCGAACTCCGGGGTGATGGCGCGTTCCAGAATGGTGAAACCCTGTTCTTCCATTTCACGCACTTTATGGGCGATCCCCAGCCGATTCGCGCGATGTTCCAGATCCGGATTTTCAACTGTTCGCCGGCCCATGTGGTCATGCAGGAGCGCCAACAGCTCGCGTACGCTGGTGTGCGGAACTTCCCCTTTAACTCGAAGTGCGTCTCGACCAAAGAGGTGAGTAAGTTCTTGGTTGCAACTGTCTACAAATCCGGGGATCAGCGCGCCGATGTGTTGGGCTTGGGTGAGGGCTGCTTGATAGTCGCCTTCAATCACTTGAGTTGCTGAGGGATCGAAGGCGCGTTGTACACGTACCTCTTGACCTGAGAAGCGAAGTGTCCAGGATGCGAGATTATTGGCGAACCCGAGGTGCGGAGGTGCGTTTTCCAAACAAACGCTGATGCTGCAAGGTGCGAGGTGGAATCCACGCCGCTGGACTTCTCGTGACGTGAAGGCGAGCGCTTCGTCCAGCCAGCCATCTGACAGGTATTCGTGGTGACCTGGCAAAGTCAGTGGTGTGTGCATTCGCGATGTCCGGATAAAACTGGGAGAGTTGTTGCAAAACGGCGACTCACGGTGCGAGAACTTTCGCATGGCTCAGTATTCGAATGCCAGTTTCACGCGGTTGCTGCGACGCTTCCCCCCACAGTGGCACGGAACAAGACAGGAGATCGCGCTTGTGGTGTCGCTCGCTTCTGATGACGTATCTTGTTTTATTTCTTTAAACAGTGTCGGAACAGACAGGTCCAATCCGTCACTACGCAAAGTAAGCGGTAGGCAGAGCAAGCGCTCATACCGCCGGTGTAGTCAGCCACTTTAACGAGCCTGGTCATGTCCGTTCAAAAGTACCTTCTCGTCTTTCGCCACGATGCATCCGCTGCTGAAATGCCGTCCCCGTCTGAGATGCAGACAATCCTTGCTGCATGGATGGCGTGGAGAGACCAGTTTCAGAGCGAAACCGTCAACATGGGAGATGGATTGAAGCCGAATGGCACAGTCGTCAGACCGACCAGTACGACCGATGGACCCTACATCGAAGCGAAGGAAGTCATCGGCGGTTTTAGTTTTATCGAGACCGAGAGTCTCGAAAGAGCGGTAGAAATCTCCAAGGCCTGTCCGGCGTTGATGATGCCTGGAGCCAGTGTTGAGATTCGCGAGCAGGTGGGTTACTGAAGCCTGCCTTGGAGTCCTCAGTGAACAACGATCGACGAGGAGTCGACCTGCAGTTTCGAGAGGCTTATCGAACGTTGGTCGCTCGGCTCTCGCGTCAGTTTGGATTCCACCGCACAGCGCTCATTGAAGATGCAGTGTCTGCGGCGTTTCTCGCCGCCACCCAAGCGTGGGCACACCACGGACAGCCCGATCAACCGCTCGCTTGGTTGTATCGTGTGGCGACCAACCATGGCATCGATGAGCTACGTCGAACGATTCATCGGGCGGTGTCGTTGGATGCTGACGATCATCCGCCTGAAATTCTCGCGGAAGAAGATGCCGTTACTGCGAGTCAGACGTTTGATGGCGAGATCGCGGATGATGAGTTACGTATATTGTTCGTGTGTGCCGACCCTAACATCGTCATCGAAAGCCAGTTGGTCTTCGCGCTCAAAGTAATGTGTGGATTTTCCACCCGCGAAATTGCACGACGGCTGTTCACCAGCGAAGCGAATATTCAAAAGCGTCTCGAGCGGGCGCGGTCAAAACTGCAAGAACATGCTCGAGTCTTCGAGGTGCCGCCGATTGAACAGTTGCTTGATCGCAAGGAAGGCGTCTTGCAGATCATCTATCTCTTGTTTAACGAGGGTTATCTATCCGCTCAGCCCGAACGGTTGATCCGCCGCGAACTGTGTGACGAAGCGATTCGTCTCTGTGGGCTACTTGCTACGCATCCCGAACATGCCCTACCGGAAGCCGATGCGTTGCTTGCCTTGATGCTGTTTCAAGCGGCGCGGTTTGACGCGCGCCTGGCTGACGATGGCGCGCTGCTATTGCTCGAAGACCAAGACCGCTCGCGGTGGAATCGTGCGCAGATCACACAGGGGTTTCGTGCTTTGCAACGTTCGGGACGCGGCGAAACCTATTCGAAATATCACGCAGAAGCGTACATCGCCTGGTTGCACTGCAAAGCACCTACTTACGCCGAAACGGAGTGGGGACTGATCGTGCGCGAGTATGAAGTACTCGAAAAAATAGCACCGTCTCCCCTCCACACGATGAATCGCGCCATTGCCACAGCGGCCTGGAAAGGACCCGAGGCAGGGCTTGCGATTCTGCAATCTGTGGATCCACCTCCGTGGTTGCAACGGTACTACCTTTGGGACGCTGCCTTTGGCGAACTCGAGCGACGCAACGGCAATTACGAGGCGGGTCGAATTCGATTGCAGCGTGCCTTAGATGAAGCCCCTCATCCTGCTGAGCGGGAGTTGTTGCGAAAACGCCTTCTCGAGTGTTCATCCGGCGATTCAACGTCGCATGACTTTTCAACCATCAAACGAGGAAACAAGAAATGACAGTCATGATTACGGGACTCTACGCAGCCCTGCTTGTATTACTCAGCCTTGTGCTCGCAGGTCTGGTCGGCGCGACGCGCGCCAGAAAGAAAACCATCTCGCTCGGTGATGGGGGTGATGCGGAACTTCTAGAGGCGATGCGCCGTCATGCCAATCTGGTGGAGTACGTCCCTTTTGCGCTCATTCTCATGGCACTGTTAGAAATCAACGGTGGCTCATCGACGTTGTTGCATTCGCTCGGCGGGGTGTTGTTGGTGTCGCGACTGATTCATCCCTTCGGGATCCGTGCTAACGACGTGAATCGGCTGCCTCGACTGATCGGCACCTTAGGTTCGTTTGGTGTTTTGATCGTCGCTGCGGGGGTGTTGATTTGGGGATATTTCGGCTGATCGTTGGCGAGAAAACGATCATCGTTGAGTGACTTCAGCGCGACGTCAGCCTGAAGTTGAAGCCGTCGGCGCCTTCGAGTCGCGCACGCGATCGGCTTTGTGTGCCAGATACCATTCCACCAGGATCAGGTTGGGGACCCACGCGAGCCAGGCCACGAGTGGGTATCCCTCGTCGAAGGAATACCCCATCGCAAAGCCGACCCCGAGCCACACGCGCAGCATCACCGCACCAAAGGTGAGGGAGAAGTTGCGCATCATCCACTGCTGATGGGTGACGAAGTGACGTGCCCGAATCGCGCTCCAGGCGCGGATGATGGAATAGATCCAGAGCACGTCCAGCATCAAGAAACCGACCCGTGCGACGAGCCCACCATGGGCCATCACTGCAAGCGCAATGCCACCGATGCCGGCGATAAAAATCATCGCGACATAGATCTTTCCGATCGTTCGATGGAAGGCTGGGTATCTCGTGCGGATGCCAGCGATGAACTGGAGGGGGCCGATGAGGAGCGCGATGCCTGCACCGACCACGTGCATCGCTGCGAACACCGGCTTCGTGTCGAAACGCGCCTGGAAGTCAGGGCTACCGGAGAGCCCAGCTTGAAACAGGAAGGCATACATGGCAATGAAGAGAGAGCCAAGCACCATGAGGCCCAAACCAATGTAAACAGCTATACGGGTCATGGTCACGATGGCTCTCTCCCGGGCGATGTCGCCTTTAGGTAACTCTGATCAATTCGCTCCTGCGAATTGATCAGGTCGGAATCCTTCGGATTCCTCGCACTTTCCCTGCGTTTACACGGGCTTCGCCCGTGAATGCGCGTGCTAGGCACGCGCCACACGCATGGAAAGTGGTGGTGCTTCCATGCACCACGCAGGAAGGTCTGATTAATCAGACCTTCCTTTAGTTAACTACCAGTAAAGCTGGCGTCCCGTTTTTCCAGAAACGCTGCCACACCTTCGCGGAAATCCGTGGAACTGCCCGCGATGTCCTGCATTTGTGCTTCAAGCTCCAGCTGCTGCTCGTAAGAGTTATTCCACGATTGCCAGTATAGCTTGCGGATCAGGCTTATAGACTTCGGTCCATTGGCCAGACGCTGCGCGATCTCCATGGCACCTTTCATGAGCGCCGCCGGATCGTCATAAACCCGATTCACGAGACCCCACTGATGCGCGGTCTCCGCAGAGAGTCGCTCTGCGAGCATCGAAAGTTCGAGGGCCCGGCCCCAACCGGCAAGCCGCGGCAGGATGAAGGTCGAACCACCATCGGGTACGAGACCGATACGGGCGAAGGCTTGGAGGAAGAAGGCGTTCTTGGACGCACACACGATGTCGGCCATAAGCGCGAAGCTCATCCCCACACCGGCCGCGGCACCATTGACTGCGCTGACCATCGGCATCGGCAGGTCTTTTATAGCGAGCAAAATCGGGTGATAGCTGGCGCGCAGCCCGGAACCTGAAGAGCGTTGTTTGCCATCGGTCGGGGCATCGTCCTGAAGGTTCGCTCCGGCGCAAAAGCCCCGGCCCTCGCCGGAAAGCAGGAGGCAGCGGGCGCCGCTGGCGCGGATATCGGCGACACATTCGGCGAGGTCGCCGATCATCTGTTTGCCGACGGCGTTCATGACTTCGGGATGGTTGAACTTGAGAACCGCGACCTTGCCTTCGTAGGCGAGTGACATGCGCGACATGAATGGCTCCTTGGGGTCAGATTTCAAAATGTCCGCAGGTGACTTTCCCTGCGTTAGAACGGTTATGATTCTGCCCCATCCGGCCGGTTAGACGCACCAGAGCCCCAAAAGGTTGTAAGAAAGGTTGAAAAACCGGCGATCAGAATTTCTGACTTAAAGACGAGGAGAACCAGCGTGGCAGAAGCCGTCGATTATAAAGTTGTGGGTTCAAGACCGGTCCGTCCGGACGGGGCTGACAAAGTCACGGGGCGCGCCCAGTACGGCGCCGACATTAACCTGCCGAACATGATCTATGGCCGTGTGCTGCGCAGCACCGTGGCTCATGCGCTCATCAAGTCCATCGACACTTCGGCGGCGATGAAGATCCCCGGTGTATTCGCGGTTGTCACCGGTGACGACTTCCCGCAAGCCGAAGGTGGCGAGATTGGGGGTGAAGGTGGTGGTGATGTTGCCGATGTGGCGCAGAACGTCATGGCTCGGGGCAAGGTGCTTTATCACGGCCATGCCATCGCCGCGGTAGCTGCGAAATCCCAATCCATCGCAGAAGCCGCGCTGGCTGCGATCAAGGTCGAATATGAAAAGCTGCCGGTGGTACTCGATGTGCTCGATGCCATGAAGCCGGACGCACCGCTACTCAACGAACACTGTTTCACCAAGGGTTTGCCTGAGAAGGCGACCAAGCCGAGCAACATCGCTTCGGTGATGACTCTGGCACGTGGCAACCTTGATGAGGGATTCGCGCGGGCGGACCTCATTCACGAGAGTGAACACCGTATTCCGATGGCGCATCAGGGTTATATCGAGCCGCACGCTTGCACAGCGACGATCAACGAAGCAGGACAAGCCACCGTGTGGCTGTGCACGCAGGGTCACTTCGATACCCGCGCGCAGACGGCGAAGATTCTCGGTTGCACGCTTTCTGATCTGCGCTTTATCGCCACCGAAATCGGTGGTGGCTTTGGTGGCAAGACGGTCGTCTATCTCGAGCCCGTAGCGATTCTGCTGGCGCGCAAGTCCGGTCGCCCGATCAAGATGGTGATGACGCGGGAAGAAGTCTTCCGTGCCACCGGCCCGACTTCCGGTTCCGTCGCCCGCATCAAGGTGGGTGTAAAGAAGAACGGCAAAATCACTGCCGCCAAGTGCTGGATTGCCATGGAAGCGGGCGCCTTCGCCGGTGCACCGTGTGGTCCCGCCGCGATGGCGATCTTTGCGCCGTACACCATCGAGAACTTCAAGGTCGAAGCCTTCGACGTCCTCAACAACAAACCCAAGGTCGCGGCTTATCGTGCGCCGGGTGCCCCGCAATCCATGCACTGTATGGAAGTGGCTTTGAATGAACTGGCCCACAAGATCGGTATGGACCCGATTGATCTGCGCATGGTCAATGCAGCCTCCGAAGGCACGCAGGCACCGTATGGACCGAAGTTCCCGGTGATTGGTTTCAAAGAATGCCTCAATGCAGCGAAGAGTCATCCGAACTGGACCAAGCCGGTTCCAGCTGGAGCGGGTCGTGGCTTCGCGGTGGGTTTCTGGTTCAACGTCGGCATGCAGTCGAGCGCTGAAGTGCACATCAATGACGATGGCACGGTGCGTGTGGTTGAAGGCAGCCCTGACATCGGTGGTTCGCGGGCGTCCATGTGCATCATGGCGGCAGAGACCCTCGGTGTTTCTTACGACCGCGTGCGTGCGCTGGTTGGCGATACCGAAAGCACCGGCTTCTGCAACGTGACGGGGGGTTCACGAACCACCTTCGCTACGGGCATGGCTGTTGTACGTGCATGTGAAGACGTCATTGCTCAGTGCAAAAACCGCGCTGCTGCGACGTGGGGGATCGATGCGGATCAGGTGGAGTGGAAAGACGGTCAGGTCGTACCTAAGCCCGGCGTGAATGCGGACCTCAAGCCGCTCTCGCTCGCAGCGATCGCTGGGAAGTCGGCGCGCACCGGTGGCCCAATCTCCGGTCGCGCATCGCTCAATGCGCAAGGCGCAGGTGCGAGCTTCGCCTGCAATATCGTCGATCTGAAGGTCGACCAAGAGACGGGTAAGGTCGACGTTTTGTCGTTCACCGCGATTCAGGATGCCGGCAAGGCGATTCACCCGGCCTATGTTGAAGGCCAGTACCAAGGTGGTGCCGCTCAAGGCATCGGTTGGGCGCTCAACGAGGAATACATCTTCAACAAGGACGGCGTCATGGAAAATGCCGGCTTCCTCGACTACCGCATGCCGGTAGCGTCGGACTTGCCGATGATCGATACCCAGATCATCGAAGTGCCGAATCCGAGCCATCCGTATGGTGTGCGTGGTGTCGGCGAGACCGGCATCATTGCGCCGCTGGCCGCCTGCACAAACGCGATGCGAAATGCGGTCGGCTTCCTGGTGCCTGATCTGCCACTGTCGCCGCCGCGGGTTCTCGCCGCGATTGAAGCGAAGGGCTGAGCCCGGCGACGTGGACCGCTGATCTGATTACGCAGTGGCCCACGTTCATTTCCCCGATAACTGCCTGTCGTACACCCAAGGTGTACGACAGGTGCAGGTTGCCGTCACCAACTACCGCGAATTGCTCATCGCCGTTGAAGAGAAATTCCCCGGCATTCACGAACGACTCGAACGTGCATCGGTCGCCATCGACGGTCAGATCTATCAAGACGCGTTTTTGGAACCGGTCGGTCCAACCAGTGAAGTCCACTTCCTGCCGCGTATCGAAGGCGGCTGATCCAGGCGCTTAGAGGAGAATCCCATGAAGTCACCGATCTGCGAAAAACTCGGCATTGAATTTCCGCTGTTCGCGTTCAGTCATTGCCGTGAAGTGGTCGCCGCCGTCAGCAAGGCCGGTGGATTCGGTGTCCTCGGGGCGGTGGGCCACACGCCTGAGACCCTTGAAGTAGAACTGTCCTGGATCGATGCTCACTGCGATGGGAAACCGTATGGCGTCGACCTGATCGTGCCGACCAGCATGGCAGACCAGTCAGGTTCAATGACGCCAGAAGAACTCGCCGCGCGTGTTCCTGAAGCGCACAAACGTTATGTCGAACGTATCCTTGCCGAACACGGTATCCCCACTCACGATCTTTGGGATCGGCAGATCGCGGCAAATTTCGGCGACAACCTGCGTGCATCCGGCGCATCAGCCCAACTCGACACGGCGTTTAAACACCCCATCAAACTGGTGGTGAATGCGCTCGGTGTGCCTCCACCGTTCATGATGGAAGGCGCACGCAAACATGGTGTACTCGTCGGTGCGCTTGCCGGCAGCAAACAACATGCGATCAAACACGCGGAGATGGGTCTTGACGTGGTCATCGCGGCGGGTGGTGAAGCCGGTGGCCACTGCGGCGAAATTGCGACGATGGTGCTAGTGCCCGAAGTGGTGCACGCGCTGAAGAACTATCCCAACATCGCTGTACTCGGCGCGGGTGGAATTGTGACCGGACGGCAGATGGCCGCGTGTATGGCTATGGGTGCACAAGGGGTATGGACGGGTTCAGTGTGGCTCACAACACAGGAAGCGGAAACCCACCCGGTCATCAAAGAGAAGATGCTGACCGCCGGGTCCAATCAAACGGTTCGTTCACGCAGCCGCACCGGCAAATACACCCGCCAGTTACGTTCACCGTGGACCGATGCCTGGCAAGCAGAGGATGCGCCTGACCCGTTACCGATGCCCCTGCAGGGACTCGTCAGTGGGCCTGCGCTTACCAAGATTGATCGGCTTGCCTTGGCGGGTGACGCGGGCGCGAAACAGCTCGCGACCTATTGGGTCGGCCAGGGTGTTGGTCTCATGAATGAAAGTCTTGCCGCACGTACCGTGGTGAAAGACTTCATGACGGACTTCGCCGATGCGTGTGAGCGTTTGTCAGGCTTCATGAACGACTGAAGCTACTGCGAGGGTGGTTTGAAACCGGAATCACGCAGGCGCATCGCGAGGGAGCGCTTCGCGATCTTCCAGCCCTCAGCGGTCTTGTGATACGTGTCGTGGTACTCACCGATGCCTGCCCAGCCGTCGACGGTGTGAGGATCTTCGCCGGGTGGCATGGCATACACGGTGACATAGCTGACACCGGTCGCCTCGGTCTCTGAAACCTGGGTAATGCGGATCGTCGACATCAAGTGCACCGTGTTGCCGGTGACTTCGGCAAGGCGTTGGCGAATGGCGTCTCGACCTTTTCGAACATCGCCAAGAATCGACAGTTCAGCGTCTTCAGTGAAGAGCGCCGCATAGGCATCCGGGTTCTTGTGATCCCGGTAGTAGGCGTAGTCCATGATCAGATCGCGGCACGCATCGTAGGTGGAGGATTCCGCTGCCTGTAGAGCGGGCGCAGTGATTAAAAGGAGAAGCAGGGTCAATGTTGATGCTGTGGCTCGAACAAACATGGTGCTTGGGTCCGGGCAGATTTTTACGAATGCTCACCAAGCTGGTGCCAGCTTGCAAGTTCCACCTTCGGCAGGCAGGCTTCGACGACAATCTTCTTCAACAGGAGTCTCTCGTGATCAATCGGATTGGATCTGCCTTTTTGGCACTCGTGCTGTTTTCCGGATCGGTGATCGCCGGTGTCGCTTCACCCTCAGGCGCCTATGTGCTTGAGAACACCCACGGCTACGTCACGTTCAGCTATTCACACATGGGGTTCTCGCACCCGCAGGTGGGGTTCAATACGTTCACCGTTGATCTGAACCTCAATGCGGATGACCCGGCAAAGAGCACCGTCAAGGTGAACATCGATGCCAAGAGCATCGACAGTCGCGTCGCGGACTTTGATGCGCACCTCAACTCGGATAAGTGGTTCAACACCGCAGCTCACCCGGCGATCACCTTCGAGTCTACCGGTGTGATGATGACGTCGGACACGACAGCAAAGATCACCGGCAACCTCACCGTCAAAGGCACCACCAAGCCGGTGACACTCGACGCCAAACTCAACAAGGCTGCGGTGCACCCCATGCGCAAGGTTGCCATGCTGGGTCTCGATGCCTCAACCACCCTGAAGCGATCCGAGTTTGGACTTGGCGAATACGTCCCGATGGTGGGTGATGATGTCACCATTACCATCAGTGTCGAGTTGATGAAGGCACCGTAAGAAGCGCCGTCGCAGGGTGCGTTGGCTCTCAGGATTCAAGCGCACCCGGTCACACTCCAACGAATCTTCACCCGGATCAACACAGGACAACTCTGCGGCGCGGGTAAGCTAAGACCCATTACCACGTTCGGGCGCTTCCCATGCCTGGACTTCGACACCTGCGAGATCAAGGGACAGACGGCATGAAAATCCTCATCGTTGGCAATCTGGGATATATCGGACCAAGTGTTGCCCGCCACTTTCGCAAGACCCTACCCGGCGCCGAACTGATCGGATTTGACCTCGGGTACTTTGCTCACTGTTTGTCGAATGCATCGTTCCTTCCTGAAACACTGCTCGACGCACAATATTATGGTGATGTGCGTAAGTTCCCTGAACATCTGCTCAAAGGGGTGGATGTGGTGTTGAACCTCGCGGCGATATCAAACGATCCGATGGGTAATGAGTTCGAACAGGTGACCATGGACGTCAACCACCTCTCTGCAATTCGTCTTGCAGAAGCGGCGAAACGACACGGTGTACGCAACTACGTTTATGCATCGAGCTGCAGCATCTACGGTGCGGGCGGCGACAGCGCTAAGGTCGAGGCGGATTCGCTCAACCCGCTGACTGCTTACGCACGCTCAAAAGTGGCTGCCGAAAAAGACCTGGCACCTCTCGCCAACGGCAGTTTCGTGATCACCTGCCTGCGTTTCGCCACCGCATGTGGATTCACCAACCGCATTCGTCTGGACCTGGTGCTCAACGATTTCGTTGCCGGTGCGCTGACAAGTGGTCGCATCGATATCCTCAGCGATGGCTCACCGTGGCGACCGCTTATCAATACTCTCGATATGGCCCGTGCGTTCGAGTGGGCAGCTCAGCGGCGCGCTGAAAACGGCGGTGAGTTCCTTGCAGTGAACACCGGCTCAAGCGAGTGGAACGTGCAGATCCGTGATCTTGCAGCAGCGGTTTCGGCAACACTTCCAAAAACGTCAGTCAGCATCAACAAGGACGCGAGTCCCGATAAACGTTCCTACAAAGTGAACTTTGGTCTTTTCCAGAAGCTCGCGCCAAATCATCAGCCTCAGTGGGGCCTTGAGGCGACGATCCGTCAGCTTGCTGAAGGGTTGAAAGGTATGGGCTTTGCGGATGCGAATTTCCGCCAGTCGCAGTTCATTCGTCTCAAAGTGTTGGCGCGCCTGCGTGATGAAGGGGAACTCGACCAGGGACTCAGCTGGGTGCGCTAGAACGCACCCGTTCGTGCCTCAGGACGCGACGATCCTGGCGAGGTTCGCGCCCGACAAGATCTCAATCCAGTAGCCATCCGGATCCTTGATGAAGGCGATGCCCTTCATGGCGCCGTCTTGTGGTTTCTTCACAAACTCGGCACCGAGTGTTGCGAAGCGTTCGCACGCTGCATCCACGTCGGGAACACTCACACCGATATGACCAAAGCCACGTGGGTCGCTGTTGCCGTTGTGGTAGTTGAACGCAGGGTCGTTCTCTGTGCCCCAGTTATGGGTCAGCTCCAATAATGCAGGGCGGGTAAATACCCACTGGGCGCGAGCGACGGGGTCGCTCGGAACATCTGCAGCTTTTTCATACCCCATAAAGTAGAGGGAAAACTTGCCCGCTTCGAAGTCGAAGCGAGCGAGTTCCGTCATCCCAAGCACTTCCCGGTAAAAGCGGACGGATTTGACCGGGTCCTTCACCCGCAGCATGGTTTGGTTGAGTACGAATCCCTGGGTATTGGTTGTCATGGGCTATGCAGGCAGTTAACAGGCACTACACTGTGCGGGCTGCGTCGGGCTGAATCAATCGTTGGAAAACTCGAGTTTGGTTCGGCACTTCAGACGATTTGCTGTGGAGAGCTTGATGGGCAGGGACCGCGAGTACCGACGGGAGGTCTAAAGGACCGACAAAAAATGTTGTAAATTTCGCGATAACCGGCTTGTCGTCCACCGGGGTCCAATGAGACGGTGTCAGGTGCGGTTGGATAAGTGCCGGCGGGCCAGACGGTCCGGCGGAGCAAGGTGCCATTGTGAAACGGCTCACGTTCGAAGTTCGAGCGGACGGCTAGGCTCGCGGCACTGAAGGTTTGAGGAAATCGCTTGCCGGAAATTCGGCGTTCGGGTCCTCCGACCACCACAAGGTTTTTGCATGGGGGTTTCGCGTCACTGCAGCACAACGAGTCCACTGGCTGCCGCGAATTCAGGGATTAATTTGATGATGGGAGTTTCCATGTCAGCTCGTCCGCAGAGACCATCCACGATCATCGCCAAGACGATACTGGCGATGGTCAGTTTGACGCTCAGCGCCGTAGCGTATGCCATCGACACGACAGTCTCCGCAGGTACGCCGACGGATTTCGGTAACAATCGCATCCAGACCTCACTCACGGTTTCGATCCTCAACAACGATGGCGCTACGCGTTTCGACATTTAAGGAACGACGGATCTAACAGCGGAGTTTGGCACTCCGGTGAATTTGATCAGCGACGTTGACCAGCCCGGTGAATACGCCATCACCGCGAGGACCATAAACACTGCCGGCGTGGTCGCCGGCAATACCAATTTCGCTGTGAATGCCGCCTTTAACGGTTCAGGTGTTCAGACCTCGCTACTGGAAAACGGGCGCAACGACCAGCTGGGCTCTCCGCAAAAGAACTGACGGAGTACAACCTGCTGCTCGAGGAAGAGGCCTATCTGTTCGAAGAGAAGGCCATCGAGATTCATGAGGTCAGTGCGGCTCGCAGCAAAGAAGGCGTGAATGATGAGTGGGTGCAGAAGTCGTTTGTGGAACTCAAGCGCATGGTACCGGGTCAATACGAGAAGACCGGACTCGAAGTCAGCGACAGCCGTGCGATCAATTGATAGGAAGGTTGTAATGATGCGTAAGCGCGCTCAAAAATTGATCAGTGGTGTGGGGGTTCTTGGAGCCACGCTATTCACCACAATGGTGCTGGCAGCAGAGCCCTCAGCACCGGATCGGGTGAAACTTGATCGCACAGTGGTTTCGGGAAATCAGGAACTGCCTAGGGTCCTCTATATTCTTCCGTGGGAGTCGAAAGAGAGCCGTCCAGCTTTGGACTATGGTCTTGAACCCCACACGGGAGACATCCTGCAACGAGTGAATCCGGCGAGCCATCGTCGCCAACTCGACCAGCTCGAAGCCCTGCAGAACTCAGCGGCGAAACGCTAACGACACACTGCCCTCGTTTTGGAGGGCGGTTTGACCTGACCCGGAAGCACAGAGATACTCGCGCCCTCAAATTTCCCGCTCCGGATTTTTAGTTTTCATGGCAACCATTCTTGAGGCCCTTCCTGTAGGCCAGCGTGTCGGCATTGCGTTTTCCGGTGGTTTGGACACGTCCGCTGCGCTTCTGTGGATGAAGCAGAAAGGCGCCGAGCCTTACGCCTATACCGCCCATCTCGGTCAGCCAGACGAACCGGATTACGATGACATTCCACGTCGTGCCAAGGCCTACGGCGCCAAACTCGCACGGTTAGTTGATTGCCGTACCCAGCTCATTGCTGAAGGCATTGCGGCGCTGCAATCCGGTGCGTTCCACATCTCCACGGCAGGTGTCACGTATTTCAACACGACGCCACTCGGTCGCGCGGTTACCGGCAC
>SYFY01000167.1 GCA_005799745.1 Gammaproteobacteria bacterium
GCCGATCGGTGGTCTCAAGGAAAAACTGCTCGCTGCACGACGTGCAGGTATCAAGCGCGTGATCATCCCTTCGGAAAACGAGCGAGACCTTAAAGAGATTCCAGCAACCATCACCAGTCAACTGGAGATTCTTCCGGTGAAGTGGATGGACGAAGTGCTGGACATTGCGCTTGAACGAAGACCAATGCCATTGCCGGTTGATGCGGCAGTTGTGGTCGCACCGGTTGATGCAGCAGCGGTCGAAGCGAACCGGGGGAATCTCAGTCCGCATTAAGCGTATGTGATCGAGTAGCCTGTCGCTGGCTTTATTGGCTGTCAGCGATAGGCGTTGATCCAGCATCGTCGTAAAACCATGGTGTTTGCCTTGTAAGGCCCGATACAGGTTGGTATAACGGCGCCCTTGTTTTTTGCAACCCTCCCGCGATTCCTGGCTGCCGCGCCCGTCACCACGAGGAAACATTTAAGTGAACAAGTCCGAACTCATCGATCGTATTGCCGAAGCCGCAGATATTTCCAAAGCCTCTGCAGCGCGCGCGCTGGAAGCCACGCTCGATGCAATCACCAATTCCCTGAAACAAGCTGATCCGGTTTCTCTGGTCGGTTTTGGAACATTTGTTGTTCGTGAGCGTGCATCCCGCACGGGCCGTAACCCCCAGACCGGCGAAGCCATTGAAATCTCCGCTGCGCGAATCCCGGCATTTAAGCCCGGAAAAGGTCTCAAGGACGCGCTCAACTGATCCTCAGGATCTGAGCGTCCATTCGCGACTGCATGTCATTGATTCCCGCAACTGACGAAGGTACTTCGGCATGATGCTGCAGAAGATGCGCGACAATACCCAGTCGCTCGGATTCAAAATTCTGGTCGGCGTCATCATCGTCGTACTTGCACTCTTTGGTTTTGGCGCGTTCAACTTTTTCGTTGACACGGACCCTGAGGTCGCGACGGTGGGTAGTCGTGATATCACCGAGTCGATGGTCGCAGTGGAAACCGAGCGCGCGCGCAATCGCCTGCTCGCCGAACTCGGTGAAAATGCTGACCCAAGCCTGCTCGATCCGGTACGTTTGCGCGGACAGGTGGTGGAGCAGTTGGTCGGCAACGCGGTAATGGGTGAAGCCGCGATGGAGTTGAACCTCGCGGTTCCCAAGTCGACGGTTGATAAAACCCTTACCAGCAATCCGAGTTTTCACGTCAACGGCAAGTTCGATAAAGACCTCTACGTTCGTCTGCTTACGCAGATGGGCTATCAGCCTGCGAACTTTCGTGAGCGGGTGGGTGAAGAGATGGCCATCGGCCAGCTGCAAACGGCGATTAACGAAACCGCGACCTTGCCACGTTGGCAAGTGCGTGAGGTCGCAGCGCTGCTCAATCAGCGTCGTGATGTTGCGTGGCTGCCACTCACCCAATCGACGTTTGCTGCGAAAGCGGAAGTGACGGAAGAAGAAATTCAGAATCACTATGCCGACAATCGGATCGACTATCGCACCGAAGACACTCTGGACCTTAGTTACGTGGTGTTGTCGGCTTCGGATCTCGCCGATGATCCGAAGATTGAAGTTACCGATGACGAGCTTCAAACCGCGTACGCCGATGAACTCAAAGCGCTTGCGCAGAATGAACAACGTTATGCGTCGCATATCCTGTTGCGTGCCACCGACGAGCGCGACGATGCCGCGACTTTGAAATTCGCTACTGAGCTGCGCGAGAAAGCAGTGGCAGGCGAGGATTTTGCCGCGCTCGCCAAGGAACATTCCGACGACCCAGGCTCTGCCGCAAGCGGTGGAGAGCTCGGTGCTGCAGGTCGTGGTGTATACGACCCGGCCTTTGAAAAAGCGCTGTTTGCGATGCAGGAAGGTGATTTGTCCGAACCGGTGAAGTCTCAGTTTGGTTATCACTTGATTCGATTGACGCAAATCGAAAAGCCCGCAGAGCCGACGTTTGAAGTCAAGCGTGAAGAACTCACGGCGCTGCTGCGTGAAACGAAAGCCAAGGATCTGTTTGTCGACAGCGTTCGACAAATGGATAGCCTCGCCTTTGAAGAAAATACGAGCCTTGAAGGCGTGGCCAAAGAGTTTGGTCTCAAGATCGAATCCGTTGTCGGAATTGTTAAGGGAACGTCCGACGGCTTGTTTGCCAATCAAGCGCTTAAGGATACAGCGTTCTCCGAAGAAGTTGTCGAGAAGGGTTTCAACAGTAAAGCTGTTGAGTACGAAGACAATAAGGCGCTTGTGCTTCGGGTCCGCACTCGACATGAACCGCAGGATCGACCGCTGGAAGAAGTCCGTGCGCAGGTAGTCGCCACGCTTCGTAATGAAAAGGCGGACGCAGCAATTGAGCTTGCAGCCGCGGATGGCCTGACCAAACTCGAAGCGGGAGACAGCGTCGATTCCGTCGCGGTAGCCACAGGCGCGCAATGGCAAACCGCTGCGGGTACGAGCCGCAGTCATGTAGGCGTACCGGAGGCTGTGCTCAAGAAGGCGTTTGAATTACCCATCAATCGATCATCGAGTGAGTTCAATCGTTCTATCGCCCGCGTCGATCTTGAAGACGGTCAAGCGCTTGTTGTCGTCACCGCGGTAAAAGATGGTGATATCGAAGCGATGACAGAGCAGGAAGCTGATTCTCTGGAGCGGTATTTCGTATCCCGTGTCGGCGAGTTGGAGTTTACGGCGCTCTACCGAACTGTCGAAGATGACGCAGGCGTAAGTCGACGAGATCAGGTCAGCGCGGCGCAGGTGGAATAAGCCTGAGTAGCACACGCTTGCATCGGTGCGTTGGCAGGGTGGCTGAGCGGAAGGGTGGAGCGGTGGAAGGGTTGGTTACCGCGGTAGCGAGCAGATCGTTCCTAGCGGCGGGCTAGCCGCCAGCGATATCTGCGGGAGCCGGCTGCGGGATTTTGAGCTGCTTGCCAACGCTCAGCACGCTGGATGTCTGTAACCCATTAACTCGCATCAACTCCTGTCTCGACACTGAGTGTCTTAGGGCGATGCTCCACAAGGTGTCGCCCGATCTGACGCGATAACTCTCACGACCCACTGCGGCCACCTGCGAAGCGCTCTCAGACCCCATGGAAGGTACTCTCAGCGTCTGATGCGCTCGGATGGTGTCTCTACGAAGGCCGTTCATCGATCGCAGCTCAGCTGTCGTTATGCCATGGCGTGACGCGATGGCTGACAACGAGTCCCCTGGACGAATTCGGTAGGCAGTTGTTGCCCTGGAAACGTCTGCTGCTCGTTCAGGCCACCGCGCTTGTGCACTCGCGCGAGGCAGAGATTTGGAAGTCGCTCCGATCTGCGTCGTCAATGTGTTTTGAGCTATCGCAGGAAGCGGAATCGTAAGTACTCGATCCGCGTTGATGCGGTGATTCGTGATCCGATTGGCGGTCATCACCGCACCAACAGAAATGTCGTACCGCTTCGCGATGGTGCTCAGTGTTTCTCCGCGCTTCACCCGGTGTTTAATCGACGTGGGTCGCGCGCTCACCGCAGCGACCAAGCGCTCTGAAGGACCGGCAGTCCATAACTTGCCATCCGCTCCCGCTCGGGGAATCCGTAGGGTGGCGTTGGCGGCGATGTGATCCGAGCGCAGGCCATTCAGTGACGTGATCGCACCAACCGAGCTGTTGAAGGAGCGAGCGATCTTGTTGAGCGAATCACCGCGGCGGACCCGGTATTCGACGATCGGTGCGATCAAGCCGTCCGCAGCCATCGCGTCGAGGCGCGCCTGCGCAAATTCTGCGCTGCGAGCGGGTACCAGGAGGTTGTGGGAGCCTTCCGGTGGTGTTGCTTGACGATGAAAACCAGGGTTCAACGCGACGAGTTCGGAGGGCAGAACATTGAGAATGGTTGCAGCCAGGTTGAGATCAACAGGCTTATCCATCGTTACCGTTTCAAACAGAACCTCTTTGGCGACGCTCGGCAGTACGATGTCGTACCGGGCGGGATCCTTAATGATCGCAGCGAGTGCAAGCACACGCGGCACGTAGCTGCGGGTCTCAGCCGGAAGCCGGTGCATGCTGAAAAAACGCGAATCGTTTGTTCGCGCGCGGGCGCCTGGCATGGTCCGTGCGACGGTTCCTTCACCGGCGTTGTACGCGGCCATGGTGAGCAACCAGTCGTCAAACTGTGCGTGCAGTAACTCAAGGTAATCGAGTGCTGCACGCGTCGATGCAACCGTGTCCATGCGGCTGTCATGCCACCAGTCGCGGGACAGCCCGAAACGGTTCGCGGTATCCGGCATGAATTGCCAAAGGCCAAGAGCACCACGAGGTGATGTTGCCGAAGGGTCCAACGTGCTCTCGATGATAGGGAGCAGCGCCAACTCTGCTGGGAGCTTGCGGCGCTTTACCTCCTCCAGGAAGTAGGGGAGATAGAGGGAAATGCGTTCTTGTGCGGCGGCAAGCCACTCGGGATTATTCGTGTACTTCTTCACCGCGTCCTGCACGGCGCGTTGGTTCAGGTGATGGTCGAGCGTAAATTCACGCGTGAGGTGCGGCCAGAGGCTGTCCTCATCTTCCACGCCCTGAGGCGCAACAATCTTTTCGAGGGACTTCTTGAGTTCGCGGGCGTCGGTGCCAAGGGAGAGAACGGGAAAGATGTTGGGTGCTCTACTGGGGAGAGGGTCGACCGGGCGCATAACCGACCGCGCCAACACCTGAGGCGGTGTGACGGTAGGTTGTGTCCCATTCGATTGCGGATTTTCGAGATAGGTACAGGCAGTGACTGCCAAACCCACGCCGAGAGCCAACATGCTTCTCGCGAAAAGCCGTAATCGAGGGTAGTCCTCCCGGTTACCCAAGTTGCCCTCGTTATCGGGGTCGTTAGAATGGACCGTACTTTGCCCGACATAAAAATGCACCGCAAACCTTGACATGACTGACCGGCAGCAGCTAAGGCAGCTTTGGACGCAGACACCGGTCGGTCAACGACTGCTCCGTGACGTGCGTCCGACATTTGATGCGCTCGTCAGACGCATGCACGGCGATACGTTGCTCTGGTGTGGTGAACATGCAGAAAGTTTGAGCAGCCTGCAGCGTTCGATGGTTCGGCATCGCTTCGTACTAACCGGCTCACCGCAAGCTTTGCCCGAGGAAACTATCCCCTTGGTCGCGCGAACGGATCGGCTTCCATTCACCAACAGCTCCATGGACGGGATCGTATTGCATCACGCCTTGGAGCCACTGGCAGACCCCAGAGATGCGCTACGCGAAATTGCCCGCGTACTCCACCCGGGTGGACGGCTGGTCATCGTCGCCTTTAATCCCTGGAGCTTGCTCGGGACGCGACGCCTCTATGCCCGCTTCGGCCGGGATGCGTTCACGCCACATCACTTCGTTAACCCGGTACGCCTGCTTGATTGGCTGGGCTTATTGGGGCTCGAACTGGAGGAGCCTGTTCAGTTCAGAAGCAGCGGGCTGCCTTTCCATGTGCGTTGGCGCCGTTGGTTCCGAAAGGGAACTGAACCATCGACGCATGAAGCGCTTTCGCCACTACCCTCGGGGCGAAAGCGTCATGGCATTGAAATCCCGCTGGGTGATGTTTATTTGATTTCTGCAGTGAAGCAGACCTACGACATACGCAGGCGCACAACTTCGGAGCGTGTCGCTGATGTGAAGCTAGCGGGAGCGGCGTACACCAAAACCGCCGCACGCTTGATTCCGGTGGATTTCCGGGGAGAAGGACGCTGAAGGACGTTGTCGCGATCTGGACGGATGGCGCGTGTCGTGGCAATCCCGGACCGGGTGGCTGGGCGGCGATTCTGCGTTTCCGTGATGCGGAGAAAGTGATTCGCGGAGCCGAAGCGGACACCACCAACAACCGTATGGAACTGACTGCAGCGCTTGAGGGACTGAAGGCCTTGAAGCGTCCGGCCACGGTTCGCCTCACCACCGATTCGGAATATTTGCGCCAGGGCATCACACGCTGGATTCATGGCTGGAAACGGAACGGCTGGAAAACGGCTGCCAAGAAACCAGTGATGAATCAGGACCTCTGGGTGGCGCTCGATGCGGTTGTCACTTCTCACGAAATTGAATGGTGTTGGGTCAAGGGCCACTCTGGTCACCTGGAGAATGACCGTGTTGATGAAGAAGCCAATGCGGCGATTGATGACTTACTCGCGGGTGCCGTGCCGGTAAGCACTCCGGAAGCACAGGAGCGTAAAGCACCATGAGACAGGTTGTACTCGATACCGAAACCACTGGTCTCGAAGCCGAACAGGGCCACCGCATCATCGAAATTGGCGCGGTGGAGCTGATCAATCGGCGCCTCACCCGCAGGCACTTCCATGCCTACATCAATCCGGAGCGAGAGATTGATGCGGGTGCACTTGCGGTGCACGGCATTACCCGTGAGTTTCTCGCCGACAAACCCAGGTTTGCCGAGATCCTGGAGGATTTTCTCGCCTTCATTGAAGGCGCTGAGCTGATCATTCACAACGCCGCATTCGACGTGACTTTCATCAATCACGAATTAACTTTGTTGGATCAGGCACTACCCCTCATCGCAACACGATGCCGTATCACTGACAGCCTCGCTCTGGCGCGAGACAAACATCCTGGCCAACGCAACAGTCTGGATGCCCTCTGCAAACGTTATAGCGTCGACAATTCGGCGCGGGAACTGCACGGTGCGTTGCTGGATGCTGAAATCCTGGCGGACGTGTATCTGGCCATGACCGGTGGACAAGTGGCGCTCTTTGGTGGTAGGGAAGGTGGTCAATCGAACGCGGACGAGGATCTGGGACCGTTTGAACACGAGCCGATGTCATTGCCAGTGATTGTTGCGACGAGCGAAGAGGAGGAAGCGCACCTCGCCATGCTCAAACTGCTCGATAAGGAATCAGGTGGTCGTACCGTTTGGCGTGCTGTATAGCCAGACAACCCACCTCGCTGAACGTTGAGTCATCGCTCTGAACTCAAGTCAAGAAATACTGCACACACACCCAGCCTGTGACACTCATCGTCACAGTGTATGGCAATGCCATCACCACCATCCGAATGTATGACAAGCGAATCAACGGGGCGATGGCGGACGTTAACAAAAACAGGAACGCTGCCTGGCCATTAGGGGTCGCCACACTCGGAATGTTTGTGCCGGTGTTGATGGCGATGGCCAGCAGATTCATGTGTTCCCGCGAGATGGTTCCGGCTTCAAAGGCGGCGTGGACCTCATTGATGTAGATCGTCGCCACGAAAACGTTGTCGCTGATGGACGACAACAACCCATTGGCAATGTAGAACATCCCGGGCTGCGCGGCTTCGGGCAGGGTGAGCACCCAGTGGATCACGCCATCAAAGAGGTGTTGGTCGTGAATGACGCCGACGACAGCGAAGAACACCACTAACAAGGCCGTAAACGGCAGGGCTTCCTGAAAAGCCCGTCCGATCTGGTGTTCATTGACCACACCATTGAGTGATGTTTGGAAAACGATGATGGCAAGGCCGATGAGACCGACTTCCGCAACGTGTAGTGCCAGGCCGATGACCAGAAAGAAGACGGCAACCGTCTGGACGATAAGTCGTAGCGTGTCCCGGGACGTCCTCTGGCGGGTTTGCGCCTCATCAAAATCCAGCAGGATTTGATGCACGGAACCAGGCAGTTTTGCGCCATAACCAAACCAACCGGTCAGCTCGAGGACCACACAGGTCAACAAGCCGACCACCAATACCGGCATCGATACGGGTGCGACCGCAAGAAAGAACTCACTGAAATTCCAACCGACCTTTTTGGCGATCAGGAGGTTCTGTGGTTCGCCAACCATGGTGCAAACCCCACCCAGCGCGGTGCCCACAGCGGCGTGCATCAGCAGGCTGCGCAGCAGCGCCCGGAATTGCTCCAGGTCCTGCCGATGTTGGTCTTGAACGGTGTCGTCGTTGTCGTGGGCATGATCGTCGTACTGGTGGTTGCCAGAAGCGATCCGGTGGTACACCGAATAAAAACCGACAGCCACGGTGATGATCACTGCAATCACAGTCAGTGCGTCGAGGAAGGCACTGAGTAGAGCGGACACCCCACTGAAGAGAAGGGCGAGCAAAACTTTGGATCGCACCGACAACAGCATCTTGGTGAACATGAAGAGCAGCAGCTCGCGCATGAAGTAGATGCCCGCAACCATGAACATCAGGAGCAGCACCACCGGAAACGCGCTGACGATCTCGGTGCGCACGGTTTCTGCCGATGTCATACCAAGCAACACGGCTTCAAGCGCCAGTAATCCACCCGGTTGTAGTGGATAACACTGCAAGGCCATCGCCAGCGTGAAGATGAACTGCAGGACCAGCAGCCAACCGGTGACCCACGGGCCTATCGTTAACAGCAACACTGGATTGAGGATCAGGAATGCGAGGATGGTCTTCTTGTACCAATCCGGCGCTTGTCCGAGAAAACTCTCCCAAAATGCCGAGAGGATGCCGCCTTGCATACCACCAGTCCGGTCTGATTGCGTGTTGAGTGCCCGGACTATACAGCCGATACACCGTGCGGCGGGAGTCCAGTATAGGTACGCATGGGCGTTGGTGGTGTGACAGAACCCTGATCGATGTGATACCTATGCGAAAAGAGATCAATGGAGGATTGAGATCGTGTGGCCGAATTCCCCTGATGAGTTCGAATCCCGTGTACGTCCTCCGGAAAACGTCGGAAGCTCTGCGTGGTACTTCCTGTTTCTGGACGGCAAGCTCGCGTCCGTGGTGGAGCGCGGCATTCCTAAACCTATCGACGAAGATGCGTTCCGCTGGCTTGATGTTGAGATTCGGCATCGCCACTACATGGGCCAGTTCCGTGGGCGGGCCTGTTATGCAGTGGCTGGGAAAGGTAAGTTGCCGGAAGGGTATTCAAGCTCAGATCTTCGGGGCTGGCTTGGACGTGTTGAAAATCCGGTGTTTTATCTCGCCGGTCGTGCCCAGCAGCTGATCGACTGGCTCGATACCCATCGTTATTGCGGACGTTGTGGCACCGAAACCGCCGAACACGCCACTGACCGTGCCCGACATTGCCCAGACTGTAACCACATTGCCTATCCACGGTTGTCGCCGAGCATCATCGTCCTGATCCGCAAAGGTGAAGAGATGTTGTTGGCACGCAATGCCAATTGGCCAACGGGCTTTTATTCCACACTGGCGGGATTCGTTGAACCCGGTGAATCCGTCGAACAAACGCTGCACCGTGAAGTGTTTGAGGAAGTCGGCGTGCGCGTGAAAAACCTGCGCTACTTCGGCAGCCAGAGTTGGCCGTTTCCGAACTCGTTGATGCTCGGTTATCACGCTGACTTCGACGGTGGTGACATTGTCTGTCAAGAAGGTGAAATCGCTGATGCACGCTGGTTCCGCTACGACGATATGCCAAACGTTCCGCCACCCACGGCGATTTCCCGCTGGCTGATCGATGCCTTCGTGAATGAACGCAAAGGCGCTTCGGGTGGCTGAGATTGACGCACCAACACTCAGCCCGAGCCAGTTTGGTGAGGAGCTTCTGCGTAGCTTCTCCGCCGAAGCGGCTCGGGACTTTGATGGCACGGTTCAGTTTGTGCTCCAGGCGGTTGATTCAACGGCGCCACGGTCGATCGGGTTTTGTATCGATCATGGCCGTATTGATGCGCGATCCGCGGGGACTGAACCCTTCGATATCACGCTATATTTCCACACCGCCCAGGAAGCCCTCGATCTCTTGCAAGGTCAGGCGAATCCGGTCGAAGCGTTCATGGACGGACGATTTCGTTCCGATGGTTATCTGTTGTGGGTGTTCGCCGTCTTGTCGATGTTTCGTGGTCGCTGATCGGAGAGGCTGATTCCCAACCCTCTGGAGGCGTTACTTCGGCCGCATTGAATGGCTGTTGTGGCTGTTGTGGCTTTTGTGGCCCGGCCAATCCCGCTACAGTACGGCCCCTTTTCTTTCCCGGTCGCCATTCCGTTTATTATGGATTACCTCTACGAATATCTGCTCTTCCTCGCCCAGGCGCTCACTGTGGTCGTGGCCATTATGGTGGTGCTGACGGCATTGGTGTCCATGACCCAAAAACGGTATGACGCTGAAGGCGGACACCTCGAAATCCGCAAACTGAATGATCGGCTCCTTGACCTCAAACAGGCGGTTGAGGATTCGGTTCTGAACGACGCCGAGCTCAAAGCCGAACGCAAACGTGCGGCCAAAGAAGAGAAGGCAGAGATCAAGGCCCAGAAAAAGGCGGTCGATGCGGAGGAGGCACCACGATCACGTTTGTTCGTGATGGACTTCGATGGTGATGTGGAGGCAGCCCGGACGGATCATCTTCGTACCGAGATTACCGCTGTGCTGACCATGGCGCGCAAGGAAGATGTGGTACTGATCCGGCTCACGAGCCCCGGTGGCATGGTGCCGCATTACGGACTTGCGGCATCACAACTCCTTCGTGTGCGTAAACAAGGTGTAGAGCTCGTGGTTGCTGTCGACAAGGTGGCCGCAAGCGGTGGTTATCTCATGGCCGCGGTCGCGAATCGCGTTATCGCTGCGCCATTTGCCTTGGTGGGTTCTATCGGTGTGGTGGCGGAAGTGCCCAACGTGCACCGCTTGCTCGAGAAACACGATGTCGACTGGGAGGTCTTCACAGCTGGCCAATACAAACGAACGTTAACGGTGTTCGGCGAAAACACCGAAGCAGGTCGTCGTAAATTTATCGAGGAGCTGGAAGAGACCCACGCTCTCTTCAAGTCTTTTGTGCATGAACATCGTCCCAGCCTCGACCTCGAGAAGGTTGCCACCGGCGAGGCTTGGTATGGCGCCAATGCCGTTGCGCTCAATCTCGTGGATGAAATTCAAACGAGTGATGAATTCGTGAACGGTGCCTGCGATGACAAAGACGTCTACGAGGTGCATTGGGTCGAGCACCGCAAGCCGCTGGATCGACTGCTCGGAGAAGTGCGTGGATTGGTTTCACGTGTGGCTCGTTTGGTTGCACCGGTTCGATAACACGAGGATTCAGTAAATGGGATTCAAGGCATTCCGGGTAGAGAAGACCGACAGCGGATTCAAGTACTCCGTGCAGGAACGAGACGTTGCTGAATTGCCCGATGGTGATGTGCTCATCGATGTGCAGTTCTCTTCGCTCAACTACAAGGACGCACTCTCAGCGACGGGCAACCCCGGTGTCACCCGTAAGTTTCCCCATACGCCTGGCATCGATGCGGCGGGCATCGTGCTGGAGAGCCGCAGCCCTGAATTCCGTGCAGGGCAGGCGGTATTGGTCATGGGTTATGACCTCGGCATGAATACGCCCGGTGGTTATGGTCAACGTATTCGTGTGCCCGCGACTTGGGTGGTGGCGATGCCGTCCGGGCTGACGCCGGAAACCAGCATGCATTGGGGTACCGCAGGATTTACCGCGGCGCTCGCCGTGGAGAAGTTGCTGCATCAAGGCATGACACCTGCCGGTGGGCCAGTGGTCGTCACCGGTGCCAGTGGCGGTGTGGGCTGCGTTGCGGTGAAGCTGCTTTCAACCTTGGGCTTCCAGGTGACCGCGGTAACGGGTAAGGCGGAGCAACACACATGGCTCAAGTCGCTTGGTGCAACGGAATTCATGTCCCGCGGACAAGCCCTTGAAGGGGCGGATCGTCCGTTGGGCAAAGAACGATTTGGTGGTGCAATAGATACCGTGGGTGGCGTGCCCCTCGCCAATATCGTCAAGTCCCTCAAACACAGCGCCAGCGTCGCAGTCTGTGGTCTGGCGGCATCGGCAGAGTTTCCGATCACGGTTCTGCCATTCATCCTGCGGCACGTGAACGTGCTGGGTGTGGACTCGGTTGAACTGCCGATCAATCACAAGCGCGCACTGTGGAATCGCATGGGTGGCGAATGGCGAGTTGATCTCAGTGCGACGGTGCAAAAACTTGCCCTGAAAGATCTGGAAGCCGCAGTTCCTCGCATCCTTCAAGGGGGCATGGTCGGCCGAGGGGTCGTTGATCTGTCTCTGTGATCTCTCTCTTTGACCTGCCTCTGTGTCCTCTCTGCAGATGGTCGTTTAATAGAGCAACAGCTCGGGGGCGACCGTCACTTTTACACCATCGAGCCTTTGAACCGGTAACGTAACGCCGGCGAAAACTTGTGATTCGGATTCGCCTTCGCCGTGCAACATACGTTCGACCGCCACCAGGTGCTCGCCGTGCTTCATGGCGGCTATCAGCTGGAGCCCGTGGGAAGCGTAGTGCCAACGGACGGGCAGAGGTGCGACCCGCTGCAGGTCCTTCGCCAGCAGCGAGAGATCCGTAATCAGATAATCAGGCCCATAAAACGTATCACCACCAAAAAACAGTTCAGCTTCTCGGTCGTACAGTGCAATGCCGTCCGGCGAATGACTGTACGTACGGATGACACTGAATCGTCGATTGCCGAGCTCTACAACATCACCCTCGTTAAGGTAACGCACCTGCTCGAGCGGATAGGGTGGGATCACATGTTTTGCGGGGTCAAAATTCGCTGGCGTCTTGGTGCCGGGATGATTCGTGAGCTGATCCCAATAGGCGACGAAGTCTGCAGCTGGCACGCGCAACGTTAAACGTCTGCGGGCCCAGTCGACGTCGGCGGTGAACACTTCGTTAAATTCGCGGTTGCCGCCGTTGTGATCGAGGTGGTTGTGACTGTTGATGACGATGAGTGGTTTTTCCGGAAGATTTTCGGCAGCCCGAATGTCTGCCAGAGCGTGGTGTACTGAAGCGATACCCATACCGGTATCGTAGAGGAGATCTCGATCCCTCCCGATGATCAAAAAAGAATTCACCTTCTCCACATGCCCAGGCTCCCACAACGCATAAACGTCGTTGGGAAGCTTTAGGATTTCGAACCATCCCTCCTGCGACACGATGCGTTTGGCGTTGCGCAAGATCTTCTGCAACTCAGAAGGCTCGACTGTGGGTGCTGATCCAGACTCAGGTTCCGGCGATTGGCAGGCGGCTAGGAGAACGAAGAGAACTAGCACCGGGAAAATTCTCATGACGCCGTCACCGGTGAGGATTTGACCCAAGAGACCGTGCGTAGCGTCATACCGAAAAACAGCAATGTGACGTGAACCGGATAGAGAATGGGGATGTCGAACAGCAGCGGTTCGACCACAAAGTCATAGAGGTAGATAAACATGAAGACGTGAAAACCGGTTCTGTGAATCCGTCGCCAGTTTACGGTGCCGATCGCACGCATGGGTTTTTCGAACGAAGTCCACAACATGGCCATGGCTAGAACGATGCCGATGCCTTCGACGATCACCATCGCGACTTCCACCGGCGGATCAGCGAGTGAGCTGAACATCACGCCGATCACGACCAGATGGACGGCTTGAACCCCCCCATAGGTGACACCGGCGTTACGTCGATACCGGAGCAGTCGCGTGGTCAGCGGCGAGGGAAAGAGATCTCGCAGCGGGCTCGCGAATAGCGGCGCCTGGAAGACCAGAAACGCGAGATGTCCGGTCCAGATCAGGGCGCCGATCACAGGTGGCGTGTCTCCAGAGGCGCTGAGGTAGCCGACGCTACCCACGATGACCGCAGCGACGACAGCGAGACCCAGCCAAAAGTAGCCCTGCTGTTGTCGATTCATTTCGCCCTCCGACAAGTGCTTCGATACCATAATGGAAGCATATGCTTCCATTGATAAGCAAGTGATAAGCAAGCTCAATACGAGGAAGTTATCCGGGCAGAAAGTTCGGAGCGCTCGGGTCAGCGCGCCAGTTGTTCTCGGAGTAAAGTCAGATGCATGGCCTTTAGCATGTCGAGCATACGTTTGGCGTTGCTGCGGTTTTCATCCAGTAAGGTATCGATAATGGCAATGGTGCTTTTTAACAGCAGTGTGGCGGTGAGCCTCGCCTGATTGCGAGTCAGTGTCTTGTTCGCGTGCCGAAGCGCCGCTGTCGTTTCAGCGACGTATCGTGTATTGACTTCATCATCGACGGCGCGCAATTCCGGGTGCACGCGCATGGCTTGCAGGAGCGCCACGCCGCCCGGCGTATCTCTCACTGCAGCGACATAGGCGTCGAGGTACAAAGGCCACACGTCCGGCCAGGTGACGGAGTTTTGTACGGTGATCAGCGTCAAGTTTTCACGCCAACGGGCTGACATCCGTCTTGCGAGTTCGGAAACCAGCGCATACTTGTTGGGAAAATAGCGGTAGATCGCGCGGGTACCAATACCGGACCGGTTGGCGAGCAAATTGGTATTGAAGGCTTCAAACCCGACTTCTTCCAATAGCTCAGCGGTAACGGACAGGAGCGTGTTGAAGGTGTGCCGGGCCCGGGCCTGGGTGGGTTCGCGCCGAAGGGAGAGTTTGCCAGTCATGAGGGCAGTTCAGCACAAGCACCGGGTGCAGGCAATTGACGATGATTGACAGAGTTCTAAAAATGGAGGCAAATACTTCCATTGAAGACTGCCCTTGCGGGAGAGTGCCATGAATTCGGAAATCAGACTACGATGAATTGAGAGCGTCGAAGAAATTCGATCCTTGAAGGCGCGTTACTGCGACCTGTGTGATGGCGGCTACGATGCCGAAGCCATCGTCAAACTGTTCACAGCCGATAGCTGTTGGGATGGCGGTGATCTTGGCCGCGTTGCCGGCCATGAAGCCCTGCATCGATTTTTTAGCGGCATGCCCCGGACGATGTCCTTCGCACTGCATCACATCACCAATTCGGCAGTTCAAGTCAGTGAGGATGCCACTCGGGCGTCGGCGCGTTGGTACCTCCTGCAAACAGCCACGTTAAGACGCGACAACCGGGCGGTGGTGCTTGCAGGTCGGTATGACGATGAACTTGTCATTCAAGACGGCGAATGGAAGTTCAAGCAGATGGCGATTAAAACCTGGTTCTTCAGCCCCTGGGACGAAGGTTGGGCGAAGACACCGCAGGTCTTCTCATGAGCGCCGCCGTTCGCGCTGCGATGGCGTTCTGGCCCGCTTCAGCACCCGACATCACAACCATGGCGCCGCGACTTTATGACATGCGCAGGCCTTCTGGTGGATATGCGCCATGGGGGCTTGAACCGCATCAGATTGACGTCCATGACGCGCGTCAGATACCCGGTCTAAGCCTCGAGAGCAGCGGGTTTGAGCTGCTTAAGGCTCCATCGACGGTGGGCGATTTCTACGATCATGCCGCGGTGATGGAGACGTATTATTTAGAGTGCCGAACGCTTGCCATGCGGCTGACCGGCGCGAGTCACGCTTATACCTTTGATCACTTGATCAGGGAGCCCGGACGACAGATCGCCGGAGGCGGCACCGATGGTCAGCCGGTGGTTACCGGCGCCGAAGCAGGTGGTGGATACGTCGGTGCAGTGCATGTCGATTACACCGCCAACACGGCCTGGCACCAGTATCTCGCTGTGCACGGCGAACGCATCCCCGACAACGTGGTTCGAACGATTTCGCTCAATTTCTGGCGGCCGGTGGGTCATGTGGTACGCGACCAGCCGCTCGCGATCTGTGATACCCGGACGGTAGCGGCGAACGACCTCTTTGAAACCATCGTTTTTGGTTACGGTGCACCGAACTACAGCTGGCACCAATTAGGGATAGAAGCCTACAACGTAAAACACACCGACGCACAGCGGTGGTATTACTACCCCAACATGTCGCCGCAGGAAGTGTTGGTGTTCAAGTCATTTGATTCACGTGGTGTTATCGGCCGCGCTTGTCCCCATGCGGCGTTTCGTGTTCCGGATGTTGTCGCCGAACAACCGCGCCGCAGTATCGAGCTCCGTGTACTCTGTTTTGTTACCGCTGATAACAACTGACGAACCTCTGGTTGATCAGACCTTCCTTGACGTTCAGTCGCGCCGGAGCGCATCACTGATGGCGATAGGACTTGGATAGCGGAAGATCACGAGATAAGAACTGATCAATAGCGTGACAATGGTGGCGCCTTCGATCACATGAGCGGCGTGGGTACCGATCAAGCCCGATGAGACCGCAGTGAAAGCCAGCAGCAAGGAGAATTCCGAAAGCTGTCCTAGACGACAACCCACCTCCCAACTGGTACGTGACTCTTCGCCTTGCCAGATCAACAACAGCGCGAACACCGCCGGTTTCGCGGCAATCAACGCCACACCCAACAACAGCGTCGGTACGAGCACGTCGATCAGTACTGCCGGATCAATCCCTGCGCCTACAGTGAAAAAGAACAGCACCAGAAAGAAATCGCGCAGCGGCCGAAGACTCTCAGCGATGTATTGGGAGATCGGACTGGTCGCCAGGGATACGCCCGCCACAAAGGCGCCGATGGCGTAGGAGAGGCCGATAAAATCGGCCAGGGACGCGAGCCCCAGGCACCAGCCGAGGGGCAACAAAAAGATGAACTCACGAAACGCATCAAACCGCATGAGCAGCGGCAGGATGACGTACTTCACCAAAGCCCAGGCCACGCCAATCAAAATCGGTAACGCGAGCAGGGACTCGACCAGACTGGCAACGGTTGCATCCAGCGACGTCCCACTGCCGTTGATGACGATGAGTCCGAAGATCGCCAGAAGGTCCTGAATCAGAAGCAGGCTGATGACAAGCTCGCCCACGTGACGGTGATGCAAGACCGTCGTTGGCAGGAGTTTGATGCCGAGGATCGTGCTCGAGAACGCGGCCGCGAGGCCAGTGATGGACGCTTCCAGGAGCGTGAAACCAAAGGCCCACATCACACCGAACCCGAGTCCGAAGAAGGTCGCCGTGGTCCCGAGGGCGGTCAACATCGTTTCGCCGAACATGTTCCCCAATTTTCGCGGTGGGAGATCGAGTCCAACGAGAAAAAGCAGAAAGACGATACCGAACTCAGCGATCTCCGCGAGCAGTCGGGCACTTGTCACCATCTCGAAGCCATACGGACCGAGTAGGGCACCGAGGGCAATATAGGCGACGATCAGGGGCTGGCGTGAATACAGCGCCAGCGTCGCGAGTACGGCGGCACCGGTAAAGATGAGAAAGAGTGAGCTGACGATGGAAACGTCGCCGTGCACGGTGTGCGCGTCCTCGAGGAATCAACTATCTGTTGGCGTGCAACGATGGAGCAACTACTGCGCCGCAGCAAGCAGCGCAGGTGGTTCATGGCCGTTCTTCCGGGGAGCGGTTTTTAGCGGCTTGCCTTCCGATACAAAGGCTCAGGATCGCGAACACTGCCCTGGTAGTAGTGGCTGTAGACCTGCGTGCCACGCAAGGCCACATCCACGCTCCGCCCATCTGGCAGAACGAAGCTCGAAAAGCCACAACGGATCAGGTAGTGCGCGAGGTCATGATGTACATCGCCGACGGCGCGCAGATCACCTTTGAATCCATAACGTGAGCGCAGGAGGGCACCGAGTGACAAACCCCGCCCGTCTTTGAATTCGGGAAAGTGAATCGCAATCACAGGCGCCTTCGCGAAGCCCTCTTCGGGTTCGCTATCAACCTGCAACAACAGACCGGCCGCCGGATTCTGCCGCCACTCATCCGGCGCGAGCAGTGACGCTTTACCCGTCAACCAGGCATCCGTGGCAACTGCGCCGTCTTTAATCAGCGTTGGCATAGACCTTCTCCTTGAACGGCGCGATGCCAAGACGGCGGAAGCAGTGCAGGAACGACTCGTCTTCAATCCGCAACGCAACGTAGGTGTCGAGGATGGTGGCGATGGCGTTGGTGACCTCTGCGCGTGAGAACGAAGGACCTACGATCTCTCCAAGCGAGGCCGCTTGGCTTGAATGCCCCGAGTGCCCTCCCAGCGAGATCTGGTAAAACTCTTCACCTTTCTTGTCGACACCGAGAATCCCGATGTGGCCAACGTGGTGGTGGCCACAGGCGTTCATGCAGCCGGAGATGTAGATGTCGAGGTCACCGAGGTCATGCAGATAATCGTAACTGTCGAAACGGCGCTGAATTGCTTCTGCGACGGGAATCGACTTGGCGTTGGCGAGTGAGCAGTAATCCCCGCCTGGGCAGCAGATGATGTTCGTTAGCAGGCCTGCATTGGTTTCGCCGAGTCCGTTGGCAGCGGCGAGTGCAAAGAGTTTCGGCAAATTCTGTTGTTTGACATCAGGCAATACAAAATTCTGTTCATGGGTGATGCGAATCTCGCTGTGACCAAACTGGTCTGCCCAGTTGGCCACTTCTTCCATCTGCGCATCGGTTATGTCACCGGGCGGAATACCTGTCACCTTCGCTGAGAGAATGACACAGGCGTAACCCGGAACCTTGTGAGCCTTGACGTTATGGCGCATGAACCGATCGAACACCGGATCCTTCAAGCGGGCATCCGCAAGAAAATCAGCGGCGTCGGACAACGTGGCATAGGCCGGCGATTCAAAGTAGCTGGCAACACGATTAACTTCTGCTGTGGTCAGCTTCTGGGCGGAGTCCTTCACAAACACCCATTCGGCATCCACTTGCCTGCGAAACTCATCAGCACCAAGCGCGCGCACCAGAATCTTGATGCGGGCCTTGTACAGGTTGTCGCGGCGGCCCCAGCGGTTGTACAC
>SYFY01000168.1 GCA_005799745.1 Gammaproteobacteria bacterium
CTCCGGGGACTATGGCGGCACGTATTTCATGACGCAGTTGATCGGTTCTGCCAAGGCGCGCGAGCTCTATTACCTCTCGGACCGGATCTCTGCCGATGAAGCGTTACGTTTGGGTTTGACCAACTGGGTGTGTGAGCCCCTCGAACTCACAGCAAAAACCCGAGAGATCGCACGGCGACTCGCCAATGGTCCCACGGTGGCGTATCGCTACATGAAAGAAAACCTCAATCGCGCCATGTCCGGCGACGTGGATGACTGCCTCGATCTCGAGGCCACGCACCACGTGCACTGTGGCCAGACGGAAGATCATCGCGAAGCATCGAAGGCCTTCGTCGAAAAACGCGAGCCGTTGTTCAAGGGACGCTGACAAGCGTCCCAACATCGATTCGCTACGCAGAGGTACAGCGAACAAGGTACCTCGAAGAAGGTACCGCGAAGACGCTACCCAGCCTTCCGTTCACATGTGGGTGTGCTCATCGCAGCACACCCACATCCTCACCACGCCTGACGTCGGCTTCCGTCATCCCCAACCAGTCGCGGAGCACACCTACGTTGTCTTCACCCAGCGTCCGTGAACGTTGGTACTGCTCACACGGCGTTTTCTCAAAGTGGATGGGCAGGTGGTCCGCGAATGTTTGACCGAGTGGAGATCCGGCTTCGTCGATAGGTGAGAAGAAACCGGATGCCTGGTGCTGCGGATCACGCTCAGTGAGATCGACGCCGTCTTGCACGGCGCCTGCCGGAACACCTGCTGCCTGGCAGCGCATCATGAGATCACTCGCACTCTGCGTACTTGTCCATTCCGCGATTTTCGCATCGAGCACGTCGATGGCCGCAACACGACCTGTCGCAGCTTCCAGCGCAACATCCCTCGCCCACTCCGGATCGCCCATCACTCCGCGCAAAGCGCGCCACTGTTGATCCGTCCGGCAGGCGATGGCGATCCAGCGTTCACCGACGATACCTTGGCCTTGCGCAACACACGGATAAACACCATGCGGTGCAGCTGCGTCATACGGCAGGCGATTGCCCACAGGCCGCGCCGCGCGTTGGTTGGCGAACCAGTCGAGCAGGGATGGCCCGAGAAAATTCACGCCCACTTCGAACTGTGAGAGATCGATCTGCTGACCTCGTCCGGTGTGTCGACGCGCCTCGAGTGCCGCGAGAATCGCAAACGCCGCATGCAAACCGGCCTGATGGTCGTTGTAGGAGTAACCGATGCCGATGTCTTCGCGTCCAGGAACACTCGTCAGCAGGGTAAGCCCACTGATGGCGTGGATGGTTGGAGCATAGGTGACATAACTCGACCAAGGCCCACCACTTCCCATGCCGGACATCTGCACGTAGACCACCTTGTTATTCGTCGCACTCACGTTCCGGTAGCCGATACCCCAGCGATCAAGCACACCCACCGCAAAGTTCTCGATCATCACATCCGCAGAATCACAGAGCCTTCGGCATAACGCCCGCCCCTGTGTATTACGCATGTCGAGGGAGAGTGCGCGCTTGTTGCGGTTCCACATGATGTAGTAAGGCGAATCCGGACTGTTCGTGGTTACCCGTTCAACTGAATTCACCTTCACCACATCGGCGCCCATATCCGCGAGGATGCGTGTGGCATAAGGACCAGCGAGCACGTGGGTGAAGTCGAGGATACGCACGCCTTCGAGTGGACGGGTCATCGTGAGGTCTCCCAACCGAGTTCGGAGACAACCATATCTGCCGTGATTGCTTCAGGTGGACGGTACTGCCAAGGCGTTTCCGAAAAACGGAAAGGCGCGCCCGGTCCCTGAAGGGTTGTGTCACCCACCTGAAAAGGCACGAACCACTCACGGGCAGCAAGCTGCGGGTTGTCCGCCAGTCGCTCGATGGGCAGGACCCAACCGTAGGGCGCATGCCGTTCCTGCGCTTTGAGAAAAAGTTCTTCAGGGTCTTGGCCCGCCACCCATTCCCGCATCACCTGCATCATGCGACCGATGTACATCGGCAAATTCGCAGGATCGTGGTACTTCTCTTCGAGGAGATCCTGATGTGCATCTTCCTCAACCAGCCACGCCAGCTGCGCATCGAAATCCGGCATGGGTGTCGTCATGATTGCTCCACTTTTTGCCGGCATGACGGTAAACGCCATGGACCAATGGGTTCCGCCCTGCCTTGGCAGAATCCTGCCACGTCCCATCTTTTCACCATACCAGCTCATCATCAGCACCTGTTCAAGGCAGGAGGTGATGCATTCGTGGACGGGAACGGAAACTCGTTGGCCTTCGCCCGTTGCTCGGGCGTAATACAACGCCGACAGCGCTGCGATGGCGGCATAGGTGCCGGAGACCATGAAGTTCAGCTCACCAAATGTCTTAAGGGGCGTGGTTTCGGGAACACCCGTGGCAGCGACCGCGCCGCCTAACGCGCCGGCAATCAGGTCGGGCGCCTGAAAGTCCTTCCAGGGGCCGGAGTCACCGAAGGACGAAACGGCGATGTGCACGAGACCGGGGCGGTGCTGGCGTGCGCCTTGCACATCGAGCAGGTCCACGGCAAATCCGCCGTCGCAAGTGATAACGATGTCTGCGCGCTCGAGCAGCTGTTGCAGTTGCGCGACCTCCGAAGCGTTATTCACATCGGTTCGAAGAAAGCGGCGACTCGATCCAAAATAGGCGAACCAAAGTGATTCACCATTTTGTGCATGATGAGGTCCACGCTTGCGAAGGGCGTCACCTTCCGGCGGTTCTGGACGAACCACATCCGCGCCAAGATCGGCGAGCAGCTTTGCACCATAAATGGCGCGCTCATCAGTAAGGTCGAGTAGCCGTACTCCCGACAGCGGGCCTGCGGCCATGGATGGACTCCTTGTTCACGGTAGTTTCTGAGCGTGACACACGCTGATCTTGGATTCTCACCCGACACCGCCCTATTCTCCTATCTCTCGTCTTTTTCCGATTTTCTGCGCTCCTCTCGGCAACGCTAACCCACCAGGAAAACTGCTTCATGGCTCAACCACTTCACGGGTATCGCGTACTCGACTTGACTCGCAGGGAAGGTGGCATGTGCGCTCAAGTGCTTGGCGATCTCGGGGCTGATGTGATCCAGGTTGAGCCTCCAGGAGGCATCGAGTCGAGGCGACGTGCACCATTCATCGCGGGGCGGAACGATTCCGAGGCATCCCTCACATGGCGAGCCTTCGCACGTGGGAAACGCAGCATCGTGATCGACACTGCAATTGCTGCCGATGTGGACGCACTTCGTGAACTGATCTGTCGCGCGGACTTCCTGATCGAATCCAACCCGGTCGGAACGCCCATCGCCCCTGGTCTCGACGCTGCGGCACTGGCCGCGCTTAACCCGAAACTCATCCATGTCAGCATCACTCCATTTGGCAGCACCGGTCCACGTGCCGATTGGTCGGGCTCGGATCTTGTGATCATGGCAGCCGGTGGACCCTTGGCGATCACGGGTGATGTGATCGACCACAGGTGCGGACGAGTGTCCCCCAAGCCTTTCAACACGCCGCGATTGAAGGCGCTTTTGGTGCAATGGTCGCGTTGCACGAACGCCATCGTTCTGGCCTCGGGCAACACGTCGATATCTCCGCGCAGCAGTGCGTCACCATCTGCACACAATCCTGTGTCGTGGGCGCGCTTGTAAACGCGGCACCCATCCAGCGCAACGCCAAGGGACCCAAGGTGGGTCCGATTCAAATTCGTCTGACCTGCCCCGCGAAAGACGGCTTCCGCGCGATCACCCACATCTTCGGCGCCGCCGCCGGTCCCGCAACCGCACGGCTCATGCAGTATGTCCACGACCGGAGTTTTTGTGATACCACCATGCGCGATAAAGACTGGATCGGCTATGGCCAGTTGCTCGCTACGGGTGCAGAACCCATCGAAGCGTTTGAAGCGGCCAAAGCCGCCGTCGCGGCGTGTACAAGCGCCACCAACAAATCTGATCTGTTGGATGCCGCGATGGATCGGCGAATGTTGCTCGCGCCGGTCGTTACCATCGCAGATCTGCTATCGAGCCCACAGTTCGCAGCACGCCAGTATTTTCAAGTTCCTCCGAGTGAGCCGGACGGGCTGCGTTTTCCCGGACCGTTCGCGAAGTTCAGCGGGACACCGATTCAGTACCAGCGGTCCGCGCCTGCTCTCGACGCCCATCGTGAAGAAATACTCAAGGAACTCATCTCCGACCCGGCACCCGACATCGCCGATGGTCCCGCGTTTGTCGTCAATCCAACCGATAGCCGACCACTTGCCGGCCTCAAGATTCTCGACTTCATGTGGGCCATCGCAGGCCCTCAAACGACCCGAGCACTCGCCGACTTTGGCGCCACCGTGGTGCGTATCGAGTCGAGCTCTCGTCTCGATGTTTGCCGCACCGTAGCGCCTTTCATGAACCACAGCAGTGACCCGGAAGAGTCCGCACTCTTTCATGGTGCCAACGCCGGCAAGCTCATGTTGACGCTCGACCTCACCAAGCCCGAAGCGAAAGAAGTGATCTTTGATCTGGTGCGCTGGGCGGATGTGGTGTGCGAGTCCTATTCACCCAAGGCGATGAAGGCCTTTGGTTTTGATTGGGAAACCCTGCGCACCATCAACCCAAAACTCATCATGTTGAGCACCTGTTTGATGGGCCAGACAGGACCACTGGCGATGTACGCGGGCTTCGGCAATCTTGCCGCCGCCATTACCGGATTCCATGAAGTGGCCGGTTGGCCGGATCGAGAACCCGTTGGTCCGTATGGTGCGTATACCGACTATATCGCCCCACGCTACAACGGCGCTGCGATTCTCGCGGCGCTAGAACATCGGCGACGGACCGGTGAAGGGCAATACATCGACATGTCGCAGGCCGAAGCGGCAGTGCACTTCCTGTCACCGGCAATACTCGACTATGTCGCCAACGGCTATGTGACGAAGCCGATGGGCAATGCTGATCTGCAATACGCGCCGCATGGGGTTTGCCCGGCGAAGGGTGCGGATCGTTGGATTGCGATTGCGTGTGAGGATGATCGGCAGTGGCAGGCGCTAGCGAAGCTCGTGGGGATTCGTGAAGACGATCCGAAGTTTGTGAGTGCCGCAAAGCGCAAGGAGAACGAATCGAAACTCGATGCGCTCGTAAGGACATTCACCTGTTACAAGGATGCGGATGAGTTGATGGGTCTACTGCAGGCGCAGGGTGTTCCGGCTTATGCCGTGAAGAACAGCGCCGAAGCGGTGATCGATCCGCAGCTCAATCACCTCCGGCACTTTCACCACGTAGAACATCCGTCAGGATGGTAGAGCGCCATCGAAAACACCCGGGCACGGTTATCGCGAACACAGGGGAAACCGGCTGATGTCGCACCAACGTTTGGGGCGGGGATGATGGAGGTGTTGCAAGGGGTGTTGGGGTATGGGGATGAGAAGATTGGTGGATTGTTAGTGGCAGGCGTTTTGGAGTAACCGGATTTTCGCAGAGGGAGCGGACATCGCAGTTCGACGCAGCTGGGCGATTCTCTGTCTTAGTCACTCACTAAAGCCGTATACTGGATGACGGCCACATGCCTTCACTCCGGAGCCGCGCATTGCGTTATTGGTGGGTAAATCAGAATCAAACATTTCTACAGGAAGTGAATGGCGGATATATCTGGTCTCCGAAACGAAATGCCAACGACGCTCGAAACCCTTTCTATGAATTTATGCGTGAGGTGGCCCCGGGCGACCTCCTTCTTTCCTACAGCGATATGCGAATACGAAGACTTGGTGTTGCTCAGACGTACGCATTTGAGTGCCCCAAGCCTCCGGAGTTTGGCGCAATCGGACCAAATTGGGATCGAATTGGCTGACGTGTGGATATTCATTATGTCGATCCTGGTGTGCACCTAAGGCCAGCTGACCACATAGATCGCATCAGGCCTCATCTACCCACGAGATACTCACCGCTCCGTCAGAATGGGCATGGGCTCCAAAACGTCTATCTGGCGCCCATTCCAACGCCGCTCATGCAAGAGTTGGCCGAGCTTATCGGTTCAAACCTTAAGGACCTCATGCTTGGGCGCGTAGTTTTCAGCAAACAAACTAACGCTGGGACTGATTTTTTTGAATGGGAATCCCGTCTCGAAGGGAAGCTCTTACGTGATGCCGAACTCGAGGAAACACAGAAACAACAGCTGATATTCGCTCGGCGTGGTCAAGGAGTCTTTCGCACCGAAGTCGCAAAAATTGAAGTCAGAGGATGCCGCGTTACCGGAGTGGACAAAACGGAACATCTAAGAGCAAGCCATATAAAACCTTGGCGTGACTCCGACAACGAAGAGCGTCTCGATGGGGAAAACGGCCTCATGCTCACACCGATGATCGACCATCTTTTTGATCGAGGTTTCATTACGTTTGAGAATAACGGAAAGATCGTGATCTCTCCGGTTGCTCACACACCATCACTTGAGCAAATGGGGGTCTCGACAAACCTTCGAATTGGGGCAAGACCATTTTCCAAAGGTCAGAAGGTGTATCTTGATCACCATCGGGAACTCATATTTCTTGAGGCGAGAAACCCACATTAGAACTCGGCTCCCACCCTTTATCTGTTCGGTACCTTCTAAACGACCTCTGCAGCAGCCTCCGCCATCGCAAGTTCCATTCCATCAATCGAAACTGATCGCAAAACGCGACCTGCAAATCGACCTCTAAGTGATCGCAATGGGTTTGTCAGCAACAACGGCTCTAGGTTGTACTTCACGCCGATCCACGTTATGAGTCTGTCGATCGACACCCCGTCGGCAATCGCCAACTGGATCCTTTCGTCATCGATACCTACATCCTCAAAGCCAATCACGTAGTTCGAACGGAGTGCCTGATCCAGAGTTGTTCGAAAAGACGATACGTCGTGATTTTCACTCAGTACTTCCCCCCCAACTTCGAATGATCCCAGCTTACATACCCTCTCGGCGTGAACTTCAAAACCACACGCTTCTTCGCCGTCCCTGAAACTCCGGCCAACAATTTCTTCCGGCCTTCCTCATCCACATCCCGCCCCTTGGTATTGATCTTCACGAGCACGTCACACACCGTGTCATAGTCATCAATCACCTCGGTCTCTGCGTAAATCACAAGCCCCTTGAGCTCCGCATATTCCTCGCCACTTTCCACAAGCAAGGTCGCCTTGGAATCACGTTTGTAGTTGTAGACCTTCTGCGCTTTGGTAAACGTTGTGCAATAGATGCAGCCGGCTTCATCCGCATAAAACCACATGGGCATCGGATGCGAATAACCATCCTTGCCATTGGACACGATGATGAGTGTCTTCGACGTGGCGAGGGTGTTCCTGATCTCATCGTCACTAAGCTGAATGAGTTCTCGTCGCGATGGCATAATGCGCCCCCACTGATGATTTTTCGCAAGGTTACCACGCAGTATGACGGCGCCCATCGAGCAGCTCATCAATCTCCTCAACCTCGAGGAGATCGAGAAAAATCACTATCGCGCCACCAGTCCAAGTGAGGGCTGGCAGCGCGTTTATGGTGGGCAAGTGCTTGGTCAGGCTTTAGTTGCCGCATCACGCACCGTCGAAGCTGATCGTCAGGCCCACAGCCTGCACGGCTATTTTCTGCGGCCCGGCGATATGAAGGTGCCGATCCTCTACAAGGTGGATCGCATTCGTGATGGCAAGAGTTTCACCACTCGTCGAGTCGTTGCCATTCAACATGGCCAAGCGATTTTCTCCATGTCGATCAGTTTCCAGGTGATGGAAGAGGGTCTTTCGCACCAGTTCGACATGCCCGAAGTGCCGCCGCCGGAGGCGGTCCGCGACGAACTCGATATTCGCAAAGAACAGATGGCGAAACACCCTGAGCTGTTCGAAGGACATCCCCTCAGTACCCGTCCGATTGAGTTTCGACTCATCGATCCTGCGGACCTGTTTAATCCCGTGAAACAGGCTCCGCGTCAGATGGCCTGGATGCGCACCAGCGGGACACTGCCCAACGACCTGCGACTTCACCAATGTGTGCTTGCTTACTTGTCCGACTGGTCGCTGCTCGACACCGCGACATTGCCTCACGGTATCAGCTATCTGCAGCACAACATTCAGATGGCGAGCCTCGACCACGCCATGTGGTTCCATCGGCCATTTCGCGCGGATGATTGGCTGCTTTATGTGCAAGACAGTCCAAGTGCCAGTGGCGCCCGAGGCTTCAACCGTGGGCTCATTTATTCCCGGGATGGGACATTAGTTGCTTCTGCGACTCAAGAAGGCCTGATGCGAGTCCATTCAAAGGAACAAGATACAAAGTAAGTTCAATTCTGACTGGTGCCTTCCCCCCTAATCGGGAGAAAATTGCGGGCTTTGATCCGGTCTTCGTATAACAGTGGGGAGGCATTGTGCCCGATATCAGTAACATTACCCAGTCGGTGGCAGCCATCAAGGCGGCGTTTGAAGAACACCGCTATATCTGCAGCGACCAGATCGCCACCGCTGTGTACTTGGCCTTTCATCTCCGCAAACCCGTCCTCATCGAAGGACCTCCAGGCGTCGGCAAAACCGAACTCGCCAAAACCACCGCTGAACTCTTCGCGCTGCCACTGATTCGTTTGCAGTGTTACGAAGGCCTCGATGAAGCCAAGGCCATCTATGAGTGGAAATACGGCAAACAACTGCTCTACACCCAGGTCCTGAAAGAGACCCTCGAAGAAGTGCTGCAAGGCGCCAAGGGATTCAAGCAGTCGGTCGCGCGCCTGCACGAATTCGGGGACATCTTTTTCTCCGAAGAGTTCCTCGAGCCGCGCCCGCTGTTGAAGGCGCTGAAAGAAAAGGATGGCTGTGTTCTGCTGATCGACGAAGTCGACAAGTCCGACCACGAGTTCGAGTCATTGCTGCTCGAAATTCTCTCGGACTTTCAGGTGTCGATTCCTGAGATCGGCACAGTCAAAGCCGTCGCGGAACCACCGATGGTGTTCCTCACCTCGAACAACACTCGCGAAATCAGCGACGCGCTCAAGCGACGATGCCTGCACCTCTACATTCCGTTCCCGGATCTCGAACTTGAGCAGAAAATCATTCACGCCCGCGTGCCGGAGATCCCCCCAGAACTTCGTCGTCAGATGGTTGCGTTTATTCAGGAACTCCGAGAGCTCGATCTCAAGAAGGTACCTGCAATCTCCGAAACCATCGACTGGGCGCGCACACTGCTGCTGCTGCATGCAGATTCCCTCGATCCAGACCTCGTGCGCGACACGCTTAACGTGATTCTGAAGTTCCAGGAAGACATCGTGAACGTCCAAGGCGAAATCAGCGCCATCACCAACAAGGTGAAGAACGCCAAGCGTTAACCCAAGAGCCTTCTATGGAACGCACACTCGCCAACTTCATTCAGGTACTGCGCAACGCGGAAGTCCGCGTTTCTCCGGCGGAAACGCTGGACGCCATGACCGCTTTGGAGTTGGTGGGTTACGCCGACCGCACCTTCCTCAAGAACTCGCTCGCCCTCGTGTTGCCAAAGACCGTCGACGAGAAAGTCGCCTACGACGCTGCTTTCGATCAGTTCTTCCGTTTTGAAGAAGTGAACAACAAAGCCCTTCAGAACGACCCGAACCGCAGTGGTGATGAGTCCGACCAGGAAGGCGACGAACAACAAGGCGAAGGCAACGGCGAAGGTGGTGGTGGCAGTGCTGCTGAAACCGACCCCGCTAACGGCAAGCGCAAATCGAAGTCGAAGCAGAAGGGCAAACAAAAGCCCAACAACCTGCAAGACGAGGAAGAGGAAGAAGCTGATCTCGGTCCTGGGCCGATGACCGAAGCGAAATCCGAGCTCGGCAAACTGCTGATGGCCAACTCGCGTGTTGAACTGGCCGTGCGTATGGCGCAGGCCGGTGAAGCCGTGAACGTCAAAGGCATCCAGATCTTCACGCAAAAGGGTCTGTATGCACGGCGCATGATGGATGCGATGGGGCTCTCCGAACTCAATGAAGAAATCGGCGATCTCGGCGAAGCACGACAAGTCCCTGCGCGCAGACTCGGCCAAGAACTCAAACGTCGTCGTGAGTGGTTGCGAGAAGAAGTGCGGGACTATGTTGAGCGACAGTTCCTGCTGCACGCCGATGTCAGCGGCAAACGATTACGCGAAGAACTGCTGCGAACGGTCAAACTCTCCAACGTTGAACACCGCTCGTTCCGCCTCATTCAGGAAATCGTCTACAAGATGGCAAAACGCCTCGCGACCATGCACGCGCGGCGCAAGAAGGTGTTCAAACGCGGGGCACTTAACGTGCCACGAACTTTGCGCCGCAACATGCAATACGACGGCTCGATCTTCGATCTGCACTGGAAGAGTGTGAAGATCGACCGGCCCAAGGTGTTTGCGATCTGCGACGTCTCCGGCTCCGTCGCCAACTACGCACGCTTCATGCTGATGTTTCTCTACAGCCTCGAAGAAGTGATGCCGAAAGTGCGTTCGTTCGCCTTCTCGTCAGACCTCGCGGAAGTGACTGAACTCTTCGAGCGTAACGACCTTGAAGACGCCATCAACAAGACGCTGCACGAATATTCCGGTGGCTCCACGGACTACGGCCAGGCACTGCTCGACTTCAAACGAATGTGCCTCGACGACGTGGACAATCGCACCACCATCATCATCCTGGGGGATGCGCGCAATAACTATGGCGAAAACCGCCAGCTCATCCTGAAAGAGATGTATGACCGTGCGAAGCGTGTCATCTGGTTGAACCCCGAATCGAAAAACGCGTGGAACGCCGGTGACTCCGTGATGCGCACTTACGGTGCGTACTGCCACCAGGTCGAAGAGTGCAACAGCCTGATGCACCTCGAGCGGGTTGTGGGTAATCTGCTTAAACAGGCTTCAGCCTGACCCTCGCCCGGTATCACCCGGGCCGATCTCTCGTAAGGAAGTGCCATGGCCGACGTCACTGTTGACGAATCGTCATTCGCTCGGGCTGCCGGTAGGCAGCTTCTGATCTACGGCCTGCTCACACTTATAGGTTTCACGGCGATCATGTTTGGGCTCAATGTGATGGCGAGCTTTGTGGGTAGCGACACCGGTTCGTCGAAGGCGATTGATGCCAGTACGAAGTCCATCACGCTGGCTCTGAGAGACGAACCTCCGCAGCTCGATAGCACCAAGGCCACCGACGCGATCTCTGGCCAGATTCTTGGCCATGTCATGGAAGGTCTCCTCCGTCAGGACGCACAGAACAAAATTCAAGCGGGAGTGGCTGAGACCTGGGAAATCACCCCCGAAGGCGCCACCTTTCACTTGCGTCCTGATGCGCTGTGGAGCGATGGCAAGCCCGTCACTGCACATGATTTCGTATTCTCTTGGCGCACCGTAGTTGATCCAAAAACGGCATCCGAATACGCCTTCATCATGTACTTCGTGAAGAATGCAGAGGCGATCAACCTCGGCACGCTGCCCATCACAGAACTCGGTGTCACGGGACTCGATGATCGGACACTGCGCGTTGAGTTCGAGCGACCACTGTCTTTCTTCGAAAAAGTGGTGGCCTTCAAAACTTTCCTGCCGATCCGAGAGGACTTTTACAAGCAGACAAAGGGTCGTTACGGCGCCGATACGCACGAAATGCTCTACAACGGGCCATTTCGCGTGACGTCATGGGTGCATGGTGCAAGCCTCAAGGTCGTCAAGAGTGAACACTACTGGCGGCGTGATGAGATCAAACTGAACAGCATTAACTGGGCCTACATGACCTCCGACCCGAACGCCACTTTCAACTTCTTCAAAGACGGTAAGATCGCAGTAGCCGGCCTCTCAGCCGATTCACTGGCGAACGCGATGGAGCAGCGATGGCAGATCAAACAATTCCAAGAAGGCGTGGTGTTCTTCCTCGAATTCAATCAACGCCCTGATCGCCTAACACGCAATCTGAATCTGCGTAAAGCCCTGCAGCTGGTGAACGACCCTAGCGAAGTGGTCAACAAAGTCACGAAACTCCCGGGCTATCTCGTGAGCGATTCATTGTTCCCTGTCTATCTCGACGGTGTAAAAGATAAGTTCAAGGTGGAGAAACCACCCAAGCAGATCGTGCGCGACGTCGCCGCCGCTCGACGGCACCTCGAACTTGCGAAGCAGGAGCTTGGTCTCAAGGAGATTCCACCACTCGCGCTGCTCTCCGATGACACACCGACCGCCAACGTGATGGCCGAGTACTATCAAGGTTTGTTCCGTGACACCCTAGGTCTCGAGCTCAGGATCGATAAACAGATCTTCAAACAGCGCCTCGCCAAGATGACTTCCGGTGAATTTGATCTAGTGACAGCGGGATGGGGTCCAGACTATGAGGACTTACTCACGTTTGGCGACTTGTTTGCGTCTTGGAACCTCAACAATCGAGGACGATATGCGAGTGCGGAGTACGACCGCCAAGTTCGCATCGTCCAGAGCTCAATGGACCAAGTTGAGCGAGTTGAAGCCTTCGCTAAGATGCAGGATCTCATCATCGATGACGCCGTGATCCTCTTTAACTACGAGCGTGGCGCATCCTACGTCACTCATCCTCAGATCAAGGGCATCGTCCGGCGAGTGATTGGCAGTGATCCGGATTTTAGCTACGCATGGATTGATGAGGGGCAAGGTTGATAACCATGAGTACCCTCGTATCTCTCCAATCCGTGAGTACTTTTTAACCCATGCTGCGCTACACGTTCTACCGTCTCATTCAGGGTTTCATCACCGTCTGGTTCATCGCCACCGCCACCTTCACGGCGATGCATATGATTCCTGGTGATCCACTCACCAGTGAAAAGGCCATGACAGCGGAGATTCGCGCCAACCTCGAAGCGAAGTACGGTCTCGACAAACCGGTCGGTGAGCAATACTTGATTTACCTGAAGAACATCGCCTCAGGCGACTTCGGCATCTCGTTCACGCAGAAGAATCGCGAAGTAAACGACATCATCCGCGAGCACTTTCCAGTTTCCGCAACACTAGGTTTGCTCGCGATCCTGTTTGCTGCCACAGGTGGAGTGCTCTTCGGCGCGTTGACCGCCTTGTTTCGAAATCGAGCACCCGACTACGCCATCATGTTCTTCGTGATCTTAGGGATCTCGGTGCCGGGCTTTGTGGTTGCTGCACTTGGCCAACTCTCTCTCGTGAACATCAACGCGTTTTTGGGGTTCACTGTGCTTCCTGTAGGGGGTTGGGGAACCGTAGCCCACATGATCCTCCCGGCGATGGTGCTCGGTCTCGGCACGATGGCTTACCTCACTCGACTCATGCGTTCATCGATGCTCGAAATTGTGAATTCCGATTTCATCCGCACCGCTCGTGCGAAAGGTCTGCCAGCGACCCGGGTGTTCAGCAAGCACCAACTCCGCAATGCGTCGTTACCCGTCGTCACCGTACTTGGCCCTGCGATCGCGGGAATCACCACCGGCGGATTTGTTGTGGAATATGTCTTCGCGATTCCGGGCCTCGGACGTTACTTCGTTCAAGCCGTTCAGCAGACTGACTACACCGTCATCATGGGAACCACGGTCTTCTACGGCGCATTCCTTGTGTTCATGGTGATCGCGGTTGATCTTGTATATGGATTCATTGATCCACGGGTGCGGTTGAAATGACCGTTGCCATGCGACACCTAAGCGCGCCTGATCTCACGCCCGTACACACCGAACAGGTTCGAGATGTCCTGACCCGACCTTCACTCTCGTATTGGCAAGACGCATGGATTCGGTTGAAAGCCAATCGGCGCGCTTTAGTTTCTTTATGGATTGTCGTCGGACTCCTGGTCTTCACACTCATCGGACCCTTGATGTGGCGCGTAGATCCAGCGACGCAAGATCTTGATCAGCTGAGCCAGCCTCCGGGTGTGGATCGAACAGCAACGCTCGTCGCGCCACCGGTCACGTGGAGTGGTGAAGCGCTTACGGATGAAGAAGCCACCGGGCTGAGAGCCATCGGGAGAGCGGATACCCAAGCGGTTCGGTTGCATTGGGATCCGATGCCGGAAGCCACCGGAGGTTATCGCGTTTATCGCAACCTCTTCCCCGTAGGTCCGGAAAAAGCGTACGGGCTGCCGCTGTTGATGAACATGGAGAAGACTTGGTACGAAGACCGACTGGATCTGCGCCCCACCACGTACTACTACAGTGTCGCTCCCCTCGATGAATCAGGTGAACATGCGGGTGAGGTGCAAACGATTGAACTCAATCTCAACCGTGTCATCACCATCGACGAGGCCCGCAAGCGCGGCCTTATCGGTGACGAAGAAACGCCTGCGCCAGGAGCGACGGTTGAGCTGAAGTTGCACCCACTCGGCACGGACTACCTCGGTCGCGATTTGTTCGCTCGCCTCATGCACGGCGCACAAGTCTCCCTCTTCATCGGCATGGTCGCGCCGATGCTCTTCGTGGCCTTTGGCATCCTTTATGGGGCGACTGCAGGCTTTATCGGCGGCGCGGTCGACGCGGTGATGATGCGGTTTGCTGATTTTGTCGTCGCACTGCCCTTCCTGCTCTTCATGATCCTGTTCAAGTTCATCTTCCAGGTAGAGGCAGGAGAGTCCGGCATCATGCCCATGCTGGTTGCGCTCGTGATCCTGAGTTGGCCGGCGACCTCACGACTCGTTCGAGGGCAGATCCTGCAGATTCGCGAAGAAGGTTACATCGGTGCCTCTCGTCTGCTCGGTGCGAAGACCAACTATCTGATTCTGCGGCACATGATTCCGAACACGATGGGTGTGATCCTCGTGACCCTGACCTTTGCCGTGCCTTCGGCGATCTTCACAGAGGCATTCCTGTCATTCATCGGCATGGGTGTAGCGCCACCAACGCCTTCCTGGGGCAGCATGTGTAACGAAGGCATCAAGACCATGTTGACGACACCGCACGAACTCATCTTCCCGGCAGTACTGATCAGCATCACGGTACTCGCGTTTAACCTGCTGGGCGACGGCTTACGTGACGCCCTCGATGCGAGAATGCGTAGTCGTGAGTGAAGCACCTCTTTTTCAAGGGCCGTTGTTGGAAGTAAACGATCTTGCCGTTGAATTCGCGACCTACGGTGGATCAGTGAAGGCCGTGCGTGGTGTGAGTTTCGCCGTGAAGGCCGGTGAAACACTGGCCATCGTCGGTGAATCCGGC
>SYFY01000169.1 GCA_005799745.1 Gammaproteobacteria bacterium
GTTCGCGATGGGTTCGTCCAACGAAAACTCGTACTACGGTGCAGTCGCGAACCCATGGGACACCTCGCGGGTTCCTGGTGGTTCATCCGGTGGCAGCGCGGCCGCAGTTTCTGCCGGTTTTGCGCCAGTGGCCACTGGTACCGACACCGGTGGATCGATCCGCCAACCCGCATCTTTCTGCGGCGTCGTTGGATTGAAACCCACCTACGGGCGCGTCAGTCGTTACGGCATGATCGCCTTCGCATCGAGCCTGGATCAGGGGGGCGCATTCGGGCGCTCCGTTGAAGACTGCGCCTTGCTCTTTGGGCAGATGGCTGGTTTTGATCCAAGGGATTCAACCAGTGCAGAGCGCCACGAACCATGGATCGATGCACTGCGGGCAGGCGTCATGCCATCCTCGCAAGGTCCGTTACGCATTGGCCTACCAAAGGAATATTTTGCTGGCCTCAGTACGACGGCCACCCAATCTCTGCAGGGCGCTCTTGCCGTGCTCCAATCACAAGGGTACTCGCTCCACGATGTGAGTCTTCCGCACACCGGCGCTGCGATTCCTGCCTATTACGTGATTTCCGGAGCCGAGGCGTCGGCCAATCTTTCGCGATTCGATGGTTTGCGTTATGGCCATAGGGCTGCCGACGACACGGATTTGAAGACCTTATATCTACAATCCCGAACGGAGGGGTTCGGGGCCGAAGTGAAACGCCGGATTCTCACCGGGACGTATGCGTTATCGGTCGGGTACTACGAGGCTTACTATCAGAAAGCACAGCGCATCCGCCGACTTATCCAGCAGGACTTCACCAAGGCCTTTACCGAAGTCGACGTATTGCTGACACCGACCACTCCGGGACCTGCGTTTAAGAGGGGCGAACTCACGCGTGACCCTGTAGCGATGTATCAACAGGACGTCTTCACCACGCCGATGAGCCTCGCCGGTTTACCAGCGATGACGATGCCGTGCGGAACGATTGACGGTCTGCCTTACGGCTTGCAGCTCATCGCCCCCCACTTCGCGGAGGATCGCCTCCTCAGCATCGGCATCGCCTACCAAGGCGCGACAGACTGGCACTTGAAGCGTCCCGAGGTTCGGCAGTGAGTACATCTCATTCTGGTTGGGAAGCGATTATCGGCCTCGAAGTCCATGTACAGCTGATGACGCGCAGCAAGCTCTTCTCCGGTGCGGCCACCACCTATGGCGCCGCACCAAATGAACAAGCATGCCCTGTTGATCTCGCGCTTCCGGGAACGCTACCCGTGCTTAACCGCGAGGCGGTACGTATGGCGCTGCGTTTTGGATTGACCATCGATGCACACATCAACCGCCACAGCACTTTCGAACGAAAAAACTACTTCTATCCGGATCTGCCTAAGGGTTATCAGATCAGTCAGTTTGAGCGGCCCGTGGTCGGCGCCGGCGTACTGCGATTTATCGGTGGCGACGGCCGACCCATGAGTGTGCGGATCACCCGCGCTCATCTTGAAGAAGATGCCGGCAAAAGCGTGCATGAACTGTTACCAGGACATAGTGGTGTCGATCTCAACCGCGCCGGCACACCCCTGCTCGAAGTCGTTTCCGAGCCTGACCTGCGTAACGCAGCAGATGCAGCTGCTTATTTCAGAGCGCTGTGGTCTCTGGTTCGCAGCATCGGTATCTGCGATGGCCAGCTGCAAGAAGGCAGCATGCGCTGCGATGCTAACGTTTCTGTTCGGCCGCGTGGCGAGACAGAACTCGGGGTGCGCACCGAGATCAAGAACATCAACTCGTTCCGTTTCGTTGAAAAGGCCATCAACCATGAGATTGAGCGGCAAATCGATGTGCTCGAAAGTGGCGGCAGCATTCGTCGCGAAACCCGTTTGTACGACGCTGAGAAGAACGAGACACGCACGATGCGCGTTAAGGAGTCGAGCGAAGACTATCGGTACTTCCCCGATCCAGACCTCCTCCCTTTGGTGCTCGACGATGCGCTGATTGAAGACGTTCGCGCTGCCATGCCAGAGCTACCTGCTGCGCGTGCTGAGCGTTTCACCACCACGCTTTCACTGAGTTCAACTGCAGCTACATCAATCGCGGATGATGCGGATCTTTCTCGCTATTTCGAGAATGCGCTGAAGACGGGGGCAGAGCCACGGACATTAGCCAACTGGCTGATCAACGATGTGTCAGCGCGACTTAACGGAAATGAATTAGCGATCACTCAGTGCCCCGTACCCGCAGATTCATTGGGCAAACTGGTCAGTCGCATCGGCGACGGCACGCTGTCTTCGAAGACTGCAAAAACAGTCTTCGAACGTTTGTGGAGCGATGGCGGCGACGTCGATGCGATCATCGATGCGGCGGGTCTTCGGCAGATGGATGACACCGGTGCACTACAAAAATTGATCGATGAATTGATCGCCGCGAATCCTGACCAAGTTACTCAGTATCGCGCTGGCAAAACCAAGGTCCTAGGATTCTTCGTTGGGCAAATCATGCAGAAGACCAAAGGCACCGCGAACCCGCAATCCGTAAACGAGTTGTTGTTGAAGTCACTTCTTCCCTGACGAGTTCGGACAAACAAACGCTCATGCCGTCGGACAGAAGCAACGTTTCCTAACGTCTCTGTAGGAAATCCTCGGCAGCCTTGAGAACATCTGAGCGACTGACCTGTCCGACCAATCGACCCTCATCCACCACCGGATAACGACGACGACCATCCGCGATAAACCGCTCGGCAACGGTGTAGATGTCGTCATTCGGGCTGATCGTGTCCACTGGGAATTTCATGAAATCCCCGACAATACCGCCTGATTCGTCGTAATAGCTGTCCTGGATGACAACCTGCATCAAGTCCGCTTCCGAGAGCATTCCGACAACTCGGCCATCCTCGCTGATCACTGGCGCCCCGGAGATCTCGTGATCGAGCAAGGTCCGCATGGCCTCGACCACGTTGGTTTCCCGTCGGAAAGTGACAAGGCGGGTAGACATGTAGTCTCTGACCTTGATTGAGCGCATCGCATCACTTCCGTCTTTTGGTCAGACAGACAATACGCTCAAGACGCCTGAAAGTGCGTCTTAACGGAATCCGGCGCCGGGAGTATAGTCTTTGGATTCCAGCCATCTGCGCCAGGTCCTACAGGCCATAGGTGAGACGAACGACAGCAGCAACGACACCAGCAACCAGGGGGGAACCCGTTGAGCACGAAGCCACTACCAGCCGTCAGTTACATCAAGATTCCGGAAAGCGGAGAACCTTATTTGGAGGGCTACCAGTGTGGCGCCTGCAAAGCCACATTCCTCGGCACGCGGCAGGTTTGTTCGAAGTGCGGTGCGCGCGACCAGATGGCCACGAAGCGACTTCCCAACTCTGGGAAACTCTATTCGTACTCCATCGTGCACCGGTCGTTCCCGGGTATCGCTGTCCCCTACATCAGCGCCATTGTCGATCTAGACGATGGCACAGCGATCAAAGGCAACTTGATCGATATCGAACCGGATCCAGAGAAGATCGCCTTCGACATGCCCGTCGATGTGGTTTTCGCCGACGCCCTCGGCCGTAAAGACCGAGAAGGCAATTCCTACATCTCCTATTTCTTCAAACCGAAATCCGCCTGAGGAGTCCTAAGCATGAGCGATGCATATGTCGTGGGTGTGGACATGATCAAGTTCGGGCGTTTCCCGGACCGCACCGTGCCGCAGATCGGTGCGCAAGCCGCTCTGATGGCTCTTGATGACTGTGGGTTGACCATCAAAGACATGGAAGCCCTCTATTGCGGCAACCTCGGCCAAGCCGCAGGCATGGTGGGACAACGCATCCTGCAGGAAATCGGTCAGACAGGAATTCCAGTGATCAACGTGTCGAACGCCTGCGCCACGGGCGCTACTGCGTTTCGTGAAGGCTGGGCTGCTGTCAAAGCAGGTCTTTACGACCTCGTGCTTTGTGTCGGCGTCGAACAGATGGGTAAAGGTCTATTGGGGGGAGCTGGTGGCGGTAGCGGAATTTCCCGCGAAGGATTACTCGGCTCGGGAACCATGCCATCGGTGTTCGCAGAGGCCGGACTTGAGCATTCACGCAAATACGGAACAACCTTCGCCCAATTTGCCAAGGTATCGGTGAAGAACCACCACCACAGCACACTGAATCCCAAGGCGATGTACCAGATCGAAACCCCCCTCGAAGTGGTCATGAATGCCGAAATGATCTCCTACCCAAACACTAAATTGATGTGTTCGGTGAACGTGGATGGCTCCGCCGCGGCAATCATCGCTTCCGAGAAAAAGGCGCGTGAGCTCGGACTCATGAAACGCGCCGTCAAAGTGCGCGCTTCGGTGTTGACCTCAGATCCATGGCAAGAGCGTGATCTGGTCATGCCAGACGTCAACTCCTGCACACGGCTTGCGGCCAAAAAAGCCTATGAAATGGCCGGTCTGGGTGCCGACGATATCGACCTCGTCGAACTGCATGACTGTTTCGCCACGGCCGAGATTCTGCACTATGAGAACCTCGGTCTCTGTGGTCCCGGCGAAGCCGGTCGCATGATCGACACCGGCGAAGTCGCACTTGGCGGACGTATTCCAGTAAACGTTTCGGGTGGTCTGCTCTCCAAGGGCCATCCGCTCGGCGCGACGGGAATCGCCAATATTTACGAAGTGGCGACACATCTTCGTGGCGAAGGGGGCAAGCGACAGGTCGAAGGTGCTCGCATCGGAATGACCCACGTCATTGGTCTTGGTAGTGCTTGCGGGATTCACATCCTCGAAAAAGCCTGACACATTTACCACAGCGACGAAGACGCCGGGTTTTCCCGGCGTTTTTTTATGTGCTAGATGCCACTTAAATGAAAATCGGAATCGTTGGCGACACCCACAACAACCTCAAAAACGTGCGGCGAATCGTTGAGCTCTTCAATGATTCGGGTGTGGCGCGGGTCATTCACACCGGCGACATTTCACAACCAAAGACGCTCGAGGTCTTTGCCAACCTCAAGGTACCGATGTGGGGTGTTTACGGAAACAACGACGTGGGTGAACGGGATGCTCTCGAATCAGCTGCGAGCATCCTCGGGTTCCAGTTCTTCGAAGCACCACTCGACCTTTATTGGCATGACCGTCGCATCCTCGTGGTACACGATCCTCTCGATGTCGCCGCGGCATTGGCCGATCACCACACATTGGTTGTTCACGGTCATACCCATCTGTACCGCCACGAACACAGCGGCTCTCGGTTGATTTTCAATCCCGGCGAGTGTGCGGGACATATGCAGGGTTACAACGCCATCGGCGTCGTCGATCTCGATGCTCTTTCTGCCGAGCTGATCCGCTTCTAACTACGTTTCGCGCAGGGAGCGTGACCAGCGAAGACCAACGGCGATCGCCACGGGCAACCAGATCAGAAACCAGGTGGAGCCAATCTTGTCGAGCAGTTCATGGCCATCCAGCAAGTAGGCCGGCAGCGCAACCGCGAGGATGCCGAGCGCGAGCTTGGCATCGGCTTCCTCGTAGTGCAGCAGGAGCTCGCGCAGCGTTTTCCAGATCACCAACACGAAGAGGCCTAAGCCGAAAAGCCCTCCCTGATACATCACCGAGAGGTAGATGTTGTGGGGGTGAAGAATCTGCGTCACCCCCAGATTAAAATCGCTGGGGGTATTGATGCCGAGTCCAAACAGCAGATGGCCATCGAGAATTCTGGCCATCGCCAGATCCCAGATTTCGGGTCGAAAGCTGGTGCCACGTGGCAGTAGGAGCGCTCGAGTCGATTCAACGGAAAACAATGCCACAAGTATTGCGCCACCCAGCAGCGCTACAGAGACGATGCTCGTCACAAACCGCTGTCTGTCCGCAAGCCGTTCTGCGAGGAGTAGAACGGCCAGTCCAAAAACCACGCTGACCCAGGCATTACGCGAATCGGATCCCCAGATCGCATAGGCTGCGATCAGGATCGTCACCACACCGGTGATCCGCCAGAATATTGCCTGCTCTCGCAAGACGGCCTGTAGGGCGAGCACCGCGACGATTCCATAGATCAACGCGGCGATGACATGAGTGTCGAGCTGTCCGAGACCATTGAGACGCCCATCCTCAGGTGGCCACACGACATGATTGATCACCGCAGCAAGGATGACACCACCACCCACCAGCGTCATCGTGCGCCGCAACCATCGTTGGATCTGTCCTCGCAGGCGCACTTCCGCGACCCCGATAACAAACGAACACACGAGGAGAAAGCGGACAAACTGCGATCCGAAATCGCGCAGTTCCCACTCACTCGACCAGAACACAGACAAGGAAAGGTAAAGCAGTAGCGCGGCAATCAGCAGAAAAAGATCGGTACGAGCAATGTCGGACCACTGTGAAGCCCGAAACAGAACTAGCAGCGTAAGAACATAGGTCAGGACACTGGAGCCACTTTGGGACGTAAGCAGCAACACCGCCGCGAAGCAGGCGACGATCAAGACGCCTACGAATTCAATCGAATCGCGTGGCCACCAGCGCTGTACCGCCATGCGGACGATGCCCTCCCGAGGGTGATCGCCCGGGCCACTACTCGACCCGGGCTGTGACTGAAATTGGTGGGCCCACCAGGGCTCGAACCTGGGACCAATGGATTCACTTACCCCAACGTTTCCGCTGGGAGCGGACTATCTCACCACCCGGCGAATCATCGCTTAGGGCGCGGGACGCTCTGGCCTGTTATCAAGGGGTCTCGTGGCTTAAGGCCACACCCCTCAGGTAGTCTCTGCACCTTCCGGTGGTGTACCACCGGCTTGGCTCAGGATTGCCGCTGCATCAACAGCACAGGGCTCTTGATGCAGGACGGTTTCCCTGAATTCATCCCGTTCATCTCACGTCTTTCGATCATGAGCGCACCTTTTTTCCACAACAACTTAGTGTCGCTGTAGAACTGTCGCCTACAGTCATCGACTGCAAGAAACAAACAGATGAGTCCACTGCTCTAACCAACTGAGCTATAGGCCCGTAACTGACCTCACGGTCATCGCCGCAAGGCTAGCAGGTTGCGATGACGCATGCTGCTCATAAACCTTTTAACAATCCGGATCGAACACTCGATCCTAATCGCTCGAACAACGCGGTTAGCGTCGGCGACCGCTTTCGGTCCACTCATCGAGGAAGCTGCGCAGATGTTCCGAACGGCTCGGATGTCTGAGCTTGCGCAGTGCCTTGGCTTCGA
>SYFY01000170.1 GCA_005799745.1 Gammaproteobacteria bacterium
CGAAGGCGTCATCCGTATTCTCGATCAACCGGCGACCGCAGACGCAACCTGGCAAGGTCAAGCACCAGATCCTGCAACCTCAGCAGCGCCGTACCGGATCTACAACATCGGCAGTAACAACCCTGTGCAGCTCGCGGAGTACATCCACCTACTTGAAAAGGTGCTCGGTGTCACAGCCAAAATGAACCTGCTGCCGATGCAACCGGGTGATGTGCCTGACACCTACGCCAGCGTGGATGGCCTCGTTGATGCCGTGGATTACCGTCCAGCGACCTCAACGGAAACCGGCATCACCCGCTTCGTCGAGTGGTATCTCGACTTCTATAAGGTTTCGAAACCCGTTCGATCGAGCGGTCACTGACAGACTAAAGCGTCGACGGCACTGAAGGAGTAATCAAGGATGACCCAAAGCATGACAAAGGCACATCAACAAACCGTTCTCGTCACCGGCGGTGCGGGATACATCGGCAGCCACATGTGCGTGGAGCTGTTGCAATCCGGTTATGAGGTGGTCGTGCTCGACAACCTTTCGAACAGTAGCGCGAAGTCCATTCGTGCCGTTGAGACCATCACCCAGCGGTCGCTCAAGTTTGTTCAAGGCGACATCCGTGATGCGCAACGTCTCAATCAGCTCTTTGCAGATCACGACATCGACGCGGTCATCCACTTTGCCGGCCTCAAAGCGGTGGGTGAGTCCGTCTCCGAACCCCTCAACAACGTCCATGGCACGCTTTGTTTGATCGAAGCCATGGGTCGTGCGGACGTCAAAACACTGGTGTTCAGCTCATCCGCTACTGTTTATGGAATTCCTGAAGTCGTGCCGATTCCCGAATGCGCGCCAACCGGTGCAATAAACCCCTACGGCCAAACCAAGCTCATGGTCGAACACATGCTACAAGACCTGCATAAGTCCGATCCAAGCTGGCACATATCGATTTTGAGGTACTTCAACCCAGTGGGTGCTCATGCCAGCAGTGAGATCGGCGAAGATCCTCGCGACATCCCCAATAACCTGATGCCTTATGTGGCGCAGGTAGCAGTGGGTCGCCTGGAAAAACTCCGTGTCTTTGGTAATGACTACGACACACCGGATGGCACCGGGGTTCGCGACTACATCCACGTGGTTGATCTTGCGCGGGGTCACCTCGCCGCTTTGGACTATCTGGCGAAAGGACTTCAGCTCGGCATCCACAATCTGGGAACGGACCGTGGTTACTCAGTTCTTGACATGGTGCGCGCCTTCGAAGCCGCGAGCGGAAAACAGATTCCTTACAAAATCGCGCCACGCCGTGCGGGTGACGCTGCCACCAGTTTTGCCAATCCGTCTCGGGCCAAAAACGAGCTGGAATGGGAAGCTCAGTACGATCTCGAGGCCATGTGCCGGGACGTGTGGCGATGGCAAAGCAAACATCCTAAGGGGTTTCGGGACTGAGTTGTCACGGTCAACTTACTCAAGCGTGCAGATTATTGTGCCACCCAGTACCATTCGCGGCCTTCGGAGGGGTGGTTGAGTGGTTTAAAACACCGGTCTTGAAAACCGGCGTAGGCTAATCCCTACCGTGGGTTCAAATCCCACCCCCTCCGCCACCCTCCTCTCCGCCACCTCAGTCATGATTCAACCATGATCTTCACGTTGATCGTCCACAGTGCCCCGGACACCGGCGGCGGCAGCCAAACCGCGCTGCATTTCGCCCGAACTTTGCATCGCCTCGGCCATACACTCAAACAGGTTTTTTTCTACCACGAGGGTGTGCGAAACGCACTCGGCAGCCAAGTTTCGCCCCAGGACGAGTCTGATCTACTGTCCCAGTGGCAGGCACTCGCCCAATCCACTCAGGCTCAACTCGCAGTGTGTATTGCCGCGGCAACCCGAAGAGGTGTGCTCAATGCAGATGAAGCGGATCGATTACAGCGAATCTCAACGCTTGCCGAACCCTTCGAACTGGTTGGTCTCGGCCAACTCATCGAAGCCACGATGACCGCTGACCGCTGCATCACCTTCGTGAACTGATGATGAATCCAAAGTCGATTCTGCTTCTCATCCGCACGTCTCCCTATCAAGGCGCCGCGTTCGGTGAGGCCCTTGATGCCCTGCTGGTCGCGGCCGCTTTTGAGCAGAGGTGTTCCTTGATGCTCATCGATGATGCGGTCTACGCCCTCCTACCAGACCAAGATGGCGTAATCCTCGGTGTACGTACGCCCGGAAAAATGTTGATCGCCTTGCCGGACTATGAGGTTGAAAACCTGTATGTCTGCGCGCAGAGCCTGGCGCAGCGACATTTGTCCGACACGACAACTGTAGTCTCTGTGCAACACATATCTCCCCACGATCAAGCCGAACTCATTGCCCGCCATGACGTGGTCTGGAGCTGTTGATGTCAACCCTGCATCTCATCTTCAGCCAAGCCGGCGCCGACGCTTGCCTTGACCGATCCAGGCCTGACGACAAATTTCTGCTGCTGCAGGACGGCGTCTATGTACGCCATTTTCCCGCGGCGAAAGTTCTCGACGAGCATGCGAAAGCACGCGGCGTCTTAACGTTCGTGCGAGCAGAGCAGCTCATCAACTGGGATGAGTTTGTCAGTCTGACAACAACACACGCTCCCGTTGTGTCCTGGCGATGAACACTACGTTGCCACCCGTTGATCGCGATGGCCATTTGAGGGAACTCACGGATTGGTCGATCGAAGTTGCCGCGCGCTTGGCGAACGAAGCAGGCATCACGCTGCGCGCCGAACATTGGGCCATCATCAAGCTCGTACGCGACTTCCATGCACGTACCGAAGTCGCGCCTGCCATGCGTCCGCTTGTTAAAATCGTGAAAGAAAAGCTCGGCGCGGAAGTTGGCAATAGCCTTAAGTTGCATGAACTCTTTCCCGGTAGTCCGGCGCGAACTATTGCCAGGATTGCCGGGCTGCCTCGCCCGAAGAACTGCCTTTAACCTTCTGTCGGTGACGCACCACCTCACCGACGATCACCGTACTTGGCCCGGTAACCGCAAGACGTGTTGCGAGCTCAGACAACGTACTCACCGTTCCTTCGATGACGCGCTGTGTTGGCAGTGTGGCGTTTTCTACCAAGGCCGCTGGTGTATTCGCAGCCAGTCCGTGGGCCACCAGGCGTCCACAGATTTCAGGCAAATTGAACAACCCCATATAAAAAACGAGAGTCTGTCCGGGTTTAGCGAAATCGTTCCAGTCGATCTCAATAGAACCTCTCGCCCGATGGCCTGTGACGAAACGTACGCTCTGCGACAGATTTCGCCAGGTCAGTGGAATGCCGGCATAACTAGCGGCGCCAAGTGCTGCCGTGATCCCCGGGACTACGATGCACTGAATACCCTCGTCTGTAAGTGAGGCAATTTCTTCACCGCCACGCCCGAAGATGAACGGGTCACCGCCCTTCAAACGTACGACGTTTTTGCCCGCTCGCGCCTGCACCAACATCAGGTCATGAATCTCCTCTTGCCGTGTGCTCGCGAAGGCGCGTTTTTTTCCGACGTAAATCTGCTCTGCATCGCGGCGCGCATAGTCGAGAATTTCACGATTGACGAGGTTGTCGTACATCACCACATCTGCACGTTGCAGTAGCTGCAAGGCACGGAGTGTAATGAGGTCAGGATCTCCCGGTCCCGCTCCCACAATGGCCACCCATCCGGTCAGTGGAACGTCCTCTTGCAACAAACCAGCAAACGTCACCTCGGCCTGCTCGGGAGGCACATCGACCAACCTCTCCCACTGATCACGGGAGAGTTTTCGCCCAGCGGCTTTCATCTCCTCCCGCTTACGGCCCACGTAGCTTGCGAACTCGCCAAGCCGCTTTGGCAGAAACGTCTCGAGGCGGGCGCGCAACAATCTCGCGAGCGTGGGCGCCTTGCCACTGCTCGACACCGCCACGATCACGGGATTGCGATCGATGATGCTCGGGAAAATCACCGACGAGAGTTCCGCGTTGTCGACCACGTTGACTGGCAACCGGGAAGCACGGGCTGCTTCACTGACCCGCCGATTCACCGCTTCGTCGTTGGTGGCCGCAATGATGAGATGAGCATCGCTGAGATCGTCGTCGACATAAGGACGCGGCATATAGGTAATTTCTGCAGCCGCCAGTCGCGCCCTGAGTTCGTCACCAAGCTCAGGGGCGATCACTTTAACGAAAGCACCCGCAGCCAGAAGCAACTTCACCTTGCGGGCGGCGACACTGCCTCCACCCACCACCACACAGTTTGTGTGAGTGAGCTTGTGATAAAGCGGCAGATAGTCCAATGGATCAGCGAGCAGCGAGTTCGAGCCGCGTTATGCCACCCATGTAGGGGCGCAGCACATCCGGTACGGCAACCGCCCCTTCTCTGTCCTGGTAGTTCTCCATCACGGCGACCAAAGTTCTGCCCACGGCGAGTGCACTGCCGTTTAGCGTGTGCACCAATTCGGGTTTGCCAGTTTCAGGATTGCGAAAGCGCGCTTGCATCCTTCGCGCTTGGAAGTCGACGAAATTGGAAACTGACGATATCTCTCGGTACTTACCCTGCCCCGGCAACCAGACTTCAAGATCGATCGTATGTGTGGACGCAAAGCCCAAATCACCGGCACACAGCGCCATGGAACGAAACGGCAGTTCAAGTTTCTTGAGAATCGCTTCGGCATGCGACACGATTTCATCCAGTGCGTCCCAGGACTTTGAGGGGTGCACGATCTGTACCAG
>SYFY01000171.1 GCA_005799745.1 Gammaproteobacteria bacterium
CATCAAGAACGAAATGGTGCCGGGTGTTGAAGGTGGTATCACCAAACACATTCCCTCCGGTGAAACGCTGTCGATTTACGATGCTTCGATGCGTTACCAGGGCGCGGGTATGCCACTGGTGGTGTTTGCAGGCAAAGAATATGGCACGGGCTCAAGCCGAGACTGGGCCGCTAAAGGTACCCGTTTGCTCGGTATCAACGCGGTGATTGCCGAGAGTTTCGAACGTATTCACCGTTCCAACCTCATCGGCATGGGCATCCTGCCACTGCAGTTCAAGAACGGTGATACACGTAAGTCGTTGGGTCTCAAAGGCGACGAGATCATCGACATTCGCCTGCCTGCCGGAGAGAGCAAGGTCCGCACCAAGCAGGACATGGTGCTGGTGATCACGAGCGCTGCAGGCAGGAAGGAAGTTTCGGTGATGTCGCGTATCGATACGGATAACGAGATCGAGTACTTCAAGTGCGGCGGTATCTTGCAGTATGTACTGAACAACCTCATGGCGAATGCCAGTTGAGCTGTTCGTAGACGATTGGAAAAAGGGGCGGCAACGCCCCTTTTTTTGTTTACGAATAGCGTTGCCCTTGAGAGCAGCGGTTATCGCTGTATCTGGCCAGTTGGTCCCCCGACAGCAGTCAAGTAATTGCGCTTGAGGTAGGTGGCCATCAGTTCAGCGATCCTCTCCAACATCATATTGTCGGTGGTGCCAAAGGACAACGATGCACCCATTGCATTGGCATGCTGATAGAACTGCGGTTCTGCGATAACCGCACCACTGGTGACTTCACTGATACGCATTTGGATGATGATGCGGCTTTGACCCGCCATGGAACCACCGAATATCCGAGTTGCATCTGAGGGTTTGTGCAGCGAAACGATGTGGGGTTCGAACAGCAGCTTTTCCGTATTGTTGGGGTCGGCTTTGGTGTTCCAGTCGTCGATCATCGGCTGAACGTGTTACTGCAGGTTCTCGATCACACGCTTGTGCACCTTTTCGGCGTTTTGTTTTTGCCGATTTCAGCATCCATGGTGATGGTCGACAGCGACTACCCGCCATAACCTGTGAACGGGTTCACGGGCGCGGCGTTTTCACTGGCGTGTGCGAAAGTGATACTCCCGAACAGCAGCACCAAGAGGTGGGTACCAAGGTTCCAGTTCCATTGTGTCGTTCGCGACTTCGTCATTTAGTTCTCCGTCAATGACATGACGCGACAAAGTCTACTTCAGTTGCCGAGTCATGCAGAATTCCCGACGCGGAAAGGGGAGCGTTTACGACTTACAAGAACCGGACAGCAAGCCATGAACAGGTTCACAGGTCTCTGCGCGTCGAATGACTAAAGTGCGCACGCTCAATTCACGAGGAAGATGTCCGTGTATACCAGTCAAGAATCCCGTCTCATCGCGCTTGAACGTCGCAACATCGTCGCCACGGTCCGCCGCCGTCGTCAGCATCGTACTGTCCGTCAGCAACGCTTCGCCCAGGCGCCGACCAGTCACCCGAATGTCATTAACTGAGTTATCCGGGCGATCCTTGAAGGCGCTCAGTCGACCCTCTAATACCGTGCGTACATGCCCTCGTCGGAGAATACGCGCGGTTTCCGACTGATCCGTCGGCAACGCAACGTGCTGAGTGCGAGTGTTTTGCATCACCTCACGTCGCGGACTATCATCCTTCTATGCGCCGAGACTATTTCGATTCCACGTGCACGACTACTCGCACTCGATGCGGGTCGACGCGCGCGCCGGTGAATTAACTCGGCGCCAGCGGCGACCCGGTAAGCGCGAGAGCGCGGTCGCCACGGGTTCCAGATCTGCAGTTACGTTCAAACCCCGGCCGGCCACCGCCTCCCGGGGTTTGTGCTTTTTGCGATTTGGAATCTGGATGTCGTGATAGGAGGAGATCAAGGTCATGAGCGTGTTTGAACACAGCAGCGGAGAGTCGGAGAGCGACGAGCTTTATCGGGTCAGGCATAGCCTCGCCCATGTGCTGGCGCAAGCAGTACTGGAGATTCGGCCGGGCTCGACCCTCGGATTTGGGCCACCGATCAAGGATGGTTTTTATTACGACTTTGTCCTGTCCACGCCGCTTACCGATGAAGATTTCCCCGAGATCGAGAAGCGCATGCGCCAGATCATCAAGAAGGGGCAGAAATTCTATCGAGAGGATCTGTCTGCCGCCGATGCGCTCAAGCGCATAGAGGAGATGAAGGAGCCGTATAAACGCGGGTACGCCGAAGAGCTGCTCAGTAAACATGGCCTTAACGGACTTTCGTTTTATCGCAACGGCACTTTCCTCGACATGTGTGAAGGTCCCCACGTCGAAACGACCAAGGAGATTCCGCGGGACGGCTTCAAGCTGCGCAATCTTGCCGGTGCCTATTGGCGCGGTGATTCGCGCAACACCATGATGACGCGCATTTATGCGTGGGCGTTTCTCGACAAGGAGACACTCGATACCTACGTCACTAACTTCCTCGAGGCGCAAGCACGCGACCACAAGAAACTGGGCCGGGAACTCTCGATCTTCAAGATCGACAACGACATCGGCAAAGGCCTGCCACTGTGGTTGCCTAACGGCACCGTGATTCGTGATGAGTTGGAACAGCTCGCCAAAGAACTCGAATTCAAAGGCGGCTATCAGCGGGTGGCTACCCCTCATCTGGCCCGTCAGGATCTGTATTACACGTCGGGTCATCTGCCGTATTACGCTGACGGCATGTATCCGCCGATGGAACTGGTTGAACACAACGAAGACGGCACCGGCTACGTGAAGGAGTCTTATCGGCTTCGGCCCATGAACTGCCCGCACCATCACAAGGTATTCGCCGCAGAACCACGCAGTTATCGGGATCTGCCGTTACGCATCGCTGAATATGGTCAGGTGTATCGGTTCGAAGAATCTGGAGCGGTCAGTGGACTCCTAAGGGTACGGGGCATGTGCATGAATGATGCGCATATCTACCTCACCGAAGAGCAGGTCAAAGACGAGTTCAAGTCGGTGCTGGCGCTCTACAAGGAAGCGTATGGCGTGTTCGGTCTGACGAATTACAAGATTCGACTCTCTCGTTGGGATCCAGAAGACCCGAAGGGCAAAGAGAAATACGTCGACAATCCGCCGGCGTGGGCAGCATCGGAGAAGATCCTGGCCGAGGTGCTTCATGAACTCGACATTGCCTACGTCGAAGGACCGGGAGAAGCGGCCTTTTATGGCCCGAAGATCGACATTCAGTTCGTCACGGTCACCGGGCGCGAAGAAACGGTGTCAACGATTCAGCTCGACTTTGCAGTGCCTGCGCGCTTCAAACTGAAATACGTTGGACCCGATGGTCGGGAGCACACACCGTTCTGTATTCATCGTGCGCCATTCAGTACCCATGAACGGTTCGTTGCGTTTCTGATTGAGCACTTTGCAGGTGCGTTCCCGACCTGGCTCGCGCCCGTGCAGGTGCAACTGCTGACGGTGTCGGAGCAATACGATGATTACGCCAAAGCGATCATTCAACGGCTTCGCGGCAAGTTCATCCGCGCGGAACTGGCCTCCTCCAATGAGACGCTGCCGAAGAAGATTCGTGAGGGTACCGTGAAAAAGATCCCGAACCTCTTGATCATCGGCGAGCGAGAAGTGGCGGATGGCACGGTAACGCTCAGGCGATATGGTCATAAGGACCAGAACACCATGACCATCGCGGCGTTTGAATCTGCGCTTGAGCAGGGGATCCGCAGTCGCAGCCTGCAGCTCGAAATCGCGGGCTGATCCGCGTCGATGGTGCTCTCGGAACTCGGCGAAGTCATCGCGCAGATCACCGATTGGGAAGCCATCGCGTTCACCGCTTTTTATCTGCTGCTCGGTGCCGCAGCTGGAGCCCATGCGCTCTTGAATAAACCTGAGCCCCGTGCGGCTCAGGTATGGCTAATCATCTGCCTGTTCTTACCGATCATCGGGCTGATGGCATACTACGCCTTTGGTGTTAACCGGTTTCAGACGCGGGCGAAGCGTCTGCATGAACCTATCCGCCGAAACCTCACCGATGCACAGGACTTGTCGATTGATACGCTTCGTAAACATGGTCCATATCTGGTGATCGGCAATCGTGTCGCCGACATGCCTGCACACGATGGCAACAACATCGACATCCTTTTTAATGGTGATGATGCCTATCCGGCGATGCTCGCAGCCATCAGCGGAGCGAAGCGTCGGGTGCTGCTGTGCTCCTACATTTTTGACAACGATGCGACGGGTCAGCGCTTTGTCGCGGCGCTCAAATCAGCAGAAGAGCGAGGTGTTGAGGTGCGTGTCCTCGTCGATGCCATCGGCGAATGTTATTCCTGGCCGCGGATTTCACGGGCGTTGAAACAAGCGGAAGTGACGCACAAATGATTTCTCCCTCCCCGTTGGTTCCCCCCATTCGGCTACGTCAACCTACGCACCCACCGTAAGCTGCTGGTCGTCGACGGCGAGACCGGGTTTTGTGGGGGCATGAACATTGGTGATCGCCACATCACGCTGCTCGGTGGACAGCGTGACGTAGACGACATCCATTTCCGTGTGACCGGTCCGGTCGTCAGTGATCTGGAGTGGCTGTTTCTGGACGACTGGCGCTTCTCGTCAGGTGAAGTGTTGCCGCCTTCGACACCAGCTCAAACGCGTGGGGGAGTCCTTTGTCGGGTTGTTCCTGACGGTCCGAACGAAGATCTCGACAAGCTGCTCTTCATCATTCACGGCGCGATCGATCATGCCCGCGAGAGTGTGCTCATCATGACACCGTACTTCCTGCCGGAGAGAGATCTCATCGTAGCGCTGCAAACGGCTACGCTTCGTGGCGTAGAAGTGAAAATCGTGGTGCCGAAACGAAGCAACCTCCCGTACGTCGAGTGGGCCATGCAGCACATGTTGCCGCAGCTGATTTCGCGGGGTGTTCGCATTTACCGACGAGAGGTGTTTTCTCACGCCAAGCTGCTGGTGGTCGACGGACGATATGCGTTGATTGGCAGCGCCAACATCGACCCGAGGAGTCTGCGGCTCAACTTTGAAGTAGGCGTGGAGATTTTCGATACGAGTTTTGCACTGTCGATTGAAGCCGTGATTCGCTCGGAGACTGTGCAGGGTGAGGACAATATCCCTGCGTTGATGTCGCGAGGAAGACTGCGTCGTCTCCGAGATGCGACGCTTTCTCTGTTTACCCCATACCTCTGAGCGGGAATCAGCCGCCGGTTTGTGTCAACAGAAACGCATACTCTTCCGCATCTTCACGCAGTGATTCGAATCTACCACTCTTGCCGCCGTGCCCAGCGCCCATGTTGGTTTTTAACAGCAGAAGGTTGTTGTCAGTCTTGGTTGCACGAAGTTTGGCGACCCATTTCGCGGGTTCCCAGTACGTCACACGCGGGTCGTTCAATCCTGCGGTAACCAGCAAGGGTGGGTAGGCTTTGGCCGTGACGTTATCGTAAGGGCTGTAGCTGCGGATGTACTCGAATGCAGCCTCGTCGGTAATGGGATTGCCCCATTCCGGCCACTCCATAGGAGTGAGCGGCAGCGATGCGTCGAGGATGGTGTTCAGGACATCCACGAATGGCACATGCGCGACGACGGCACCATAGAGTTCAGGCGCCTGATTGACGATAGCGCCCATGAGCTCGCCACCTGCGGATCCGCCTGATGCAGTGACCTTACCAGCGGACACGTAACCCTGATCAATCAGGAAGCGGGTGACATCCACGAAGTCATTAAAAGTGTTGGTGCGTTTGTCGAGCTTGCCGTCGAGATACCAGCGGTAACCGAGATCATCGCCGCCACGAATGTGAGCGATGGCGTAGGCGAAACCCCTGTCGAGCAACGACAGCCGATTGGCGGAGAAGCCGGGTGGGTAGGCATATCCGTAGGCGCCATAGCCATAGAGGTGTAACCGACCGCTCCCGTCTTTCGGAAAGCCCTTCCGGTAGACGATGGAGACGGGGACTTTGACGCCATCACGTGCGGAGGCGACGAGTCGTTCAGTGACGTAACGCGAGGCGTCGTACCCACTTGGAATTTCCCTCACTTTGAGGCTTTCCAGGCGCATGTCGGCGAGGTGATAGTCGTAGGTGGTGTTGGGCGTCACCATGGATTGATATTCGACGCGTAACCGAGCCGTGTCGTATTCGGGATTGCTGCCGAGCGTCGCTACATAACTCGCCTCGGGAAACACCACGTAGTGTTCACCACCCGCGTAGTCACGAATACGGATCTGAGACAAACCGTCGACGCGTTCCTGAATGACCAAAAGGTTCTGGAAGGTCACTACATCCTGGATGTAATGACGGTCGGTACCCGGAACAAGTTCCGTCCATGTTCCCGGTGAAGATAGCGGTGCGGTGACGACACGAAAGTTTGGGTGCGTGTCATTGACGCGGATAAAGAGTGTGCCGTCATGTTCTTCGAGGTCGTATTCGCGTCCGGCCTGTCGTGCGGAAACCAGCTGCAGTTTTGCGGTGAAATCACTGGTCGGCAGCAGAAACAGCTCGTTGGTGACGTGGTCGCCTGTGGCGATTACCGCATATCGCCGCGACTGCGTCTGTTCGACTGATACGTTGAATTCTTCAGTGGCTTCCGCGTAGAGCACCTTGTCGCCTGACTGTGCATCGCCGAGACGATGCAGCCAGAGTTTCTTGGATCGCCAGTTGTCGTCGGAGTCGGTGTATAGAAAACTCTTGCTGTCTGCTGACCAGACGAGTCCATCGCGCCAGTTCAAGAGTGTGTCGGGTAGCAGTTCACCAGTTTCGAGGTTACGGATCCGCAGCACGTAACGTTCTGAGCCGTTATCGTCGATACCGAAGGCGAGCAGCTTTCCATCTGGGCTCACGGACAGACCGCCAAGCGCAAAGTACTCATGACCTTTGGCGAGGGCAGTTTCATCGAGAAGAACTTGAGGCTCGCCGCCCGCTACGGCCTTGCGGTACCACGTCCGGTATTCAGCGCCTTCGGCAAACGCCCACCAATAAAGCCAGCCGCCGTCTTTCTGCGGCACGCTGCTGTCATCGTTTTTTATCCGGCCGCGGAACTCTGCGTAGAGCGTATCGATCAATGCAGCCTGAGGCGCCATCGCTGCGTTGAAATAGTGATTCTCTGCCTTGAGGTAACTGAGCACGTCAGCGTCATCGACCGTTGGATAACTTGTGTCCCGCAGCCACGCCCAGGGGTCCGTCACGGTGATCCCGTGGTGAGTGAACTCATGTTCGCGGATTCCAGCCACGGGTGGAGGTGGCAACAGGTCAGACATCGGTACTTCCTTTTTTGCACTGTTATCGAGAGACGCTGCAGCGTGCGGCGATGGCGTGTCCGACTGCTTGTCAGAACATCCGGCGATGATGAGCAACTGGAGAAAGAAGAAAAAATGCGGGGAGATTCGCATGCACTGGATCCTGCCCATCAGGCGCTTCTGGCGAAGATAGGCGGCAGCTTGCCGACAAGTAACCCACCGGGCAATCGCCCGGTGAGACCTTAGGGTAAATCTGATCAATTCGCTCCTGCGAATCGATCAGGTCGGCGCCTTCAGGGTGCCTAGCATTTTCCCTGCGTTTACACGGGCTTTGCCCGTGAATGCGCGTGCGAGGCACGCGCCACACGCATGAAAAATGGCGGTGCATCCCTGCACCACACAGGAAGGTCTGAATAATCAGACCTTCCTTCGTTCAACCCTCGTCGATGCTCCGCTTTGCCTGCGGCGCAGGGGCAAGTCCCTCGACTGCGGCGACCTGACGGGTGAGGTTCATGAAGTCCACCAGAATCAGACCGGTTTCGCGTAGCAGTGCGTCTTCTTCGGGAGGAATCTTCTCGGGTTCTGCCGTGGCGTCTTCATCCTCTTCTTCAAGTTCTTTGAGGGACGCGAGCACCGATTTCCCTTTGATTTTGCGCAGATCGTTTTCGAGGGCCAGTCGCCACGCGTCCTCTTCGACCTGTTCTTTGCGGCGCAGCGCTTCGTTCAGAGAGATGTGTGTACGGGCGCTGGTTTCATCGGCCTTGGCCATAAGATCGCGCAGGTATTCAAAGTCCGGATCAGCGGCGACACGTCGTTCGTGCAGCGACTTGAGCTGTGGCAGGACTTCCTGCATGTCGCCATAACGGCGATAGAGAGCCGGCTGGATCATGTCCCAGGGTAGGGCGTCGTCGAGGCTCGATTCGCCGATCAGTTTGGTGTCATAGAGTTCGGGCAGATCCAGGTCGGGCAACACACCTTGATGCTGCGTCGATTGGCCAGAGATGCGATAGAACTTCGCCTGGGTGATCTTGATCTGGCCGCGGTGCAACGGTACCAGCGTTTGTACTGTGCCTTTGCCAAACGTCTGACTACCAACAACGAGCCCGCGTCCGTAGTCCTGAATCGCACCGGCGAAAATCTCCGAAGCTGAAGCTGACAGGCGATTGACGAGTACGGCCATGGGTCCCGTCCAGGCAACGGAGCTGTCGTTGTCGACGTAAACGTTGGCGTTGCGGCGCGCCGTTTTGACTTGAACCGTCGGCCCTGTTTCGATGAAGAGACCGGTTAATGAATCGGCTTCCTGCAGCGAACCACCCCCGTTGTTGCGTAGATCAACGATCAGCGCCTGAGCACCTTCTGCACGCAACTCGTCGATCAGACGCGCGACATCGCGGGTGGTCGACTTGTAGTCCGGGTCACCTTCGGATTGGGCTTTGAAGTCGGCGTAGAACGTCGGCACTTCGATGATGCCGAGTTTGTAGGCTTTGCCCTGGTTGTTCAGCGTCAGCAGCTTCTTCTGGGCAGATTGTTCTTCGAGCTGCACGGTATTGCGAACGATGCTGATGACACGCGCCGGCGCGGTCTCGCCTTCTTTGGGAAGCACTTCGAGACGAACCGTCGTCCCCTTGTGACCACGAATCAGATCAACGACGTCATCAAGCCGCCAACCGACAACATCAATCAGTGGACCTTTGTCACCTTGGCCGACGCTGATGATCCGTTCTGCCGGTTTGAGGTTACCGGCTTTGTCGGCAGGACCCGCCGGTACAAGTCTAACGACAGAGATGTAGTCGTCTTCACTCTGCAGCACCGCACCAATGCCCTCCAGGGACAACGACATGTTGATGTCGAAGTTCTGCGAGGTTCGCGGCGAGAAATACTGGGTGTGCGGATCAAACGTGCTCGCAAAGGCGTTGATATACGTCTGGAAGACGTCTTCGCTCTTCGTTTGCAGTGTCTGCTTGAGCCGGTTGCGGTAACGCTTGCCGAGCACTTCGACGATTTCTACGATGGGCTTGTCGTTTAACTTCATCGCCAGCGCGGCGGATTTCAGTCGTTTGCGCCAGAGGTCGTCGAGTTCCGCCCGGGACTTTGCCCACGGCGCGTCTTTACGTTCGATCTCGATAGACTCGTCAGCGCTGAAGTCGTACGTGGCGAGCTTTGTCTCAATTTCTCGGATCAAAAAATTGAGGCGGTCGAGTTGACGGTCTTGATAGAGATTAAAAATCGCGTAGGCGGGTTTGATGTCAGATCGTTTCAGCGAGTCATCCAGGGCGTATCGAAAGTCCTCGAGGGTCTGCATGTCCGCCTGGAGGAAATACATACGCTGGTTGTCGAGGCTTTCGACGTACTTGTCGAATACCTCACTCGACAAACTGTCGTCGATGTCCTTGCGCAGGTAGTGTCCGGTGCGCATCTGCTCAACGATGATGTAGCTCGCCCGTTCGTGGGTGGAGAGAGGCTTAAGTGCAGAGGGCGCCGGCGTGGCGAGTGTGGAAGGCGCGACCTTTTCGGCGAGTAACGGTGTGGCAAACCCACACAGCAGTGCTCCGGTGATCACGATTCCCTTGCGCAACAGCTTCATTTGACTGCAAACCTCCTCGGTACGGCCTGCCTAGGTCCAACCGGTGGTTGTGAACCACGGGTGGATTCATAGGCTCGACCTTCGTTCATCGCCAGTGTGCCATGGAATTTCTCTTCTATGGCGTCTTTGGGCGCGTTCAGTCGTGACGGGGCAAACGAATCCTGGTGCGAATCTGCGCCTGGAGTGTGGCAAGTACCGATAGGTTCAGTGCCTTCAGTGGTTGGGGTGGTACTGCCCAGGACCCCACACATATCCGCTCCGCACGAGGTGTGGTGCTTGCGCGAATCTGCGTGTAGGGTGCTCCCGCCCGTTAATCCGGAGCTTATCACCGGGCGTTCTCCTGACTGTTGGTTGAATGTAATCGGGCGGCTCTCTTTCGGAATGGTATTGGGTGCGTGACAGGATCGCACTTCGTCCTCACTAACTTTGGAGTCCCCATGTCTTTGATAGTTCCCGGCAGTGCTGCGCGCTCGCTCCGAACCCGTTCTGCCGTTGCAGCATTGGTCGCCGTGATGGCCTTACCCGCTGCCCCTGCGGCATTCGCCGCACCGTCTACTGCGCCCCTTGAAACTGACATGAAACGTGCGAGTTATCTGATCGGTTATCGAGCAGCTATGCAGGTCATGCAGCAGGTTGGCACGGTGGTCGACGCGGCAGCCGCTCAGGCGGGCTTCGCAGATTCAATCGCACAATCGCCGTCACGCGTCGATGAGACGCAGGCACAACTGGCGTTTGAAGCGATGGGTAAGGCACTCGAAGCCAAGAATGCCGAAGCAGGCAAGGCAGCAGTTGCTGCGGGTGATGCGTTCCGTGCCGCCAATGCCAAAAAGGCCGGCGTGAAAACCACAGCCTCCGGGCTGCAGTACGAAGTTCTGAAAGCCGGTACGGGCCCGAAGCCCACGGCGGAACAAACGGTGAGCGTGCATTACACCGGCACACTCGTGGACGGCAAAGTTTTCGACAGCTCAGTACAGCGTGGTCAGCCGGCCGAATTCCCCGTGGGTCAAGTCATTCAAGGTTGGGTTGAGGCACTGCAGTTGATGCCTGTGGGCTCGAAATGGCGCCTCGTCATTCCGCCGGCCATTGCCTACGGCGAACGTGGCGCGCCACCGGATATCGCGCCTAATGCAACCTTGGTGTTTGAAGTAGAGCTGCTGGGAATCAAATAACCCAGAACACGGGCCAAGAATGGAGCAACCAGAAGGTAGCGGCGCACCGCTGAAGAAAAAGTCGGGAACGGAAAACGCCGGGCCTGACTCTTTTCGCCATCGATATCGGGAAAAACCCGACATCGGTCGAAAATCGCCGGTTCGACTTGAAAGGCTCACCCGCACCATCGTCCTGGCCTCGGTCGCTTTTGGCGCGATCATGCTTTACCTCGTTCGGGATCTCGGGCTCGACGGGGGGCAGCTGCTCGAATACGCCAAAGCGGCCGTTGTCTTTGTGCTGACTTTTTTGGCCTTAGGCGTCGTGCTGGGCGGCCTCATCGTGGCCATTCGACGATTCTTCGACCGTCGATCGGATATCAGTGAAGGGGCTTCATCAACCGATCTGGACGTGGGAGAAAAGCCCGGTCGTAGTCCAGACTGAAGGCGACTGTCATCGCTTGGCCGAGAATGCGGTCTCGATCCACAAATCCGAAATGCCGTGAATCAAAACTCTCGTGGCGGTTGTCTCCCATGAGGAGATAGGCGTCCATCGGCACCGTCACGGGACCAAAACCGGTCGAGTCACTGCCGACGTTTTCCAGTGCGATCAAGTGAGTATGCCCGTCGATCTGCTCCAGAATGCTGAGGTGACCTTTCGCGCCAGCGTGGGCTACAAATCGAGCCGTCTTGCCGTTGATCACGAGCACATCGCCTTGCATGGCAATGGTGTCACCGGGCAATCCAATCACACGCTTGACGTACAACGTGCCATCCACAGGTGAAGTGAAAGCGACGATATCGCCTCTAGCGGGATGGCTGTGTCGCCATAGTGGCGTATGAGTAAAGGGGATACGAAGATCGTAGGCGCGTTTGTCCACGACAACGTGGTCACCGCAGCGATGGTGGGTGCCATTGAGCCTGTTGGGACGTGGTTCCATTCGAGAATTACGCTGCGAAACACTACGAGTAGTGACATGAAGAGCAAAAACGGTGCGAGGCTTCGGGAAGGAGATGCACCCTGTGTTTCGATCGCTGGCAACGCATCAACGTCGGTGATCACAACGGCGCTCGGCACGGAACGGGCAACAACTTGGCTGGTGCGCAAACTACGGCTCCAGAAAACGGATCGACCGCGCGAACGTGGTCGAGGAAGCCGTCATCCTACGCAGGTGGTGACGTGCCGGTGTTCCCCGGTTTGCTGAGCCTGTGCGCGGGATGTGGCTGTCGTGAGGCGGATGTGAGCAACGGCTTAAGCGGCTTGTTGAGAATTACTTGACCGCGTGAGGAAGGTCTGGCTAATCAGACCTTCCCCAAGGGACGGTCTCAGTGTTTGTGCGACTGATCCATCTTGGCGAGTGCATCGGGCGAGGCTTCTTTCTGGAACTTCGACTTCCACTCGCTGTAGGGCATGCCGTACACCCGCTCGCGCGCTTTTTCGTAGTCAACCGTTTCGCCCCCGTCGGCTGCAGCAGCGACATACCACTTGGCCAGACAGTTCCGACAGAAGCCGGCGAGGTTCATGAGATCGATGTTCTGCACGTCTTTGTTTTGATCGAGGTGCTCGAGCAAACGACGGAAGACTGCGGCTTCAATTTCAGTGGTCGACGGCATGTTGAACGAACTCTGGAAAAGCTTGGGTGCGGATATTAAGCGCAATACTAGCCCCAGCATTAGCCCCAATATCAGCGTTAGGCGCCGAGGTTCTGGAAACTGCCTGATCTTCCTTTGCCTGAAATCCTTTGAGTGATCTTTATTGGATTTTGTTTAATCTCACGTGCTGCTTTGACGGTAGGAGTGCTGCATGGATTTTCTGACCCCGGAACTGATTGGCGCTTTTTTTACGCTGACTGCGCTGGAGATTGTCCTCGGGATCGACAACATCATCTTCATCTCGATCCTCACGGGTCGACTGCCCCCCGAACAACAAGCCAAGGCGCGTTTCATGGGGTTGGGTCTCGCGATGATCATGCGCATCGGGCTCTTGCTTTCGCTTGCGTGGGTGATGAGTCTGACGGCAGATCTCTTTGAAGTGATGGGCAATGGCATTTCCGGAAGGGACATCATCCTGCTGGTCGGTGGCGCGTTTCTGATTTTCAAAGCGACTCGCGAAATTCATAACTCGCTGGAAGGCGAAGCCGAGGGTGGGGGTGGTGTAGGTCAAGCCACGTTTTTCGGCGTCTTGGCGCAGGTTGCTGTGATCGACATGGTATTTTCCCTGGATTCGGTCATCACAGCAGTGGGTCTTGTCAGCGAAGTCAGTATCATGGTGGCGGCGATCATCATTGCGGTCGGGGTCATGATGTTCGCGGCTGGTCCCATCAGCCGGTTCGTCGAAGATCACCCGACGATCAAAATGTTGGCGCTGTCGTTCCTCGTGCTCATCGGCTTCACGCTGATGGGAGAGGGCATGGACGTACATACGCCCAAGGGTTACATCTACTTTGCCATGGCCTTTTCGTTTGGCGTGGAGCTGCTCAACATTCGCGTCAAGAAAAAGCGGGCCGATCACGTGCACTTGCGCGCGGCGCAGTTTGGTGCTGTCGCAGCCGAAGATTCGCGGCCCGGGAAAGGCTCCGGCACGTGACGTTGCAAACCTCGTTATCGGGGCGACACGTTGGCTGACATGTCAATTCACGGTGAGGGGCTAACTGCTCAAATGGTTGAGCGCTCCCACACGGGACGGATTCGTGCGCGTAATGAAGACGCCTGTGTGATTGCGCCCGAGGATGGCTTGGCCATTCTCGCCGACGGCATGGGGGGCTCGCTGCCGGAGATGTAGCGAGTCGGACGGTAGTCGGCGGGCTACGCAGCAAGTTATTGCGTCGGGCGGCGCGTCATCCCGATGTGCTCGCGATGGCGATTCGCCAGGTCGATCAGCGGCTGCAAAAACTGGCTAACGAACAGCTCGGCTCTGGCAGCATGGGAACAACACTCGTGGTCTGGCAGCGCGCTGACCGGCGTTCTGCGCTGATTGCCCATGTGGGTGACAGTCGGTGTTATCGCGAGCATCACGGCCACCTTACGCAAATCACCCGCGACCATTCGGTGGTGCAGATGCAGGTGGATGCCGAGCTCATCTCGTCCGAAGATGCATTCACAGCATCCAATCGTCATCTCATTACCCAGGCGATCGGCTTAGGCGAGCCGCTTAGTATCGACGTTGTCGAATCTCCTCTGGCTTCAGGGGATCGTTTTTTGCTGTGTTCGGATGGACTGACTGACATGGTTTCGCCAAACGGATTGGCGGAGTTGTTTAAGGCCCACAAGGACAATCAAACGCTCGCGGATGCGCTTCTCAATGCTGCCCTGGATGCCGGTGGACGCGATAACGTCTCGCTGATCCTCATTGGCATATAATCGCTTTGTCCTTTTGAAGTACTTCACATGAACCGTGCCGAACGCATTGAAGCGACACTTGCGGTAGCCTTGCCGCTCAAACACCTCGAAGTCAGCAACGAAAGCAGCGGGCATCATGTGCCTGCTGGTTCGGAAACCCATTTCAAAGTGATCCTGGTTGCGGATGGGTTTGAAGGCGTCACGCGAATTGCCCGCCATCGGCAGGTGAATGCTCTGATCGCGCCGGAGTTTGAATTGGGTTTGCACGCACTCGCTATCCACGCGTATACCCAACCGGAATGGGAAAAACGGCATGGTCTCGCGCCCATGTCGCCACCCTGCGCCGGTGGAGGGGCGGGTGGGTCCAAAGGGCAGCAGGGCCCTCAGGTTTGAGTGAATGGAAGTCTGCACGTTCTATCGGTTTGTGACGCTTTCAGATCTCGCAGCGATTCAGGCGAGGCTCCTCGCGCTCGGTGATTCTTTGGGGCTGCGTGGCACCATTCTCATCGCCACCGAAGGAGTCAACTCTACGATGTCCGGTGATCGTGATGCGCTGGAACGATTCCTGATGGGGGTGAGGGAAGTGCCCGGGCTCGAAGATCTGACGGCAAAGTTTTCGCGCGCTGAAGAAGGAAACGATGTTTTTCATCGACTCAAGGTGCGTATCAAGACTGAAATCGTGACCTTGGGCGTTCCCGGTGTGAGGCCAGAACGACATACCGGTGAGCATGTAGATGCAGCCCGTTGGAATGTGCTGCTCGCTGATCCCGATGTCGTGGTTATCGACACGCGCAATCGATACGAGTGTGCGATCGGGACTTTTCCTGGCGCATTGCAACCCGAAACGGATGCCTTCCGTGAATTTCCGCAGTGGGTTGAATCGCATCTCGACCCGGCTAAACACCGGCGAGTGGCGATGTTCTGCACAGGCGGTATCCGTTGCGAAAAAGCATCGGCATTTATGTTGCAAGCTGGATTTGAATCCGTGTATCAGCTGGATGGCGGCATTCTGCGTTATCTCGAAACCGTCGAGCCGACGGGCAATCAGTGGCAGGGTGAGTGTTTTGTCTTCGATCAGCGGGTTTCTGTTGATGAGACGCTGAGTGAGGGTGATTACAGCCAATGTTTCGCGTGTAGGCATCCGCTGTCAGCGCTGGATCGTCAACGTCCCGAATTCGCGGAAGGGATTAGCTGCCCACACTGTGCCGGTACCTTTGATGCCGGTCAGGTCGCAGGTTTTGTTGAGCGTCGTCGTCAGGTGCTACTCGCCGAGAAGCGCGGCCACAAACATGTAGGCGAGCGTCAGACACACGGGAAGTCGATACGATCCGATTAGTCAGACCTTCCTTAGGATTTAATCCACCAGCAGTGGCGAGAGCTTCGGCCACACGGCGTCCAGCATGGCCGGTTGTGCATCACGTGTCGGATGGATGCCATCACTCTGCATCCAACCTTTTTTGAGCGCGACATCCTCGAGCAGGAACGGCACCAGCGGAATTTCATTTTCTTCCGCCAGCGAGGCGTAAGTACCGCGAAACGACGCCGTATAGCGGGCGCCATAGTTGGGTGGGATTTGCATGCCGACCAACAACGGCACAGCGCCGGCTTCCTTGGTCAAGTCGATCATCCGTTGCAGATTGGCGCGCATGCGATTGATCGGGTAACCACGCAGGCCATCGTTACCGCCGAGTTCCAGAATGACGACGTCGGGCGTGTGTTCAGCGAGTGCCCGCGGCAATCGTACAAGCCCGCCACCCGTGGTTTCGCCACTGATGCTCGCATTCACGACACGGCCCCGTGTCGGACCCGCTTGCAGTTTTTTCTCAAGCAGTGCGACCCAGCCGTCTTCGCGTTGAATGCCGTAGGCCGCACTGATACTGTCGCCCAGCACCAGAACCACCGGCCCCACTGCCAGTACGTTTGCAGCGCTTAAGGGTAACAACCAAGCGACTATCAAAAATGCCCCGATCGCCCTGACCCGACCCGGGTTCCAGGCACAAGCGGACAGATTCTTGCCGCGTGAGATGATTCGGGAAGAGAGGCATCGAGTTTTTCGAGTGATCGCCATACCGGGTACGCATAGGATGGTGGTTTGGGTAGCGCCTGCCTCGACTCAGAACCACCTTGTGTGGCCAAAGATCAAGACGGCGCGCGCAGTTTCTCATGAACCGCTCCAGGGAGCAGCGTCAATCGCGCCATGAATCTAGTGAATCAATCCGAACAGAACGTGCAATCGAAGCAACGCATCGTCATACGTGCTGAGTCGATCAACAAGACCGTGCCTACTGCCGAAGGCAGTCTCATCATTCTTGATGCGGTTGATCTCTCCATCGAGGCCGGCCAATCCGTCGCCATCGTCGGCGCATCAGGCTCGGGCAAAACCACGCTGCTCGGCATTCTGGCCGGTCTCGACTTACCCAGTACCGGCAAGGTCTGGCTTGAGGACGCGGAATTGACTGCACTTGATGAAGAACAACGCGCACTGGTCCGTGGCCGATGCGTAGGTTTTGTTTTTCAGTCGTTCCAGTTACTCGATAGCCTCACGGCGATTGAGAACGTCATGTTGCCGGCTGAACTTCGTGGGGATGCTTCTGCTGCAACCGATGCGCGAGCGCTACTTGAACAGGTTGGATTAGGGGCGCGTACCCATCACTACCCAAGACAGCTCTCTGGCGGAGAACAACAACGGGTCGCCATTGCGCGTGCTTTTGCGTCCAAACCTTCAGTACTTTTTGCAGACGAGCCCACGGGCAACCTCGACACCACCACAGGGGAGCGCGTGATTGATTTGCTCTTTGATCTCAACCGGGCATTTGCGACTACGCTCATTCTGGTCACCCACGATGAGCGTCTGGCATCACGCTGCAGCCGTCGAGTGGTGATTAGCGGCGGCAGGATCGTCTCGTGAAGCCCGCTCTCGTCTGGCGCATGGCAGTTCGGGATTGGCGGGCCGGTGAGCTGTTGTTGTTGGTGATCGCGCTCGTCATTGCGGTGGGGACCGTCACGGCGATCAGTCTTTTTGTTGATCGGCTGCATCAGGCGCTGTTGTCTGAGTCGGCGCACATGTTGGCCGCTGATCGATACATCACCAGCGGCGAGCCCCTCCCTGCGGAGTTTAGTGAGAAGGCCAGAGCCCGTGGTATCACCACCAGTGAGGTGATGGTCTTTCCATCCATGGTCTTTGCCGAAGGTGACCGTAACCAACTCGTTAGCGTCAAGGCGGTAACAGCCGGGTATCCGCTGCGTGGCAAGCTCATCGTCGGTGAGTCACCTTTTCTGCGTGGCGCCCCGACGAACGAATTACCCATGCCTGGAGAGGTTTGGCTGGATTCGCGGCTCTTTCCGGCAATGGACCTTAAAATCGGCGATACCGTCGAAGTCGGTATGAAGGCGCTGCGGGTCACGCGGGTGCTGGTGGCTGAACCGGATCGTGGCGGCAGTTTTTTCGATATGGGGCCACGTCTCTTGATGAGCCTCGACGATGTGGCCGCGACTGAAGTGGTTCAACCCGGAAGTCGCTTGAACTACCGCTTGCTGATGGCCGGGCCAGACATCGAACTCGATGCGCTGAAAGAAGAGATCGAGCTGGATGCAGGCCACCGCTGGGTCGGTATTCGTGATGCGAGCCCACGTATTGGCAATGCCCTCGATCGGGCCGAGAGTTTTCTCTTGCTGGGGGGATTGTTGGGGGTTCTGCTTGCTGGTGTCGCGGTGGCGCTCTCGGCACATCGTTACGCGCGACGGCACTACGATCACGTGGGTGTACTCAAAACCCTGGGGGCAACTCCGAGCGCTATTGCGAAAGGCTATCTTGGGCTCTTATTGCTGGTGGGTAGTTTCTCCATCCTCATCGGCCTCCTTGCCGGTGGGCTTCTCCATTTCGGCATTGTTTCGGCGCTGGGTGCTTTGATCACCGTGGAGCTGCCTCCGCCGGGTGTGCGCCCGCTTGTTGTAGGCGCGTTGACTGGCCTCGTCTGCGCACTCGCGTTTGCGCTGCCGCCGTTGATTCACCTCCGGAACATCTCGCCGATGCGTGTGATTCGCCGAGATCTCGGTGGTACGGAAGTGAGTCAATGGGTGACCTATGGGGCGGCGGTTGCTGGCAGTCTCGCGCTGCTGATCTGGTACACCCAAAGCGCGATGTTGACGCTTTGGACTTTGCTCGGCAGCGTCGGTGTGCTGTTGATTTTTGGCGCACTGGCGCTATTGCTGCTTCGAGGCAGCCGCTTGCTGGGCATGCAGGCCGCTAGCCTGTGGCGCCTCGCGCTCTCAGGTTTACAACGCCGCCGCCGCGAGAATATTGCGCAGATCCTGATCTTCGGCCTGGCCATCATGTTGTTGGCGGTGTTGACGCTGCTGCGCACGGCTTTGCTGGATGACTGGCGGGCGCAGATCCCGCCGGATACACCGAACCACTTTGTGATGAACATCCTGCCAGAAGAAGCAGCCACCATCGATGGGATGATCGAAATGGTCAGCACACGGCGTGGCGGGACCTATCCCATCGTGCGAGGGCGTGTCACCGCCCACAACGAACGTCTCGCCAGCGAGGTTGATGAGGCGCGCAAAGGTTCATTCGATGAGCAGGGCACCCGCCTCGGCAGTGAACGTAATCTCACCTGGTCAGGCACGATGCCGGAGGACAATGAGATCATTGAAGGGGAATGGTGGCCGGAGGATGTGCAGGATCTGCTGGTCAGCCTCGAAGTCGATTACGCACGCGAGTTCGATATCAAGATCGGCGACACCTTGAAATTCGACATAGCTGGCAGCGAGGTGAGTGCCAAGGTGGCATCGCTGCGTAAGCTCGACTGGGAAAGTATGAAACCGAACTTTTTTCTCATCTTCTCGCCCGGCGTGTTAGTCGACTATCCGGCGACGTATATGACGTCGTTCCACCTGGATCGAGAGAACAAGGTCTTTCTCAACGATCTGCTGTCGAAGTATCCGACCATCACCGTACTCGAGATCGACGCGGTCATCGAACAGGTGCAGCGAATCGTCGACCGAGTGACCCAGGCCGTGGAACTGATTCTCGGGCTCGTTCTGGCGTCAGGCTGTCTGGTGCTCCTCGCGAGTATTCAGGCGAGCCGTGACTCCCGGCAGGCGGAACACGCCTTGCTTCGTGCCATTGGCGGGACACAACGACTCATTCGAGGGGCGTTGACCGTCGAATTCGCAGTGCTGGGTGGGATGGCCGGACTGGTCGCCGCAGTTGGTGCGGAAACGACGGTCGCGATCCTGCATACGCAGATCTTCGATCTGCCAATGACCTTACATCCGTGGATGTGGCTGATTGCACCACTGCTAGGCGCAGTTCTGATTGGTGGTGTGGGTCTTCTAGGCACGCGAAAGCTGGTATCAACACCGCCAATGCGGGTGCTCCGCGGCTGATTTTTCCGGGCGCATCTGGTGTTGCTCTGGCCCATCTGCTCGTCATTCAGTCGTGCCCGAAGTTCGTTGCTGACGACAGAAATACGGCGCAGCACTAAGGCTCGCCGTCAGTCATTTGACGTGTGTATTCTGCCCTTGGTTGACCGCAACCAAGCAGAGTGAACTGCTACGCGAATCCAGCTCCCGCTGTTTGCGCACCCTTGTTGAGTCCTCTAGCGTGTCGGTATGGCGGCACATCAGCTTTCAGTTCCGAGCGTGACATCACAAGCGTGGTGGGGCCGACAGCTGCGTGTCGGCGATCGGCCGCAGTGGTGGTTCGCATTTGCGGGTGTGCTTTGGAGTTTTGCAGCGTTTCTGCAACTCATGGTGCACAACGGTGAAATGCAGATCGAGCGAAGCACTGACGACGAACTTTCCGTCGCTCAAGTGGAAAAGTTGCATTCGACGCAGCGCTTCGTTGACCAGCTTAGCCTGATCGTCTCTCTATTCGTCTGGACCGGCGGTGGCATCGTTCTTGTTCAATCGGGACGGATCTTGCTTCGTAGACGTACCTCCCACTTGATTGTCGGCGCGTTGTCGACACGTGTATTTCAGGACTCGCCGTGTGCCATGGTTGTCACCGACCTGCACGACGTTGTGCGTGATGTGAATCCAGCCTACGAAAAACTCACTGGTTATCGCCGTCAGGAAGTCGTGGGTATGCCACTGACGATTAATCACTCCGGTGCTGCCGACGAGGACGTTGTTCGTCGCATGTGCGAGCGCCTCGCCGCATCCGGTGCGTGGGAAGGCCAGTTTTGGCTGCGCAACCGATCCGGTGAAGCGTTTTCTGACAAGGTGCTGAGACGTACCTTTCTCAATCCTGAAACCGGTGAGCGAGGCATTCTGAGGATCTCGCTTGATTCGACCGGTTCGGAAGAAGAAAAACGCTTGATGTTGTGGCAAGCCCATCACGATACCCTGACCAAACTGCCGAACCGCAACCTGTTCCAGGAACGATTCACACGCGTGCTGATGAATTTCAAGCCCGACGAACACGGCGCGGTGCTCGCGATTAATGTTGACAACTTCAAGATCATCAACGATTCACAAGGCGCTGCGAAGGGTGATCAGCTGCTAACGCAAGTCGCATTCCGGATCTCGCTCGCTGCAACAGAAACGGATACGGTTGCGCGGCTCGCGGGCGATCATTTCGCGGTGCTGGTGGAATACATCCACGACTATTCGGAAGCGGAGCGACTCGCCCGCAACATTCTTGAACAGATTCGTATGCCATTTCAGCTCGATGACACGGAAGTGTCGCTGACAGCGAGTATCGGCATCTGCGTGTTTCCAACAGATGGCAGCGATTGCGGCGAACTCATGCAGCGTGCCGATGCCGCGACCGCAAAGGTCAAGGCACGTGGCGGCAATGATGTGCAGTTCTTCGAAAGCGCGATGAATCGTGAAGCGCAGCGTCGCCTGGAGATTGAAACTCAGCTGCGCCGAGCGATTCGTGACGATCAACTTCTGCTGCATTTCCAGCCAGTGATCGATCTGCGTGATGGCAGTGTCGTCGGAGCGGAAGCGCTGGTGCGTTGGCAACATCCGGAGCAAGGACTGATTTCACCCGGCGTATTCACCCCATTGCTGAAGAGTCAGGTCTGATTGTTGATCTTGGCGCGTGGGTATTACGCCGTGTGGGCCGTTATCTGCGCGAGTGTGAAGTACCGGCCATCGAAAGTCTGCGCATTTCAGTCAACGTCAGTGCCCAGCAGCTCAGGGATGAAAACACTCGACAGAATTTCCTGCAGTTGGCGCGTCGTGAAACGGCGAGTCGACTTACACTCGAGATTACCGAGAGTGCCCTCGTGGCGGATAGGGAAGGAGTTCATCAGTTCCTCGGAACTGCTCATGAACTCGGATATCGAACTACATTAGATGACTTCGGTACAGGTTTCTCTTCGCTGAGTTACCTGCGCGACTTTCGCTTCGACGTGCTCAAGGTCGACAAGTCCTTCATCGACAACCTGCAGGACGCGAGGCATATGGTTCTCGTGGCATCGATTGTGTCCATGGGTCGCACCCTCGGCATGCAGATCGTGGCGGAAGGGGTTGAGGAAGACAGCCAGGTACGAAAACTCAAACAAGTCGGCTGCGATTATGCGCAGGGGTTCTTCTATGCAAGGCCAATTCCCTGGGATGACTTTGTCCGCTTTGTAACTCCAGAACACCTGCGCGCTGTCTCCTGACGGCTGAATTCACCCTCGGATCAGCCATCCTTTATTGCAGTCAACCGGACAAGGCGCTAAAAAGGCGCCCCTTCTTTTGTGAATACAGCCGTGTCCGACGTTGCTGTCTACGAGCCTGATGTTCCAGACCTTCCTGCAGGGGATAGCCGGAAGGCGGAGTTTGAGCTCAATAAACTCACCAAGCGTCTGCGGCGGCTCACCGGTCAGGCCGTGGTCGATTACGGAATGATCGAAGAGGGTGACCGCGTGATGGTCTGCCTGTCCGGCGGTAAAGACTCGTACACGATGCTCGACATGCTGCTGTCCTTGCAGCGTAACGCGCCGATTCGGTTTGAACTTCTGGCGGTCAATCTCGATCAGAAACAGCCGGGCTTCCCTGCAGAGGTGTTGCCATGTTATCTGGATGGCATCGGCGTGCGTTACGAAATTCTGGAAGAAGACACCTACAGCATCGTCAAAGCGAGCACGCCGGAGGGCAAGATCACGTGCCCGATCTGCTCACGGCTGCGACGAGGGATTCTGTATTCACATGCTGTCAAACGGGGAGTGAACAAGATTGCACTCGGCCATCATCTCGACGACGTTGTCGGAACGTTATTCCTGAATCTCTTTCATGGGGGAAAGCTCAAGGCGATGCCGCCCAAACTGCGCAGCGATGATGGGCGCAACATCGTCATACGACCGTTGTACTACTGTCGTGAAGTCGATATCGAACGGTACTCTGCTGCCAGAGCGCATCCGATCATTCCCTGCAACCTGTGTGGGTCACAAGAAAACCTGCAGCGGAAGAAGATTGGTCAGATGCTCCGGCAATGGGATGTCGAACAACCGGGTCGGGTCGAGAACATCGCGCGATCGCTCGCTAATGTTGCACCATCACATCTGGGTGATAGGGATCTCTTCGATTTCAATGGACTGAAAATCGACCGGTTATTGCCGCTCGCGCAGCTCGATTGAGGTGCGTGGACGACGCTCGCACATCGCGATGAGCTCTGCGATGATCGAGCTCGAATCAACGTCCGGATTACCCGGAGGGCGCCATGACCGTTTCCTCGCCATCGACACCCAAGGGCAGCGTATCGCCTCGCCCTGTCATTGACCCTGACGTTTTCGGCAGCCCGGAATACGCCGCGAATCCTTACCCCACGCTGAAGTTGCTGCGCGATCACTACCCGGCTTACCGCAACCCCAAAAATGGCCTGTGGATGATCACCCGTTACGAAGATGTGGTTAATGGTTTCAAGGACACGGTGAATCTCTCAGCGTCACCCAACGGTGAGTCCATCGGTGGTGTCTTTGGACCGACGCTCATGGAGTACGACGGCGACGATCACACCAAGCTTCGCAACATCGTCGCACCACAATTCGTCGGCATGAAACTCAAGACGTTGTTACCCGTCGTGACACGTAACGCGATGGCATTGATTAGCCAGTTCACGGAGCGACAGGCGAAGCTGATTGCGGATCAAGCCTCCACGGCCGGCGAGATCGACATCGTCGACGACTTTGCAACCCGGCTGCCACTTAATGTCATTCTCGACGTGATGAGTCTGCCGCAGGAAGCACATGAAATGTTCCATCAGTGGTATCCGGCGATGATGAATGGCATCAACGGCGGGCCGCATCTACGCGCACTCGGTGTTAAAGCCAACCAGGACTATCACGACTACCTCGACCCATTGATTGACGCGCGAGCGAAGGATCCCGGTGAAGACCTGCTTTCCCGGCTTGCGACAGCACGTGTTGATGGTCAACAGATGACCAAGGCTGAGATTAAATCGTTCGCGAGCCTGATCCTGGTGGCAGGCGCCGAAACGACGGACAAGGCCATCGCCAATCTCTGGTACCAATTGCTCTCCAATCCCGACCAATGGGCGGCGGTACAAGCTAATTCTGAGCTGCTCGAACCCGCATTCACAGAGATGATGCGGGTGCATCCACCGGCAGCCGCACAGATGCGCAAGGCGGTCCGAGACATTCATCTGCATGGCGAGACCATTCCAGCTGGCGCTTATGTCAGCCTTTCGATTTACGGCGCCAACCGGGATGAGCGTGTTTTTACAGAGCCGGATCGTTTCAACATTTTCCGTGACGATCTGTTTCTGGGGCGCGAGATGCGAGGTGGCTACCAGCAGGATGGGCGCTCGGGTCATCTCGGGTTTGGGCTCGGGAAACACTTCTGTGCGGGTTATCAACTGGCTCGGGCTGAAACCGTGATTGGCACCAAGATGTTGATGCCGGTCATTCGCAATCCACGGTTCAAGGCGGGAACGAATCCCGGACCGATTGCGATTCGGATTGCGCCGTGGAGCTTGAAGCTGGAGTTTGATGCCGCGTGAGGGTGCCTGCGCGCACGAACGTTCCGATTGAATAACGAAGGGTGATCAGATGAAAACAAGAAAACACGTGTTTTTGTGGACGATGTTGGTGGCACTGACTACCGGATGCACCCAGGAAACCCAGAACCGCATCGGTCGGGGTATTCAAAACTGGACTGGCACGAATGGTGTTCTCGACATTTATGCCGGTGAGAAACTGGCGATGCGGTTTATCGAGATCGACAAACTGACCACTGCGGTGGCGACGAGTGGAGATGACGCGCGCGCGTTTCGCTTTGGCTACGGAATTCTCGATCTCAATCAGAACCTCACCGAAGATTCCGGCGAGAAGCGGGTTTACTTTGAGGTGAGTGACTATTCAACGCCTTATGTTTTTTATGAAAACCCGCTGTGATCGAAAGTCCGCAGCGCATGCACGCCTGTTGCACCGAGGAGGTCCACTGTGAGCCTGATGAAATACCCGATCTTCCAATACGCCTACGTGGTTGATGACATCGAAACGGCCTGTCGACAGTGGCATGCGCTCACTGGCGCTGGTCCGTTCTTTGTCTCGCCACACCACCAATCGCCTGACCACTTCTATCGTGGTAAACCATCAGAAGCGGATCTCTCCTACGCCTTTGGACAAGCAGGCCCTGCGCACCTTCAGCTCATTCAACAACACAACGACGCGCCATCGGTTTATCGAGAAATGATTGCCAGGGGACAACAGGGGTTTCATCACGTCGCTATCCTACCGCCGGACTTTGATGCGGAAAAAGCCCGTTTCGAGTCGCTCGGATTTCCTGCGGTCACCACGCTGACATCCGCGGCGCGCGTGGCTTACATGGACACGCGTCCGGCGCTCGGGTGTTTTGTGGAACTCTACGAAGACAACCAACCCCTACGGGAAACCTTCGAGCGGTGGAAGGCCATTCACGACGGCTGGGATGGGGTGACTGATCCGATCCGCAAAGCCTGATCCCATTGACTTTTAACAGAGAGTTTTTTTATGAACGGTTTTGCCTTGTTGATGGATGTCACCGCGCGCGTGTTGCTCGGTCTCTACTTTCTTGTACCGGGTCTTTCGAAGATTCCGGGCTTTGACGCCATGGTCAGCTACATGACGCTACATGGAGTGCCGTTTACAGTACCGCTCTTGGTGCTGACGACGGCCTTGCAGATTGGTGGCGGGCTGGCGTTGATCGCCGGGTGGCAAACCCGTGCCGTTGCCTTTGTCCTCGCCGGGTTGACGATCATGATCAACGTTTACATGCACGACTTCTGGAATGTGTACGAAGGTGTTAACCAGGGGCACGAAACGCAGAACTTCATCAAAAATCTCGGTATTTTCGCCGGTCTTTTGTTGCTCGCCGCGCGAGGTGCGCCACATCTGTCGCTGGATGCCAGACGCGCTGCGTGAAATGGCTTGTTAACAACGTAACCCACATTGATTGAACTGGAGCTTTTTCCAAAATGATCGAACGGACGATCGAGCGTCTTCTCTTTGCCAGCCGCTGGATACTGGCGCCGGTCTATCTCGGCCTCTCATTGGCGCTGATCGTGCTGGCGGTTAAGTTCTTTCAGGAAGCCTGGCACATCATGACCTCGGTACTGGTGATGGGTGAAGCCGATCTGGTCCTCACGCTGCTCGCGATGGTCGACTTGGTGTTGGTGGGGAGCCTCATCGTGATGGTGATGTTCTCTGGCTATGAGAACTTCGTGTCGCGCATTGAGCTTGATGACAACACGGAAAAACTCGGTTGGCTCGGCAAGTTGGATGCCGGCACGCTGAAGCTCAAGGTCGCTGCATCTATTGTTGCGATTTCATCCATCCATCTTCTACAGAAGTTCATGGATGTGGAGAAAATCGACAACGACAAGCTGCTCTGGTACGTCATCATTCATATGACGTTTGTCGTGTCGGCGCTCTTGATGGGTTGGCTCGATAAGATCGCGTTCGCTTCACACCGCGAACACTAAGCGTCGCTTCAGACGCGGCTCGCTTCGATATCGGAAGAGCGCAGTGGCACTTCGTTGCTGGCGATGATTTTAGCGTTCGCCGCCCGTTCTCCAAGCTTCTTGCGAAGTTGACCGACCAAAACGTCGATGTAACGGTCATCGGGGAACCACTCGCGATTGCGAATGCGGTTCATGAGCTGGTCACGGTTCATGACTTCGCCCGCTTTTTCCATCAAGGCGAGCAGCAGCTGGTATTCACCCGCCGACAACTGACAGGCATCGCCCGTCGGATCGATGATCTCTCGCTTGTTGAGATCAAGCGTGAAGCCGGCGAATTGCCGGGTATGACCCTTGCGCTTCTGGCTTTGCTGAATGTGCACACGGCGAATCAGATTGCGCGCGCGGCTCAGGAGTTCGCGTGGATCGAATGGCTTGGTGACGTAATCGTCAGCGCCAGACTCGAGTCCGAGTATCCGATCGATCTGGTCGTTTTTGCTGGTGACCAGGATGATACCGACGTCGGAGTGAGCGCGTATCTCCCTCGTCAACGTGAGACCGTCCTTCCCTGGCAGCTTGATATCGAGCAGCACAAGAATGAGATCGGTTTCGCGGACGAGCTTTTGCACCTCGTCGCCAGAGCCGTTGGACGAAACTCGAAAGCCTTCGTCCTCAAAGTACGAAACGAGCTGTTCACGTGTGATCGGCTCGTCTTCGACAATCAGTATGTGATCCTGTTCTGCCATGGTTCCCTGTCCCGTTGGAACGTCCTATCTGGACTGCCCGTTGGATTGAGCATAGGTTCCGGGGGCACAATGGGTTGCTTCTTCAGACATGCAACTCACCATGAACCTCCCGGTACGCGACGGTGTTACGCCGTGAATGGTGGACCATTTCAACGGGCAAGCCTCATGCGCGTGCGCCTGTTCACGCTGATGGGCTGTCGGCGTTCAAACCTTGAAGCATTAATGAGCGACTTGCGCACTCCCTGTATCCGCCGGACCCACCGCGATACCCATGAGAATTCCTGCTGATTCCCTATCTGATGATGCACTGACCGGCATCATTGAAGCCTTTGTATTGCGGGAAGGTACAGACTATGGCGAACGCGAATCGAGCTTCGTGACGAAATGCGCCGAAGTTCGACGTGCCATTCAAGCGGGTCGAGCGGTGATTGACTTCGACCCATCAACCGAGACCGTCAATATTCAACCAGTCGATGGCTGAATTCGGAATTACTGACAATTGATTTACCTAAACGACGGAATTCTGGCGCGCTATGTGTGAAAACGTGCAGAACTCTTGAATCCCTTCACGGATTTCCGTCGCCGATGCCCTGAAGATCGTCAATGCAGGTGTCATCCATTTGGCGAGTGTCGGTTTCATGGCGAATCCGGTTGGCAAAAAGGCAACGGGAAAAAAGCAGGGGCTTATGCAAGGGCTGCTCGGCGTTGCGTCGCTGGTTTTGCCGACGTTTGGCTTCGCGGCAGGAACGGCGGCGGGCACGCTCATTCCGAATACCGCCACCATGCAGTTTGCGATTGACGGTGACTCGAAGAACGTACGCTCGAACACGACACTCACCCGCGTTGACGAGGTGCTCGATGTGGTGGTCTCGCCGGAGCAGGCCGATACCGTTCCGATCGATTCACCCATGGAAGCTGCGCAGATTTCTTTTCTGGTGACGAATACCGGGAATGGGGTGGAGGCCTATCGGCTCTTTCTTGATCTCAACATCAACGAAGGCGGCTTTGATCCAGCACGTGGGGAACTCTTCGTTGAAAGCAACAGTGTTCCCGGTCTGCAGTTGGGTGTTGGAGGAGATACGCCGCATGTCGACGGTACTTCGGTAATGCTTGCAGCAGATGGTTCCTTAACAATACATGCAACAGTCGTGATTCCGGCCGCGCTTGCTGCCTATGCGGAGAGTCGCGTGAGGTTACGTGCCGTGAGCTCGACCATTGCAGCCGCGAGCGGTGTGAGTGACCCGGAATCTGCGGAGTTTCCACCGCCGGGCAGCAGCTTTACAGGCATTGGTGATGGCGGCGGTAACGCGGCGGTTGGTTTGACACATCAAGCCGAACAGCCGGTGTTTTTCGCCTTTTCAGGATTTCGTGTGGAAGCACCGCTGGTGCTTCTCGACAAGACAGCCGTGGCAGTGCGAGCCGACGACGGCAGTGATGCGGTGCGGCCAGGTTCAGTAGTGGACTATCGCTTGAAGGTCGAGGTTCGAGGTTCGAGGGACAGGCACGGTGGCCGGAATCACGTTGACCGATCCGCTACCCGCGGAGCTTGAGTTTGTTTCGGGGAGCCTCTCGATTAACGGCTTACCTGAAGATGACGATCTGGAGCCCACAGGCGTAGATAACGGTGGTTTAGACGGCGCCTCAGGGCGCCTCCGTGTGGCGCTCGGTGACGTGGCGCTAACCGAGCCCTCTGGCTCAAGGGTTCACGTGGTCACTTTTTCTGCGACCATAAGGTGAACTTCAGAGCCTACGTGGAGCAGGAATCGTGATGAACAGGATTGGAAACGCAGGAGTGGACGGCATGATCAAGATGATCAGAAAGACGGTTGTTGCGCTGGCAACGTTTGCACTCATGGCGGCGATACCAGCGGTGGCCAGTGTGGAAATGAACACCGCCGTACAAAAAGTGGTCATCGAAGAGGATGAACAAGGCAACAACGTGCGCAAGCTTGTCAGCGCTGACCAGGTTGTCCCGGGCGATACGCTACACTACGTCATCAGTTTCACGAACAAAGGCGCGAACACGGTCGACAGTGGCAGCATCGTGATCACCAATCCGTTGCCGCCCGACACGGTATATCTCGAAGGTACCGCTCAAGGCAGCGGTACGGAAATCACTTACAGCGTCGATGCGGGCGGTACGTTCGGTCGAACTACAGAATTGACGGTTCTCCGCGAAGGGGAGCGTGTACTGGCCCAGGCAACCGACTACACGACGATACGATGGGCGTTTAAACCCGCCCTCGAAGCCGGCAAAACGGGCGATGTCTCGTTTAGCGTGCGCCTGAAATAACGGTTGTCCGGGCAACCGGAGCGTTGTGGGTCGAGCGCATATCGAGATGCGTCGGCCGGGTCGCGCACATCGAGAGATGCGTCGGCCGGGAGTCAGAAGCAGTACGCGGGAACAAGGGGGTTACCGCGTGAACAGTGACGAAATGGAGTATTCATGATGGTCCTGAAAAAACAGACCCGGCTTGTGTTGGGTCTTCTTGCGAGCTCAATAGGGACTTTGGGTCTGATGCCAATGGCGTTCGCCGAAGGTACCAGTTCCAATACCCTGGTAACCAACAACGTCTCGTTGTCCTATGAGGTCAACAGCGTCACGCAGACCGGCGCCGCCGCAATCTCGTTCCGCGTTGACTGTAAACTGAATCTGGATGTTGTCACACAGAACGCCGACTGGGTCACTACGGTGCCTGGTCAGACTGCGACACCGGGTACAGCCAATGCGCTCGATTACCTTGTCACCAACCTGTCTAACGACACGGTTCTGGTGCGCGTGGCGTTGATTGATCGCGCTGCTACGGCCGTTACCGGCTTTGCTGCACAAATACTATCGCCGACAACCTTCGCGCCGAATCCGGCGACTGGCACGATGTGGAACGACCTCGACGACGACGATGTCATCGATGTTGGAGAACAGTCCGTCGCGATTTCTGCGTCAGGTGTCACCATTCTCAACCTGGGTGGGTTGGCGCCCGATGCCGACACGAACATCAAGGTGGTCGTAGACGTCGACAGTGGTGCACTCGGTAGCCGTTATCGCAGCTTTACCCTCGTTGCAACCGCGCTCAATGGGGGTGGTTCACCATTCCCCGGCGACCAGAGTGGCAACGCTGCTCCTGGTGGATCTTCGTCTGACGTGCCCAACGATATCAACGCAGTGGAAGTCGTGTTTGCAGACGGCAACTCGACCAACGCAGAAGACGTTCGTCACGACTTTATCAACAGCACAACGCTGACGTCACTCGATGCACTTTCTGACGGACAGGCCGTCGATACCAGTGGTTTCATCACCCTGGTAACGCTGGGTGTCGCGAAACACGTCGAAGTGTTGTATGACCCGATCTCTGGCAACCGCTACAACGGTAGTGGTGTTGCGACCGCCGAAAATCCGAAGGCAATTCCGGGTGCAGTACTGCTCTACGTGATCGGTGTAGTGAATAACACGGGCAGTGTTGCTGCCGCCAGCGTGCAGATCGACGACGACATTCCCGACGCGGCGAATGAAGTGTTGGTCGCTGATCAGGCTAACCCGACCACTGCTGTTGACGTTCCGACTTCGGTCACCGTCAAGGTGAGTGGCACTCCCGTCACTTTCACGCTAGATCGCACCAACATCACTTCAAACCTTGACCAGGTATGGGTGCGTGGTTGTGCCACGACCAACGCCTCGGGCCAAGCCTTTGGTGGTGGTGATCCGGAAATCGACAACGCCGCAATCGGTACTTGCAACGCAGATCAGACCGGCTACATCGCATACCTCGTGACCGTCAACGACGCCTAAATCGAAATCCGGTTTCAGGCTTACGTCAACCGGGTTTCCGCTCGCGGAGGCTCGGGATTAAACCGACCGGTCGCGGGGTAACACCCGCTCCGGTCTTTCTTCCTTGACGGGTTCGGTGGAAAGGCAGACGCGCGTGCGCAGTTTTGTCAGTGCGGCGATCGATTTGGCGCAGTGGTTTTCAAGGGTACTCTGCAGGGTACCTTTGCGGGCAGGCGCGCTGGTCCTAGCTACGGCATGCTTCGCCATGCCGCAGGCGCTTGCGCTCGCACCTGGCGCGGAAATTGTCAATCGTGCGGCAGTCTCCTTCGAGGTTCGTGGTGCGATTCACGTAACCGAAGATACCGATACGCTCATAGCCGCCAGCGATGCCGGCAACAGCCCACCCCACGGCTTACGCCTCGAAGGTGGCGCCATCCCCGAAAACGAGCAGGGCGCCCGTGTTGGCGTATTGCAGGCACTTGATATCGATCCAGAGGATCAATTCACGTTCACAACGGCGGACCCACGATTCATCATCGCCGGTGATGTGTTGTCCCTCGCTCCGGGTCAGTCATTTGATTTCGAACTCACGAGCTCGACGACGGTGCTGATCACGGTCACTGACACCGCGGGTGGTAGTCGCGTTCATCAGTTGCTGATTCAAGTACAGGACGTGAATGAACAGCCGTTCGACCTTCGCGTGGAAGCCACCGCGATTGATGCGGATCAACCCGGGGTACTCATCGGACCGTTGCGGGCCGTGGACCCGGACAACGGCGACACCCTGCGCTACGCCGTGGATGATTCCCGATTTGTGATTCGCGAGGGACACCTCTATCTCGGTGATTCCGCGCAGATTGCGGATGGCGAAACCGTAGTTCTGAATCTAACTGCTACGGACAGGGGCGGGCTATCCACGACGTCCACGGTGACCCTCCGCAGCACACGAATCAGCAAACCACGACCCACTCCTTCGAGCCTGGATTTTCTGCTGCCGGTAGACGCAGGGACTGTGCAGGAAGTCATCTCGCGCAGTTCCTGCGAAAGTGGGGTTTCCGCCGGACAACCGCGCACGCGCGCTGGAACGCTGCTGTCGATGCCCGCTTCGTTGTCGACACTACCCGCGCCGATCTATGCAACGGGGGAAACGTTGTTTCTGCGACTGGTTGATACGGATCAGAACCTCGACAGCCGCAGTATCGAGTCAATCGAAGTCACGGTCTCCAGCGTAATTGCGGGGACTGTGGATATTGAGAGAGTCCTGCTGGTCGAAACCAGAGCCGACAGCGGGACATTCACTGGCTTTCTATTGTCAGCGAATGTTGCGGTAGGCGGTGATTGCAGAATTGGTGCAACCCCCGGCGCTGTAGTTCGGATGAACTATGCCGATCCTGACGATGGGACGGATGTGACCGAGGCGACAGCCCCTATTGCTGGTGTTCTGCATGTATGGGCGAGTGACACTGGCACGCCGATCAACGGTGTTGAGGTGCGTTTAGTAGATAGCGCAACCGGTCAGCTCGCGGATAGCGCCATATCAGGATTGTCAGAATCAGTGTATCCGGCAGCGCTTCGAACAGGAGAAATCGTCCGTGATGCCTCCGACGCGGTTTGGCAACCACCAGCGGGAGGTGTGTTGTTGCCCGTGGTTGCACAAGGTCAATATCGTGTGGAAGTTGTGCCTGTGTCGGGCTACCGGTTCCCGACGACGCAGCCAGACGCGGCTTTAGAGCGAGTTGCTGCGGGCCGGTATCGCACGAGCATCGGTTCCAAAGGTGAGGCGTTTGTTATCGCAGCGTCGAGTGGTCTGAACTTTGATATGCCGGTTGACCCTATCATCAGCGACGTCTTTCTCACTAAAGAAGCCAGTACTGATGTGATCGAAGTGGGTGACCGGCTGCAGTATAGACTGCGCTTGCAGACAGACGGCAGTCGACCTCTTAACGGTGCAACGCTGACGGACCGTTTGCCGGAAGGTTTCTGATACGAAGTCGGTTCTGCACGCCTCAATGAACAACCGATTGAACGCGCTATAGGGACTGATGGGAGGGCCGATGGCCGCACGCTGGTGTTTGCGCTCGACGCGGTGCCTGCAGCGCGTGTGCACGTGTTCAGCTATGTTGTTGTCGCCAGCGTCGGTTCCAGACAAGGTGTCGCACGTAACGTAGTGTCGCTCCTGGGGCCCGGGATGCCTGAGGTGATTACCGCGTTCGCGGATGTCACAGTACATAACTCGATCTTGACGGATCGGGCGTTCATCACGGGACGTATTGCGTCGTCTTGTGAAAAGGATGCTGACGGCGTCTCCCAGGTACGAGTGATGCTTGAGGACGGCACGTTTGCGATCAGCGACACCTCTGGTCGATTCCACTTCGAGGACCTTGCGGCGGGTACGCACGTGGTGCAGCTCGATGATGCGACGCTGCCCGAAGGGATGCAGACGATTGCCTGTGCACAAAACAGTCGTATGGATAAGGACGGCGGTGTGCAGTTCGTTGATCTCAAACCCGGCGCTTTAGGTCGAGTGGATTTTGCGGTCGCCGATGCACCGCCTCCAGTTACCGAGTGGTCCGTCCGGCTCGATTCCGAACCTTCCGGCGATGGTCTTGTGTTGCGGCTGCACATTCGTACGGGTGCACTTGAAGCGGAACGTGGGGCTGTAGGTCTGATTCTTCCGGAGGAACTGACTTTCTCTCCAGGCACCAGTCGCCTCAATGGAGCGCTGATCGAAGACCCCCGGGATGGTAGCGATGGCGCACTCACGATTATGCTGCCGGTGCTCACCGAAGACACGGAACACGTTGTGACGATGCATGCACGCACCACGTCCAGCGATGCGCGAACCTCCACGCCTGCGTCGACTCGAGCCATAGTGACGCTGACGACAAAAACCGGAAAACACCGATCGACGCCCATTGATCATCTTGCTTTCATTCCATCGAAGCAGACGCCGATGGTGGTGCAGATGAGCCATGAACCGCCGGGCGGATCGAGCGGCAAAAACCGAAGCACGACCGGCGCAACGGCGCTGATGTCCATGCCGTTGCCGAAGATCAGCGAACATCGAGGCCCGGCTTACCAGCTGCCGCCCATCGACAACGGCGCAGCGCCGACCTACATACTGGAGTGGTTACGTACGTAACCTTCCGAAGCCAATATCGTTTGGCCACCGGTGGAGTACAACCCACGCATTCCTGCAGTACCCATCGTAGTACTGCACAAATCGACGCTTAAACCAGTGGTTAGAGTCGACGGTCGGCTGGCCGACCCTGTTGCGTTTGAAGGCACGTTAACGGATCCAGCGATCGGGTTGACGTTGTCGACCTGGAAGGATGTATCGGTCAGCGAAAGAGATTCGGTGATTGAGGTCCGCTTTCTTGAGGATACCACGAAGCCGGAACGCGGCTGTCACGCACCGTGCACTTTGGCCAAGCCCCGGTGCGTGCGGAACTGGTTGCAGAGCGCAGCTGGTTACTGGCCAATGGCGTGAACCCACCGCTCCTGGCAGTACGGTTGTATGACCGTGCCGGGAAACCCGCTCGTCCGGGACTTTCCGGCGAGTTCAGTGTGAATGCGCCGTTCCAACCCCTCGACAAGACCGAACATCTCGAAGTGACCCGCGCGGGCGCTTCGCAGCGCTCCTGGCAAGTTCGTCAGGATGGCATTGCATTTATTCAACTTGAACCCACTACCCGAACCGGGGACGTGGTGTTGGCATTGATGCTCTCCAGGCAAAAAGAAGAAAAGATCCGCGCGCGCCTGAAGCCGGGAACTCAGGATCTGGTTGTCGTGGGTCTGGCGGAGTCTGCCTTGGGTTCTGGCTTGGGCTCTGCAGGTGCGGATGCGCTCGAAGATAACGGAATAGATAAGGGGCGAGTGGCTTTTTATGCGAAGGGGATGGTGCGCAAAGGCTGGCAGGTTACGGCTGCGTATGACAGCGCGCGAGAGTTTGATCGCAGCCGCCATCGTCAGGTTGAACCTGGACAGTTCTATCCGTTGTACGGAGATGGTTCTGAACAACGTTACGACGCCGTGAGCCAAAGAAAGGTCTATCTCAAAGCCGAAAAGGAACAGGTGGAGTTCGAAGTAGACGACTTCACGACCGGTTTTTAGCGCAGTGACTTGCTCGTTACCAACGTGCCCTCAATGGCGCGCGCATGGCTTGGCATGGTCGTAGCATCAAGGTAGAAGGTTTCGCCAGCGATACCGGCGAAACCCACGTTCAGGATGTTCTGCGCGGTGATGGCACCTCCGGGCTTTATCGGCTCAAACGTGCTCCCATGATCGGCGGAATTGAAGTGATTACTCTGGTGACGCGAGATCGACTACATACCGAGCGTGTGTTGCAACGCCTGACGCTCATGCGCTTTCTCGATTACAGCATCGATTACGACCGCGGTACGTTGTTGTTCAAACAACCGGTGTTGTCTTCCGACAATCAATTCAATCCGGTGTTCATCGAAGTCACCTACGATGTTGAAGGCGCCTCTGGTGGCAAAGACCTGGTGACTGGTATGCGCACCAGTGTGCATTCACCGGATCAAACCAGTGAGGCGGGTGTGACCGTGCTCCGTGACAACGCGGCGGGAGAGAACCTCTCCCTCAATGCGGTGGACCTGCACTGGCGCTTGGGTACGTCGACGACTGTGACCGTGGAGGTTGCACAGAGTCGAAGTGATTCAGTCAAACCTGCAGAAGCCTATATCGCCAGCGTCGATCACCGTGGCGAGAAACTCGGCGGGCAAATCTACTTCAGGCAACAGGATGCAGAGTTTGGTGTTGGCCTGTCCGGAGCGACCGAAGTCGACACACTCAAATATGGCGTCGAAAGTGAGTACCGCTTCAACGATGCGTTGATGGTTCGGGCGCAGGCCTTTCGGCAGGAGACCATGGAACAAGGTGACCAACGAGATGCCGTCGGCGTCGAGGGGCGATACGCGCAGGGTGCGACGGTCTACTGCACTGCCTTGCAATCGGTTCGGGAAACCGCGGTTTCAGGTGAGGACCTGTCGTCTGATCTGCTCGGGCTTGGGGTTGCTCGAAGTTTCTTCGATGGTCGGCTCGGCATGCGGGTCGATTCCGATGTGAATCTGCGCGGTGGTGCGGGTAGTGCCTCGTATCCTGATCGCACCGTGGTTGGCGCGGAGTACACGCTGGACGACGCGATCACGCTTTTGCTCGAGCAGGAGCTGTCGAGTGGTGGATATGGCGATGCTCGGCAAACGCGTGTCGGCGTTCGCACACGTCCATGGACAGGACATCATATGGAGTCGTGGGTGGGACAGGAGATGACTGAGAACGGCCCACGCCTCTTTGCCAATACCGGCCTCGTGCAACAATGGCAGGTCTCACCCCACTAGCTTGTCGATGCGGGCATGGACCAGGTGAAAACACTCAAAGGGAGTGCATCGGCGCAACCAAATACGGGTGCGCTCGGTTATCCGACGTTTAATCCCTCCGAACCTGCGGTCGCTGGCACCGATGGCACGGACTTCACCTCGTGGTTCCTTGGCGCAACGATGCGTAAAGACTTGTGGCACATCAGCAGTCGTATCGAGCGGCACGCGGGTGATACGCAAAACAAGTGGAATGCACTGTTCGGTGCTGCCCGCGAATTTGATAACGGCAAGGCGTTGTCTGCAAGTGCGGGCATTCTGCGTGAAGCCGGTGATGCGGGTATGTATCGGCGCAGCGCTCAGCTACGCCTGGGCCTCGCCGTTCGTCCAGAGCAGAGCCCCTGGTCGGTGTTCAATCGTCTCGATCTCAATCTTGAATCTACATGGTCTAACGGCTTTATTACGCGGCAAGATTCTCTGGTTGAGAATGTGTATGTCAACTTCCGCAAGAATCGCCATGAAATTGGTGTACAAGGTGGTCTGCGTTATGCGCACAGTGAGTTTGACAGCGGCGTCTGGGACGGATTCTCCGGACTCGTTGGCGCGCAGTACCGCTTCGATTTGAATTCTCGCTGGGACGCGGGTGCCCATGTACGTGTACTGAAGAGTTTTGATACGGGCATAACGCGCTGGGATACGAGTGTTGAAGTCGGTCGAGGTTTTGGTCGCCAGGTTTGGGTGACTGTCGGCTGGAATTTCACCGGCTTTGAAGATGAGCAGTTCGCTGCAGCGGATTACACCAGCGCTGGACCGTATCTGAAGTTCCGCATGCGCTTCGATCAACACAACGTGCGCCGTTACCTCGGCTTTGTCACTGCGGATCGAAAAAGCTCGTCCGGCTTGGTCGCCTCCCGGTGAGACGAAGCGGCGGGTTGCGTCTCAACTTGGTTGCCTTACCTACCGGTGCTTCAGTAAGGTGCTGGCCTGCTTACGTTCTGGCGATGCCATGACCACTTCGCTCCGACTCTGCGTAAAGGCCTTGGCCATTTCCATATCCATTTGTTGGGCTGCCTCATCGATGAGCGCCGAACCTGCGAATACGATCGCCGAAGAAATTATCGTCAGTGCCCGCTCATTGACAGGTCTTGCCGGCCGCGGTGCGTCGGTCGATACCGTGGACTCAGAAGAACTCTTGCGCATTCGGCCTACGCATGCCGCGGAGGCGTTGTCTCGTTTACCGGGGGTGTGGATTACGCGAGGATCGGGTCACGAACATCTCACCGCGATTCGTTCTGCAACCTTGTCCGGCGCGGGATCATGTGGCTCGTTCCTGTTGCTTGAAGATGGCATTCCCATCCGACCCACGGGTTTTTGCAACGTTAACAATCTCTTTGAGATGAACATCGAACAAGCCGGTGCCGTGGAGGTTTGGCGCGGCCCAGGCAGTGCGGTGCTGGGTGGTAATGCGCTCAAAGGCGCAGTCAATGTCATCACGCGTGTTCCCGAGTCCTCACGGGTTGGATTGGAAGGGGGTTCCTACGGTTATAGCCAGGTCCGCGCAGAAACCCGCATCGAAGCCGGAGAGTGGGTCGGTGGTCTGACGGCCAATGCTTCACGCAGCGATGGTTATCAGGATGAAACCGGTTTTGAACAATACAAGTTGAACGGCGTGATCGAGGGGAGCCTTGCGGCATGGGATGTGCGCGCGACCTTCTCCGGCACCCAGCTGCATCAGGAAACCGCCGGTTTTGTCATCGGTACCGATGCCTACAAAGACAAGAACCTGCGCAAATCGAATCCGAATCCGGAAGCCTATCGGGATGCCTGGTCGGGACGGGCAAGTGTGGCGTTCAGCCACGGCAACTGGACGATCACTCCTTATGCGCGGCGCAGCCAGATGAATTTCATCCAGCACTTTCTGGTGGGTAAGCCTCTGGAAGACAACGATCAGTCGAGTTATGGCGTCATGGTGGCGCATCAGTTTGATACCGATGCATTTGACCTTCGTACCGGGGTTTCCGTGGAAGCTTTTAGTGGTGGTCTGAAGGAATTCCAGCCTGGCCCTGCGACGGGCACGCCGTTTATCGTCGCCACGCGGCCCCGAGGCGTTCACTATGATTACGACGTCGACGGCGCGAGTGCAGCCGCATTTTTCGATATCGATTACAGCCTGGGTGAACGCTGGCACTTACTGGGCAGTGGTCGTGTAGAGCGACTGGAGTTTGACTACGACAACAAGTCGCTCAACGGCAACACCAGGGACAATGGTGTTCCATGTGGATTTGGTGGCTGTCTTTACACCCGACCTGGTGATCGCAAAGACGATTTCACCGATGTCGCGGGGCGCCTTGGTGTTGGTTTTGACGTCGACAGTGGCTCATCGCTCTACGCCGTCATCGCCACAGGATTCAGGCCACCCCAAGCGGTGGAACTGTATCGACTGCAATCCGGCCAGACCATCGCCGACCTCGACAGCGAACGCACCGTTTCCGGCGAAGTCGGATACAAGTCGTCGTGGCTCGATGTCGTCGCCTTTGTAGAACGGACGCGCAACGTCGTCCTGCGTGATTCAAGTGGCTTCAACCTGAGCAACGGCCGAACGAAATCGCACGGCATTGAAGCGGCCATTCGGTTCGTGACCGGTGGCCATGAGCTCGATGCTTCTCTCACCTGGGCGCGCCATCGTTATGACTTTGATCGCACGCTGGGTGGTGGCGAGATCATTACGCAAGGGGATGATGTCGATACCGCGCCACACTTCTTGGGCTATCTGCGGTGGGGCTATCGTCTCTCGGAAAGCCTCTACCAGGAGTTCGATCTCAACTGGATCGATGAGTACTACACCAATGCCAACAACACACGCGACTATGAAGGCCATGTGGTCTTCAATTGGCGCGGTGATTGGCAAGCCACGCCATCACTGCGTGTCTTTGTTCGCGTGGTGAATCTGCTCAACGATGAATACGCGGATCGGGGTGATTTCGCCTTCGGTAATGACCGCTACTTCATCGCCATGCCGCGCCAGGTTTATGCCGGTGTGGACTACACTTTTTGATCGATCCACTTAACCAAGCCAAATGAATCAGGCCGCCGAAGATCCTCGTACTCAATCCGCGCGTACGAAGGTTAACGCCCAGATCGCGCCACGGGGCACGCTCGAAGTGTTGTCGCAGATGGATGTGTCGTCACTGACGGATACGGCGCGCCGCATCGACCTGATGGATGTGTTCCGGCGTTGTGCGCTCGCGGTGCTCAATACGGGCAATGAGACCGACGATGCCAAGGCGCTGTTTGATGCCTACTCGGATTTCTCCATCGATGTCGTGCGGCGCATGCATGGATTGAAACTCGTCATTCGCAACGTACCCGCATCGGCCTTTGTCGGGAGTCGAATGGTGGAGGGCATTCGTGAACACCTTTTTTCACTGCTGCGCGATATCGTCTTTATTGGTACGGAATACTCTGAGCGCCTGAGTGATCAGAACATTGCGCCTGAAGTGATTACGGACGCGGTGTTTCAGATCCTCAAACACGCACGGGTACTGGAACCCAACCAATCACCCAACCTGGTGGTGTGCTGGGGTGGCCACTCCATTAGTCGTGAGGAGTACGAATACATCAAGGAAGTGGGTTATCACCTGGGTCTTCGTGGCCTCGACATCTGCACAGGTTGTGGACCCGGAGCGATGAAGGGGCCTATGAAAGGTGCTGCGGTCGGGCATGCCAAACAGCGGAACAACACCGGTCGTTACATCGGTTTGTCAGAGCCTGGAATCATCGCCGCCGAACCGCCCAATCCCATGGTCAATCACCTCGTGGTTCTGCCGGATATCGAGAAACGGCTGGAAGCGTTTGTGCGGCTAGGTCATACGGTATTGGTCTTTCCCGGTGGGGTAGGCACTGCTGAAGAAATCTTCTATCTGCTGGGTACCGTGACCGATCCCAGAAACGTGGATCGTCAGTTGCCACTCGTGTTCACCGGGCCAGCGAGTAGCGCCGCCTACTTTGCGGAGCTCGATCGCTTCTTGCGGACAGTGCTCGGCGATGACATTGCCCAGTATTACCGTGTCATCGTCGGAGATGCGGAAGCGGTGGGTGAACATGTGGAAGCCTGCATGCGGCGCATTCGCGCGCAACGTCGACGCGATGGGGACGCGTATTACTTCAATTGGCTGCTGGCGATTCCGGCAGAACATCAACGACCGTTTCAGGTCACCCATGAGACGGTCGCGGCACTGCGACTCTCGCGGGAATTGACAAGGCATCTGCTTATCGCAGAACTCAGGCGAGCGTTCTCGGCCATCGTCACGGGTAACGTCAAGGAGCACGGCATCCTGATGATTGAAAAACATGGACCTTTTACCCTGGCCAGTGATGGTGAGCTCGTCATCGCCCTGGAAAGTCTGCTCACCCAGTTCGTAAGGCAAGGCCGGATGCGGCTGATTGGAGAATACAAACCCTGTTATCGGGTCGTGCCGGCCTGAGATCGCCAACCTTCGTCTCCGTTTCGATATCCATTTCGTCATCCACGGGGCTTGATTTCCGCATGCCTTGAATCGCTTGGGTCCGCTACAATCGCGGCCCCGGAGTGAAGTCCTGATCTGTGTCCTTCAAATCCATCCCCGCTGGTCTGTTGCTGCGCGCAGCGCCCATCACGTGTGTGCGTGAACGTCGCACGATTGTGGCGCTGGATGAGCTCGCGCTGGCTGCAGGCGATCTGGTGGAACTGCGGGGTGCCAACGGCAGCGGCAAGACCACGCTGCTGCGCGCCTTAGCGGGTCTCTTTCCTTGTGAAGGCGCAGTCGATCGAAGTGCCAAGCTCGCGTTTGTGGGGCACCGCAATGGCAACTCGGGACTGCTCACGGCACTGGAAAACCTCCGCTGGCATCAATCGTTATCCGGTGAACCCGAGGACACAGGGCAGGCCTTGGATGCGCTGGATCGGGTGGGGTTGTTACGCAGCGCGAACAAGCCTGTTCATCACCTCTCTCAAGGCCAACAACGTCGCCTTGCGCTGGCTCGTTTGGTCCTTTGCGACGCCCGTGTATGGTTACTGGATGAACCGCACGCGGCGCTGGACGCTGCCGGGCAAATGCTTATGGATGAATTGTTGGTCGCCCACGCCGGGGAAGGTGGAGCGGCATTGGTTTCGAGCCATGCGCCTCTCGGAATCGCGACCCGGGTGATCGACTTGTCCACCGCCGCAGTCAGCGGAGTCGCGGCATGAGCGTGTTCACGGGTCAGTTAGGCCGGGAGCTGCGATTGGCAGCGCGATCTCGATCCGATGTGCTCAATCCCTTGGTTTTCCTCCTGCTTGCGATAACCCTTTTTGCACTGGCGCTCGATGGCAAACCGGAAGTATTACGTGAACACGCGGCGGGCATTCTCTGGGTGCTGGTGCTGCTCACCAACATGCTGGCACTCGATGGCATGTTCCGGCGGGACTTTGATGACGGCAGCCTTGAACAACTGTTGCTGGCGGTTGATGCCGTGCCGTTTGCGATGCTCGCCAAACTGCTCGTGCAGTGGCTTGTTACCGGGTTGATCATCGTCCTGCTATCGCCGCTACTCGGAATGGTCTTGAACCTTCCGGCCGCAGTGCTCGGCACACTGGCGCTGGTTCTGTTGGCGGGAACTCCTGCCGTAAGTTTTATCGGTGCGATTGGAGCAGCACTCACCACCGGTGCGCGACGCGGTGGGGCATTGCTCGCGCTCCTGGTCTTGCCACTGTTGATCCCGGTATTGATCTTCGGTGTCAGCGCCATCAATCGGGCACTGGCGGATGAACCACCTCGCGCGGAGCTGTATTGGCTCGGCGCCTTGAGCGTGACTTCGCTGATGTTGTCGCCCTTTGCGACACAAGCGGGCCTCAAGATCGCGTTGGAGCAGTAGGCGATGGGCATCCTTAAGACTCTGTGGCATCGGCTCGGCTCACCGCGCTGGTTCTTCCACATGATGGCACCGTGGCAAACATGGCTGGGTGGGCTGGCGCTGCTCCTCCTGCTGACGGGTTCTTTCTGGGGCCTGGTTTACGCGCCACAGGACTACCAACAGAGCCACAGCTTTCGCATCATCTATGTGCACGTGCCGACCGTGATCGTCGCGCAGAGTGTCTATATGGCCCTGGGTGTCTCGGGATTTGTGCTCTTGGTGTGGCGCATGAAACTCGCCGATGTAGCGCTCAAGGCGATGGTGCCCTTTGGTATGGCGATGACGGCTCTTGGGCTCTTTACGGGCGCAGTGTGGGGGCGACCGACCTGGGGCACGTGGTGGGAGTGGACGGACGCGCGTCTCATCTCTACGTTAATCCTGCTGTTTCTGTATTTCGGGCTTTATGCGCTGCGTGAGTCCATTGCTTCGGCAGAAGCTGCTGGTCGAGCATGTGCGGTGCTCGCTATTGTCGGCCTCGTGAATATCCCCATCATCAAGTATTCGGTGGAATGGTGGACCACGTTGCATCAGGGCGAGACCCTCTCCATGACCGGGATCAAGATGCCAGCGGAGATGTACATCCCCCTGCTCATCAACATCCTGGGTATGTACTGCCTCTTTGGGTATGTCGTCATCGCCCGAATGCGTAACGAAATTCTGCGGCGCGAGCGCGAAACCAACTGGGTGGCGGCATGGTTGCGTGGCGATGGCCGTACCGGAATGGAGTCTATGAGTGAGCACTGAAGCGCTGATGCAGTGGGCGGCCATGGGTGAACATGGGCTGTATGTCTGGCCGGCTTATGGCGCAACGGTTCTGGTGCTGGGCGCGGTGGTATTGAGTGTGGTGATGGATGCTCGCGGGCTTAGAGAAGCGTTGCGGATGGAAGTTGAGTTGAAGGCTCGGGAGGGGCGACGCGGCTTGGAGGCCGCTCCCGGAAGTGGTGAGCTCACAGATGTTAGATCGGGGCCGCGATGAACCCAGTACGCAAACGACGATTCATTCTGGTTTCAGCGTTGGTAGTGGGTGCTGCCACGGTGATTGGGCTCGTGCTGCTCGGTTTGCGCGAGAACATCAACATGTTCTATCTGCCGTCGCAGGTGAACTCGGGCGAAGCGCCCCGTGATCGCAGCATTCGAGCGGGTGGCATGGTGCTCGAAAAGAGCTGGCAACGGGATGAGTTGGTCTCCACCTTCGTCCTCACGGATCGCCAAGGCTCTGAGTTCACAGTGCGTTATGAAGGCATACTACCGGACCTGTTTCGCGAGGGCCAGGGAGTGATCGTTGAAGGCGCCATCGGCGCAGACGGCGTGCTCGCTGCACGTGAAGTGCTCGCCAAACATGATGAAAACTATATGCCACCGGAGCTTGCCGACATGCATCTCGAGCGACCCAAGTGACGAAAAAGTGATGAACAAGTGACGAGAAAAGTGATGAGGAAGCCGGCTCATCGGAGCGTGCCCCAATGACCGTTGAACTCGGTCATTTCGCCATCGTGCTTGCCTTTGTGCTGGCCCTTGGCATGGCGGTCATTGGTCTCTGTTCAAGGCTGCGCATGTTTGCAGGCCTGGTGCACACGTTGCCATTCCTCGTGGCGGGCCAGTTCGTACTCACCGCACTTTCGTTCGCGATGTTGATGCTCGCCTTTGCGAATGACGATTTCAGCGTGCTGTATGTTTCCCAACACTCCAACTCGTTATTGCCCTTTGCCTACAAGCTGAGCGCCACCTGGGGCGGCCATGAAGGTTCGTTCTTGTTGTGGATTCTGATCATGACGGTGTGGATGTTGGCGGTGACCTTACGTTCATCGCACCTCCCACCGGTCTTTCGTCAGCACGTCATCGGCGTGATGGCCCTTATGAACGTGGGCTTTCTGGCCTTCCTGATTTTCACCAGCAATCCCTTCACGCGGGCTCTGCCCTTTGTTCCACCTGAAGGTGTTGATCTCAATCCGTTGCTGCAGGACTTTGGTCTCATCGTTCACCCACCCATGCTCTATGTGGGTTATGTGGGTTTCTCGGTGGCGTTTTCCTTCGCTATTGCGGCGTTGTTGTCGGGGCGAATGGATGCGGCGTGGGCACGCTGGTCGCGGCCCTGGACCAATGTCGCCTGGGCTTTTCTGACCGTTGGCATTGCTCTGGGTAGCTGGTGGGCCTATTACGAACTGGG
>SYFY01000172.1 GCA_005799745.1 Gammaproteobacteria bacterium
GCATGCTCGCAACGCTGTTCGACTTCCCCTACGAAGATCGTCACAAGCTCATCCACTGGTCTGACGTGACCACCGCCAACGAGCAAATTCAGGGGGACAGTGGTCTCTCGGCCGATTACCGGCTGAAGGAACTTACTGAATGCATGAACGTCTTCGCCGAGATGTGGCAGGGGCGCTTATCCCGCGGTGCACCGGGCTACGATCTCCTGTCGATGCTCGCCTATGGGGACTCCACCAAGGACATGCTCAAGCGTCCCCAGGAGTTTCTCGGCAACATCCTGCTCCTGATCGTCGGAGGTAACGACACCACCCGCAATACCATCAGTGGTGGTGTACTCGCCCTCAATGAAAGCCCTGACCAGTACGATCTGCTGCGCAAACGCCAGGATCTGATTCCCAACATGGTGGCAGAGATGGTGCGTTGGCAGACCTCGGTCATTCACATGCGCCGTACTGCCAATCGCGATACGGTACTTGGCGGCAAGAAAATCAGCGAAGGTGACAAGGTCATCATGTGGTACCTCTCGGGAAACCGCGATGAAGCTGTGTTTGACAATGCGGATAAGCTCATCATCGACCGGCCCAACGCGCGCCAGCATGTTTCCTTCGGTTACGGCATCCACCGCTGCATGGGCAACCGGCTCGCGGAACTGCAGCTCAAGGTGCTGTGGGAAGAGATCATGAAACGATTCAGCAACATCGAACTCGCGGGACCTGTCACGCGTGTTCCGTCGAATTTCATCCGCGGCATCAAGGACCTTCCCGTTGTCCTGCGTCCGTGGTGATGGCTTCGGTTTAAAGGAGATCACCCATGTTCAACAGCGATCAAATCAAAACCCTGCGATCCCTCATGGAGTACGAGGCCGCACGTAAGGAACCGCCGAAGGGTTTCCCTGCATTGCCGGATATCCCTGCAGGGCGTTATGTCGACCAGCGGTTCTACGACCTCGAACAACAACACATCTGGCGCAAAACCTGGTTGCTCGCAGGGCATATCGACGAAGTTCCGAACAAAGGCTGTTACCGCCTGTGGGAACGTGCCGGACAACCGGTGGTCATCGTCAATGCCGGTGATGGCCGGGTAAATGCCTTCTACAACACCTGTCGCCATCGAGGTGCACCGGTGGTCACGGAAGAAAGTGGTCAACGGCCACGCATCGTCTGCAAATACCATGGCTGGACCTATAGCCACGACGGCGATCTGCTCGCAGTGCGTGATCCGGAAGATTTTCGCAATCTCGACATGTCTTGCCGCAGCCTCATCAGCATCCGTTGTGAGCGTTTCGGCAACCTCATCTTCGTGAACTTCGACGACAAGGCACCGACCTTGCTCGAGTGGCTCGGCCCCATCGCAGAGGAGTGGCAAGAATTCCAGTTCGACACCTGCCGCCTCGCGGCGCGTCATATCTTCGACCTCAACTGCAACTGGAAAGTGGCGATGGAAGCCAATACCGAGGTCTATCACGTCAAGAGCATCCACCCCGTCACCGTGTCACCAATTCTCGATGACCGACGGAACGTGAATACTCTCTATCCCAATGGCCATGGACGCATGATTGCACCGATGCCCGGTGGCGGCCCAAAGAAACCCGCCATCATCTCGCAAGCGACTGCGCGCGAGATTGAAACCGTTGGGGAAATTGCACGCACTTGTACGCAGTCCTACGGCATCTTCCCGAACTGGGTATCACCGTTGTCAGCCCGTGGCATTCCACCGCTGCTTTTCTGGCCGAATGGCATCAACAAGGCGCGATTGGAAACCTGGACCATCGTGCCCGACTGGGGTAACGGGCCGAAGCCGGATCACTGGACCGAGAACGATGGCGAACGCCTGAACGTGGTGCTGCGTGAAGACACCGAGTTTGGCGAGTGGATTCAGAAATCCATGGAGTCCTATGGATTCAAGGGTGTGCCGCTGTCGTATCAGGAGGCGCGGATTTATCACTGGAACCAGTGGGCGGATCGCATGATCGGCATCGAGAACATCCCGGAAGAACTGCGTGTGCAGCAGGTGATTGGGGATGAGTGGCTTTATCCAAGTGATCCACGGTTGGAAGAGATGAAGACGATGGGGTTGCAGGTGGCCTGATCGGATCAGTGGTTGCGGCTGCGCTGAAGCGTCGCCGCTACCTTGTCGATCACAGCGTTAACCACCCACCATCCACCGGCAGATAGATGCCGGTGACGAAGTCACTCATCGACGACGCGAGAAACACCACGGCCTTACCCTGCTCCATCGGGTCTGCCCAATGGCCTACCGGCAATCGGGCAATGCGATCAGCGACCGTATCGGCAAGCGGATCACCGGATCGATTGGGTGGCTGACCACCGGTCTTTGGTGGTACGCCTTCACGAACCCACGTCGGTCCTGGTGCGAGCGCATTGACGTTGATGCCGTACTGAGCAAGTTCAAGCGCGAGCGCCTTGGTGATCTGCATCACCGCCGCCTTGGACCCGTCATAAGTCACTCCAACACCCGGGCTCACCGCCTGTGTGGATGACACATTGATGATCCGGCCGCCTTTGCCCTGATCAATCATGATTGACGCCGCGGCGCGACAGCAGTAAAAAACACCATCCACGTTCACGGACCACAGGGTCTTCCACATCTCGTCGGTGATGCTCCGTACCGGTCCGCCATAGCCGATGTAGACCCCCGCATTGTTCACGAGGATGTCGAGCCCGCCGAGACGTGACTTCGTGGCCGCCATGGCCGTATCCACCGCTGCACGATCCGTGACATCGAGCGCCATGGCCTGACCACCAATTTCTGTGGCGACCGCCTGTGCATCTTCAAGCCGAAGGTCACTCACCATCACCTTCGCCCCGGCCATCGCCAGCGCCCGGCTGATTCCACGGCCAATCCCCCGCGCACCACCGGTTACATGGGCGACTTTGCCGGTAAGGTCAATCCACTCTGCGGCTTTGTTCATCGAACGGACTCCAGATTAATTAAATCAAGCACCGCAAGTTCTGCAGCACCCAGTTCAGCCTTCTTCGCAGCCACGGCCGCTTCGAAGTCACCCCATACCATTTGCCAGTTGAAGACCATCTCACGTCCATCGATGATCGCGGTGTACGGGCTGAAACCCAGCGGCAACAAAGCAAACTTTGCGTTGCGATCGCCAAACAGGTGCCGCTCGTTGAAGGCGAGATAGTCCTCCAATCGATCACGCCCAATGGTGGCAAAACACACCACCGTGTCGCGCGCACCCAGGTTTAGCCTTCGCACGACTTCAGCGGGCATTAGCCCACCGGTGAAGCGTGCGTTGATTTCGGTCACCGTCACTTCATCACTCCCATCCCGTGGCACAAAAAAGTCGAGACCGACGTTCACACCCTCGGGTTCAGAGAATCCCTCACTGCGCACAAACTCGCCCGCCCGCAACAGAATAGCCTGCTGTTTGGGTCCGAGTTTCTGGGTGTTACGAATAAAGTTTCCAACCCACAGACCATTCGCAAAAAGAATACGACGCAGGTTGTCGATGTGGATGTCGCCATCGCTGACAAAGAGATCAACGGTCATCTCCGCCCAGTCCGCGAAATCGAGTTTCTGTTGCAACAGCACAGGTTCTTCAGGCTTGAGGTCTGCTACCCATGCCTCTGCTGCTTCAATGGAGCGCACCGATGTCACATTGCGTGCACCCGCAAGCCCCATCACCTTCAGCATCACCTCCGGGCTGTGTTTGCCCATGAACGCAGCAGCTTCAGGGCTTTTCAGACCCTCGCGCGTCGTGACAAAACTCGCAGGTGTCGGAATGCCCCATTTCGCCGCTTCGTTAGCGAAGTGCATCTTGGAGTTCACCCGTTGGGAGATTCGCAGTGCTTCATCACTGTGCAGGCGCTTATTGGAGCCGGACACCAGATAGACCGTCAACAGCTCTTCCGGACGCAGGTCCTTGATGTCGCGATAGAAATCATCCCGTGGAAAAAACACCACGTCATCAAGGCAGTTTGGGCTGAATCCCATCTTCGTGAAGTTGTGGTGATATCGCGCCAGCAAACTCCGCCAGGGTTCAGCTTTGAAGGCTTCATACAGGGAAGTGCGATCTCCGGGCTTGCCAAGAAACAAGGTACCGACTTGCAAGAGTGCAATCAGATTCTTGTTTTCCGTATCGTCGACTTTCTGCTTGGCCGTAAGCTCATCGGCGTTGAAGTGCAGCAGAAGGTCATCGGCAGATATCGCGAGCCACACCGGCTTTTTCTGGGTGGGGAACCAGGAACGGGCTCTAAATGTCATCAGCTACTTCCTGTCTAAAGTCCAAGCGTCGGGCGCCGATCGAACCACGGCGCCGCCTCTTCAAGTTGATAGGCAAGTTCAAGCAGCGTCTGCTCATCACTCCACTTCGCCATGAACATGCAACCGATAGGCAGCCCTGTCGAAGACATGCCGAGCGGCAATGAAATGGCCGGTGTGCCGATGGCGTTGGCGAGTGGCGTATACGCCGCCCAATCGAGCACTCTCTTGTACAGTTCCGGTGGCGGCACCCATGGACCCTGTTCGCCCAACTTTGGCGCCGGGCTGCTCAAGACCGGCGTCAGCCACACACCGAAACCTTGCATGAAGCTGCTGACAAGCGACTGCACGGACAGGAAGTGTTCTCGCACTCGCGGGATGGTGCCTTCGGGTGCTTGACGGGCACGGGCGGCGAGACACAACGTCCAGGGCTCGAGCAACTCCCCCAGCTCTGGTTCGGCGTGGCCCATCCCGAGCACCCGTTGACGCATCGCTTCGGCGCCCGAAGTCCACAGATCAATGAACCGGTTTTCAAGCGCGAGACCATCATATTGAGGCGCGGCTTCCGTCACCGAGTGCCCGAGATCAGCACATCGTTTTGCAGCGCTCTCGACTGCCGCGATGACCTCGGCCGTCGGATCGGTGCCTTTCGCCGAGCGCGTTGACATCGCCACCCGGAGCTTACAATCCGGATTCGGCATGACCACAGGCAACGGTGCCAGTCCGGATCGGCCGTTGCGGCCCTGATACACCGCCAGCAGGGCCGCGGTATCGCGCACCGACCGCGTCACCGGCAGACTCACGGAAATCTTCAGGGCATCCGTATCGTCCTGCAGGCCAATGATGCGACCCCGGCTGGGTTTAAGACCAACCAATCCACAACAAGACGTCGGCACACGAATCGAACCCGCACCATCACTGGCATCCGCAGCCGCAAGGATGCCTGCAGCGACCACGGAAGCGGCACCTCCGCTCGATCCCCCTGGTGAATGTTCGAGGTTCCAGGGATTGCGACAGACCCCGAGCGCCAACGATTCCGTGGTACCGATAAGTCCACCTTCTGGTAAATGCGTTTTGCCAATGAAATTGAGTCCTGCCGCCCGACTCGCAGCAACCACCGGTCCGTCCTATGTGGCAACGTTCTGCAGGAAGGCGCGACTCCCCATGGAAGTACGCACGCCTGCCACGTCGGCGAGGTCCTTGATAGCGAAAGGCACACCGTGGAACGGTCCTTCGGGAAGTCCGTTTCCTCGGCTTCGTGAAAGTGCCGCTTCAAAGGTTTCAGTAACAATGGCATTAATGCTTGGGTTGATCGCTTCCGCGCGTTCGACCACTGCACGCGTTAGCTCGAGGGGGCTGATTCGCCGCTCCGCGATCATGGCCGCCTGCCCCACCGCATCGGTCAGTAGCGGATCCGTCACTTCCTTTTGGTTCTGGACCTTGGTCGCACACGCTGACGCCGCCAATGACGTCAGGGCGCTGCCCAAGAATGTGCGCCGTCGCATCAATTCCCTCCCCCCAGTTACTTCAAGAACTGTGTTTACGAAGGCAAGTGTGCAATGACCGCCGATTGGCGACCAGTACCGCGATGCCACGAGGTGTGGCATCCGCGGCGAACAGGCAGAATCAAGCATCATCAAATCGGGAGGCTGAAGGCGATGGACAACTTCAAGGGCAAAGTCGCGGTGATCACCGGTGGTGCCAGTGGTATTGGTCTCGGCATGGCGCGCGCTTTTGCAGGTGCAGGCATGAAACTCGTGCTAGCCGATCTTGACGATGCAGCCCGTGATGCGGTGGTTGCTGAATTCCGTTCGGCAAACGTCGAAGCGGTTGGCATGCGCTGCGATGTCTCAGCACACGATCAGTTAAAGGCGCTCGCAGAACTATCAATGCAAAAATTCGGCGGCGTACACGTACTCTGCAACAACGCGGGTGTGGGTATTCCCACCGCGACCCATCCGATGAAACTCGCAGACTGGAAGTGGATCATCGATGTCGACCTCTATGGACCCATCTACGGCATCGATGTCTTCTTGCCGATCATGGAAGCGCAAGGTGAAGGTCATATCTCCTCAACCTCCTCCATGGCTGGGCTCTTTGCGAGCGGTTTCATGGGAGCCTACAACGTCGCCAAACACGGTGTGGTCGCGCTGATGGCAACACTCGCCCGTGATCTCGCTGCGCGGAAAAGCGCAGTGACCGCATCGGTACTGTGCCCCGGACCTATCAACACCAACATCAGCCGCCACTCAGTCTCCTATCGCCCTGGTCGGGAAAAACCCGCCGCCGATGGCGCCAACGCGGGTCAGGCCGCAAAAGGCATTCAGAAGATGCTCGAAGAACAGGGCATGCATCCGGTTGAAGTTGGTCGCCTGGTGCTGGAGGCGATTCAATCGGGCCGGTTCTGGATCTTCACGCATCCAGAGATGGCGAAGATCGTCACGAAACAAGTCGCTGCCATGGTCGCGGATGGCTCGTTGAGTGGCATGCCACGCGATCGTCAACGTTAATCCGGTGATGCGACTGCCTGGCAGGCGATCAACGATGCGACGAGCGACCAGACCCCCTAAGACCATGGTCTTGCTCATCTTTCTGTTTATGTCGATGGTCGCTGCAGTGCGTGCTGCAGAGCCCTCGACGACGCCAGCCGATACGTTGCACCGGGAGTCAATTGTCATCGACGGGCATAACGAGGTCGCGACCTGGATTCTCGACTATGGATTTGATCTCCGCATGAATGGCGCAGATGAGTCGAAACGCAATGCCGAGATGCAATATATCTTCGGGCGTTTCCTGCCGACACCTTCAGGCGCTGAACTACGTACACACACCGATCTCTAACGCCTGAAAGAAGGGGGTGTCGATGCGGTGTTTCTCTCGGTGTTCGCTGATCCGCGGCGTTTTAGGCCTGACGAATTCAAGGCTCGTTCGCTGGCGATGATCGACGCCATCAAATCGCAAACGGAGCGTCACGCGGAAGTACTGGCACTCGCCTCGTCCGCTGCGGAAATCCCGCAGATCGCGGCAACCGGAAAAATTGCGGTGCTTATGGGTCTGGAAGGGGGTCACACAATCACTGACGACCTTGCACTCCTGGCTCAGTTCCATGAACTCGGCGTGCGGTACATGACGCTCACCTGGAGTAACACACACAACTGGGCCGACTCCTCCTCCGACGAAGCACGACACGACGGGATGACAGCGTTTGGTTACGACGTCGTCCGTGAGATGAATCGTCTCGGAATGATGATCGACGTATCACATGCCTCGGACAACACCGTCCGGGATGTGCTTGAAGCGACTGCAGCACCGATCATCGCCTCTCACTCCTCTGCGCGGGCGTTGGTCGATGTGCCGCGAAACCTGAGTGACGATTTGCTGCGCGCGATCGCAGAAAACGGTGGGCTCGTGATGATCAATTTCGGCGGTTCAATGATCGACGTACGGATGTCCGGGACGTTAAGGATCATCCAACATTCGATTCTTCATGTCGGGATCCCGCCGACACCGCTCGACTACCTGCTCAACCACATCGATCACGTTGTCCTTGTCGCAGGGATTGACCATGTGGGTCTGGGCTCAGACTTCGACGGCACACTCTTCATGCCCGAAGGCTTACGGGATGTCGCAGGCTTTCCAAACATCACCGCTGCTTTGCAGGCACGTGGGTACAGCGACGATCACATTCGAAAGATCCTGGAAGAGAATCTGTTGCATGTTTTCGCGAAGGTCGAATCCGTGGCGCGCGATGCACAGCGCTTGGGTCAAGGCAGATGATCAACGCGCACTCCACGACGCAGCACCCGCGTCAACAATCGGCACTGATTGCGACCCTGATCCTCGTCGGGATGATCTCTCAGGCCCATTCGAGCAATTCATCGATCCGTTGCTCGGATACAGCTACCAGTCAGAAACAGGTTTATTGGGGCGATCTTCACGTTCACACCGCCTATTCACTCGACGCCTATGGTTTCGGTACGGTTGCAACACCCACGGAGGCTCTGAACTTCGCGCGCGGCCAGCCCATCCAGCTACCTGGCGGTAGCGTCGCCCATCTGGATCGTCCACTGGACTTTGTGGCGATTACCGACCATGCAGAATGGCTCGATTTTCTGCATCACTGCACCGATCCTGGAAATTCCAACCACCCGGCCTGCCAATCACTTCGGGAACACAGCAGCCCTGAAGGCGGCGGCAAAAACTTCGCCGACTTCGTTGTACCTTCCATCACCAAAGATGCTCCGGCTGCACTTGCACCTTGTGCTGAAGACCCTGCGATGTGCCGATCAAACAGCTTCGCCCAGTGGCAACGTATCCAGAACCAGGTCAACGCTGCCAACACGCCGTGTGAATTCACCGCGTTGCTGGGTTACGAGTGGTCAGCTACCCGTTCTTTCAGCCACACCCACCGCAACGTGATTTTTAGAAGCGCAGCGGTAACCACAGAGGCCATCGACTACATCCGCCATCCCAAACTGACGGATCTCTTTCGTGAGCTCAATCTTCAGTGTCGGCACGACAAAGGCTGTGCAGCGCTAACCATCCCCCACAACACCAACATGAGTGATGGCGCCAGTTTCGACGTTCTGACGGAAGACGCGGACACTCGAAACATGCGCGCGCGTTATGAGCGGCTCATCGAGATCCATCAAGAGAAAGGCAACAGCGAGTGCCTTGCTCCGCTCGGTGTGCAGGACGAGTCCGACTGCAATCTCGAAATCCAACTGACCCGCCAATCCAGGCCCGCCAAGCCGTCGGACTACTCGCAAGCCGAGTGGGAACGTATGCGAGCCGGATACGTGCGTGGCTTGTTGCTGCGAGGCCTCGAAGCGTCAGCAACTTCGCTGCCACCGAATGCAATGCCGCTAAAGCTCGGCATCGTCGGTGCCACCGATACCCACAGCGCAACACCCGGATATGTTGAAGAGGCGTTGTGGCAAGGTTCCGTCTTCGGCTTCGGTAACTTCGAACGCAACATGACGCGCCTCAGTTGGAATCCCGGCGGCCTCACCGGCGTCTGGGCAAAACAAAACACCCGCGCTGACATTTTTGATGCGCTGCATCGCCGCGAGGTCTACGCCACCAGTGGCACACGCATCCGCTTGCGGGTCGACAGTGCTGTCAGCATGAAAAGCGGGAGTTCCAGTTGTGACAAGTTCGCCGACGCGGACTTGCCCGTTCCCATGGGTGGAGATTTGCACCCCGCCCGGGGAAGCCCGGTGTTTCGTATTCAGGCACTCGCAGATCGCACGCCGCTCGCTCGGATCGAAATCATCAAAGGGACGTTTATCGACGGCGAAAAACGCCAAAAAGTCATCAGCGTCTGGCAGGGCAACGCACGTGACGTGTGTCTAATCTGGCGAGATGACGAATACCACAAACACGCACCCGCCTTCTGGTATGTCCGCGTGCACGAACAAGCTACCCCACGGTGGTCGTCATGGATGTGCCGAGCGGCTGCACGGTGTGACGCATTTCCGGAAGCTGATCGGATGGTCACCGAACGAGCCTGGTCATCGCCCATCTGGTCCCTCCCCTGAACGTCTCAAGAGCCGTTGGAACGACGAACCTGGACAATCGACACACGAATTGTGCCGGTAAGCCGATAAGATGGGTGATCTGATCGAAACCTGTCTGGTGTGTTGTGGACGTCTTGTTACTGCTGAAAGCAGCCCTCATGGGCATCGTCGAAGGATTGACCGAGTTTCTGCCCATTTCGAGCACCGGGCATTTGATCCTTGCGGGCACCTTGCTCGACTTCAATGCTGCGGTAGGCGCAGATAAGGCCAAGGTCTTCGACATCGCCATTCAGACGGGCGCGATCTTCGCCATCGTGCTCATCTACCGGCAGAAGCTGCTGGGGACGCTGACGGGTCTTGGGAACGAGCCGGTAGCCCAACGATTCGCCCTCAACGTCGCCATCGGTTTTGCACCAGCAGTGATCCTGGGGCTGCTATTTGGTGGGTATATCAAAGACCACCTGTTTACACCAGCCGTGGTCGCCACCACCTTCATCCTTGGTGGGTTCATCATCCTCTGGGTGGAGAATCGACAACTCACTGCAGGGCTATCTCGTGTCCTCGAAGTGGACGAGATGACCGCGTGGGATGCCCTGAAGGTTGGTCTATTGCAGTGCCTGGCCTTGGTCCCGGGAACCAGTCGCTCCGGTGCCAGCATTATTGGAGGCATGGTAATGGGATTGTCGCGGAAAGCCGCCACCGAGTTCAGCTTCTTTCTCGGTATTCCAACGTTGATTGGTGCCGGGGTTTACAACCTCTACAAGGAACGCGAGCTGCTATCCGTAGCTGACCTGCCGCTCTTTGGAACGGGGCTCCTGCTTTCCTTTATCTCTGCCTGGATATGCGTACGGTGGCTTCTGGCCTACATCTCTATCCACGATTTCAAACCCTTTGCCTGGTATCGCATCGCCTTTGGCGTTTTCATCCTGGTAAGCGCGCAGTTGGGTTGGGTTTCCTGGTCTGACTAATTCCGCGCCTCGATTCCGGGGCATTCCGCCGATACTCCCGTTATCCTCTGCCCGTTAGCGGCGGTGTCACTACACGGGAGGGAATATGTTGGCCACCCTTATAGCTCGCCCTGAATGGCAATTCGCTACTGTGCTGCCACGGGCTGCGCCGCTACTTGCGGGCGTGTGGTGGGTACTCCTCATCCTGCGGGGCCTGTTACCGGCGGCTTACTCGCTTCAACAAGGTTCGGTGCACGGATCAGAGTAACCACCTCCGCTGCAGGATCCACGACTTCTACTTCTCGTCCATAGTTCCACGCTGCATCAAGTGCCACGGGGTCGACCTTGCCGTATTGCACGTGGTAGCTAAAACGAAGAAATGCTTCCGTGGCGATGAGGTCTGCATCGATGCGTGCATCACCGTTGAGTCGATCGATGTCCTTCAACCCAATGAGTCGATCACGCAAGTAGTCGCTTGGGGTCAGCCCATGCTCGTGGGCCGAATCGATGAGCGCGAGGAGCTGTATCAGACGCTCACTGCTCCACAACATGAAATCATCCGACTGCGCATATAGCTGCTGCAAAAAAGAAGGTGAGATAAAGTGAACCGGCTGGGCTTCGATTCGCGCAAGCACACCCGCCTGCGCAAAAACGCTCGGCCCCAAACCGCACATCCACAACATGAACAGGCCATGAAGCCACTGAATTGGGGTTTTGCACCAGAGTCCGGTTAGGATGCGTGGGCCACGACTACCTGTGTGCATCGATGAAAGTACTGGCCTTGCTGTTGTGCTCTCTGTGCTTCTTGGCTTTCTCACCTGTCCTGCTCGCCGAGTCCCGTAGTCTCTCGTTCTACCACACCCATACCGGCCGCACGCTTGAAATCGTCTATTACCAGAACGGTTCGAGAAACGACGACGGCATACAGGCCATCAACCAATTTCTCAGCGACTTTCGCAGTGGCGATGTCCATCCCATCGCTGTAGACCTGCTCGATCTGCTGCACGAAATCCACACACTCACTAAAAGCCAGAAACCATTCGAAGTGATCTCGGCGTACCGTTCGGAAGCGACCAATCAAATGCTCCGTTCACGCAGCGTAGACAGTGGCGTTGCACGCAAGAGCATGCACCTGCTCGGCAGTGCCATTGATGTGCGTCTTGCAGACGTTCCACTGTAACGGCTCCGGGATGTTGCGCTCAGCTTGAAGCGTGGCGGTGTTGGTTATTACCCGGGCTCAAACTTCGTGCATCTCGACACGGGACCTTTCCGGCGCTGGTAGACTGCGCGCCCCATGCCAGGTCTAGTGGCGAGGTCTCCATGACGAGCCAGCTCACGCGCCAGAAAGCCGGGACAAACCTGCTGCGCAAGCTCACCGCGAGCCCTGCCTTGCCCGCGTGGGTGCGTAGCTTGCAAGCCCCGGTGCTGAAACGTCTCGTCGATCAGATCGGCGTCGCTGACGCCACCGAAATCATCGTGCACAGCACGACTTCACAGATGCAGGAACTCTTCGAGGTGGTGCTCTGGGAGTCCCTTGAGCCCGGCAGACCAGAAAGCCACAGGCCTGAAAAGTTTCTGGAGTGGGCTGACGCAATGCTGGGTGCCGGTGAAGCGTTTACTGCGCATCGCCTCATTGAACTCGGTGAAGATTTCATCACGCAGAACCTCGCCCCACTGGTGGCTGTGTACGAGAGCGACTTGCTCGCGAGTCATGACGATGAAGGGCGTTGTGAGTGCATCACGTGTCGTTTTGATGCGCGAGATGTTCCGTGGGACCAACTCGGGGACTACGTGATCGCCGCGGAACATGCGGATGAGTGGGACACAGTGCGTACGTTAATCATGTCGTTGGACGATGCCGACAGCCGCTGCTTGCAACGCATCCTCGCACGATGTTGCCGTCGTGCCATATCACGTGGGTTTTCAGACGATGGCCAACACAGTGCAGCGGACGCTGCAGCCGAGCGACAACAGAAACGTGAATCCACGGGCTATGTCACGCCAGAACTCGCCGCTGTGTTCTTGAGGACAACACGAACGACAGATTCGGAAACACTGCTCCGCGAAGCTCGCTACGACGACATTACAGCCCAGTGTTTCCGCGCACGCACGGCACACGCCGCGAAAGCTGAATCTCCGGAAGCCTCTACTGAAAAGGACGATGAACCATCACCATCCATCAGTGATCTCGAACAACACCAACTCGACACCATCCTGCGGGAAGGCGAAGTCATCGCCGAAATTCCGCTTCTGCTCGCCGCACCGCAGAACACCAACGCGTTCGTGCCGGAACTCCAGACCCATCTCGACCGTCTGCAGTGGACAGATTCGACGGCATTCATGACGCGCCTCAGTGAACTTGTTCATCTCGCCAACGTCCTTGTGGCCGGCGCACGTTTCAAGGGCAACCGCTTCACGGAACCAGATGCCGCACGTGCGGCGTTGTCCTGCGCCAACCTGGGTCTTGATCTCTGGTTAACCGCACAGAACCTTACCCGTCACGCCGAGCGACGAGATGCCATAGAAAACGTACTCATGGATGAACCCGGCGTTGTCAAGCTGTTTCGTATCGGCTGGCAGACCTTGCAGGCGTTACCACGACGGTGTGGCCACGCGCTCATCGAGGCGCTACAAGACCCGCATCTTCGCGGCCGATTGAGTCGACGTGCGTGGATCCTCGCGGAGATCGACTCGGCGATCAGCGATCCCGACTTGCTGGGGTTGATTGATGAGGCAGAGTTCGAAGATGTGAGCGACAACCTGCATCTGCTCACGCTCATCCTCGATCAACGTGCCTGTCGTTGCCTGCAAACGCTGATCACCGACTGGCCGCAGTATCCGGTGCAGTTGGAGACAGGACTTGAGCATGCGAAGCTCGATAATCCGGAAGTCCGTAATGTCTCAACCGTCCGGCACCTGGAAAGGATCGAACGATTTCTTGAAGATCTGCACCTGTATTTGAAGATCGACGCCTGATGACCGGTTCCCGCTAACGCGCATAACGTTCAGAATCCAGCGTTCCACTTCATCCCTGAATTCACTATGCCCTTTGCATCTCGTCCACTGACTCCACAAGGCCAGCGCTTCGTCGCCGCGGCTGAAGCCTTGATTCCAGCCTTTCAGTCCCGTGCCTTCGAAGCTGATCGTTCCGGCGTGATGAACGAAAGCAACTACCGGGACCTTCAAAAAAACGGCATCGCTGCCGCCTGCGTTCCCGAAGAACTGGGTGGCTTCGGACTCACGTGCATGCATGACTGGGCACTTGGGATCGCCGCGCTTGCACGGGGTGATGGTTCTACCGCGATTGCCATCAACATGCATCTGGGCGTGAGTCGAGGTATGGCGCTCGCCTGGCGAATGGCCAAGGCCAGAGGGCTACCCACCGACGGCGCAGCTGTGCCGCTTCGAGCTGTCGCGGAAGGACACATGTTGGTGTGTGCAACGGCAACCGAACGTGGCACTGACAATCTGCATTTGCTGACTGAAGCGACTGATGAAGGTGAACACCTTCGCATCAACGGCACCAAACTCTTTGTGACGATGTCGCCACTTGCGACGCACCTCGGCATGAACCTTCGTTTGCGTGATGCAGAGGGTGATCACCTCGCAACCACCTTGCTCCCGATCCACACGCCGGGCATCGAACCACAGAACGACTGGGATGCGCTGGGTATGCGCGCCTCCGGCAGTCAGTCCGTGAAGTTCAACAACGTAAAGGTCGCTCGCAGCAGCGTGCGCAAGCTCGGCCCGTGGGGTCAATGGAGCACAGGGGTGCTCACCAATCGCGCCGTGGGAAATCTCTGTCTCGTCGCCACCTTTCTCGGCATGGGTGAACGCGCCTTCGAGATCACGGTGGAAACCCTCGACAAACAACAACGCACCGGAGGCAGTGCGGCAACGTTGCCGGGGGTGCAGCACATGGTGGGCGAGATGCAGATTGAACTCTCGACCTGCCGGAGTGTACTGACAACCGCAACCCGAGCCGCGGATGATTTTCTCGCGCTCGAAGCCCCTACCCTCGAACAGGCCCATGCCTTGATGCAGGACTATCAGGTGGCCAAATGGGTGGTGAATCAAGGCGCGATCCGGCTGGTGAATAGCGCCATGGATGTGGTCGGCGGCAGCAGCTTTATGAGCAACCACCCGCTTTCGAGGCTCTATCGGGATGTACGTGCTGGTCCATTCATGCAGCCCGGATCAAGGCCCGAAGCAAGGGAATACATCGGTCAAGTTGCGCTCCGCCGCTATCCAGAGGCGTAAGACCGTTACACCTTTCCTGATCGGCCTGTTGTCATTGGCTGTCCTCATGGGAACGGAGCCGGTAAAGTCGCTACCTCATCACACGGGAAGTTGAGGGACATCCGTTGAGTTACAACAAACCCATTCCCCCGAAGGGCACACATACGATGCCGTTTTGGGAAGGTACCAAGGCCGGCAAACTGACGTTGCCGCGTTGCGTAGATTGCAACCGCGTGCACTGGTATCCGCGCCACATTTGCCCGCACTGCCACTCGATGAACCTCGAGTGGATCGAAGCGAGTGGTCGAGGCTCGATCCATACCTTCGCCGTGCAATACATGGCCTATGGTGGCTGGGCCCAGGAAATTCCCTTTGTGACGGCCTTTATCGATCTGCATGAAGGTGACCGCATGCTCACGGTCCTGCGCGGCGTTGATCCCAAAAAGCCTGAGGAGATTCGTGTGGGCGCTCAGGTTCAAGTCGAATTTGAAAAAGCCGACGACGACACCTTCATTCCATTCTGGCGTCCGGTGGATAGCCAAAAGGCAGGGAGTTAACAATGCCGAGTCCACTCTATAAAGCAGCCGCCATCGTCGGTGCTGCTGAAGCCAACCAGATCGGCTTCCTCGAAACACCCATCACCTCGCTGCAACTGCACATCGAAGCTATAAAAAACGTTTGTGACCAGACGGGGATCCCGATCTCGCGTATCGATGGTGTGTTCTCAACCGGTTGGTCCACGGAGCTGTGTGAACACCTCGGCATCAAGCCGAAGTACATCGACACTACCGCCGTCGGTGGCTGCTCGTTTGAGATGCACGTGCATCATGCGTTGGCTGCAATTTACTCAGGCATCATCGAAGTGGCCGTGATCAGCCACGGGGAGAACGGACACTCGCAGCGAAAGATCGGCAACGGTGGCGCAGGAAACTACGCACGGGGCGGTGGAACCCAGTCGCCATCACACGAAATGAGCGTGGCTTATGGGCTCGCCGGTGCTGCATCCGGTTACGCCCATGCAATGGTGCGACACATGCACCGGTACGGCACGAAGCGGGAAGACTACGCGCACATCGCCAAGGTTTCGCGGGATTGGGCGACGCTCAATCCACGGGCGGCGATGTATAGCAAGAAGAAACATCCCTTTGGTGGGCCGATTACGGTACAACAGGTCGAAGAGTCCCGACTGATCGCCTGGCCGCTAACAATTTTGCACTGCTGCATGGTCACCGATCATGGTGGCGCAGTGCTGGTGTGCAGCCCACGCGTGGCACGCAGCCTGCGCACCAAGCCGGTGTGGATCGCCGGTGCCGGTGAAGCCATGGGCCACGGCAACATGCTCGAGATGGAAGACTTCACCGCCACCTCCGCGCGCCAGTCTGCGGAAGCCGCGTACACCATGGCCGGTATGGGACCTGCCGATATGGAAATGGCGATGGTTTATGACTCTTTCACCATCACTGCAGCGATTACCATGGAGATGCTTGGGCTTGCAAAGCCCGGAGAAGGACACCTCTTCTGGAAGGATGGGCGTGCTGCACCGGGTGGTTCATTCCCGGTCAATACCAATGGCGGCGGTCTGTCGTTCAATCACAGCGGCATGTATGGCATGCCACTCTTGATTGAAGCATATCGACAGTTGTCCGGTACGGCGGAAGACGGTGTTCATGGTGATCCCGGCAAACAAACGCGTGCACGGACCTGTGTGGTCAATGGCACCGGTGGAAGTTTGTCGACCACCGGGACGTTGGTACTGATCGCGGACGATTGAGCGAGTTGAAGCGACGATGACCGGCCGCTGGCCTCACATCATCGTCCATGCTGATATGGACGCGTTCTATGCATCCGTTGAACAACTCGACGACCCCACGCTGCGTGGCAAACCGGTACTGATTGGTCCACGCAGTCAACGAGGTGTGGTGCTCACCGCCAGTTATGAAGCGCGGCCATTCGGCGTGGGCAGCGCCATGCCGATGGTGCAAGCGATGCGCCTCTGTCCGCAGGCGCTGATCGTCCCGCCCCGGTTCGAACGCTACATACAAGTCTCCGCGCAGATCATGCAGGTCTTCGATCATTTCTCGCCGCATGTCGAACCATTGAGTCTCGATGAAGCGTTCATCGACATGAGTGGTGCGGAAGACCTCTTTGGCCCACCCACCGTGATCGGGCGGAAGATCAAAGACGCCGTGAAAGAAGCCACAGGACTTAACGTCACCGTTGGGCTCGCCTCGACCAAACATGTCGCCAAGATCGCGAGTGCGCTCAACAAACCCGACGGTCTGACCGTGGTTGAACACGAAAAGGCCTGCGAATGGCTTGCGCCTTTAGGCGTCAAACGCATGTGGGGCGTAGGACCGAAAATGGAGGCACGCCTGCATGCCCTCGGGTTCAAGACCATCGGTGACCTCGCGCGGAGCGATCCACGTACGCTCACCCTTCAGCTCGGACAACACGGAAGCCATCTGCACGCGCTGGCTAACGGGCTCGACCCGCGCCAAGTCGAAAGTTCGCGGCGAGAGCGCATCGTCGGTTCTGAACGAACGTTAGAAAGCGACGTGTCCAGCCTGGAGCAGATCGAAATTCATCTTCGCCGCGCCGCCGATCGTGTGAGCGCGAGGCTTCGCAACAAGCGACTGCACGCACGAGGCATTCGCGTAAAACTCAAGACCACAAGCTTTCAATTGCATAGCCGCCAGGCGCGGTTGGATCCGGCGACTGATCTCGGGGAGGTACTGTTCCGAGCCGCACGGGATCTCGCTGCACAAATGCTCACCTTTGGACCGTTCAGGCTCGTCGGTCTCGCAGCGTTTGATCTCGCCTCCGTTGCCGCAGACAAGCAGCTCGATCTCTTCACCGAACCGCCCCGTCAAAGCAAACTCGAAACCACTCTCGGCCAACTCAATTCAAAATTTGGACGCGACACACTCAAGCGCGCACGAGATTTGCGCCGAAACGGAACTGTCATGGGCCCTGCGCCGACGCTGGATTTTCGAACCAATCTGCCACCGGAGGTTGAACCGGAACGGGACCGCAGTTTCGAAGGAGAAGATCCGGGATGGGATTGAACCCTTTGCGGTCCATGGCTCACAGCAGACCCCTGCTGCGCGTTCAGTTGCACAAACTGCAGAACCGCTTGTCCGGAATGCAAACAAGTCCCCGCCTTTGGTTCGTCGCGTTGGCCACCTTGTACGGCATCTACTGGCTCAGCCCTTACATTCGAGGCAGCCACTTCGACTTCGCAGCTGAGCTCAGCACACTCGAAGGAAAGGTACTCCTGGGAATACTCATCGCGGGCGCGTTTGCACTGATCACGGCGGCGCGTTATCGGCGCGTCAGCGAGACCCTCGTCCATTCATGGCTCGCGAGCACCGCGGCGGTAAATCCGTTGTCGTTCATGCAGCGCTTCACGACATCACTGTGGCCACTGCTTTTGATCGGCGTAGGTGTGGTGATCATCGCCTGGCTCGTAACGCCCTACGCAGCAAACGACTCATCACTTTCTTGGATGCTCGTAACGTGTCTCGCCGTGTGTGTCGGCCTGCCGGCTGGATTGTTTTTCGGAACTCGGCCCAAGCCCAGAAAACGCCGTTCGTCACGATACGTTCGCGACCCTAAAGCTGCGCCATCGGTCGTCACACAGATCACGGCACACGCATCCTGGCTCAGCCAGCTTCCTGTTCGCGAAGCTCTGGCACTTGCACAGCCTGCCAATAGTCGACTCCTGTTCTTCACGGCGTTGATCACGTTGCCAGCGGGGATCACCGGCGTCATGGTGATTGCGATATTGGCAGCGTGGGTACTCCTTGCCTGGTTGGTCACGTTGGCGGTGGCGGTACCTATTGCGGCAGCAGCGGCGCATCGGTGGCTGGAATCCACTACCCTTCCCTTTCGCACCTTCCAGTGGCTGATTATTCGCCGCGCTCTGCTTCATTACGGGCTCGCAGCCATGGTCGTTGGCCCAACATGCGTGCTGCTCGATGCATCACTCCTCGAGATCATTCGCCTGGTCGCCTTCAATCTGGTGCTGTTCCTGGCCTGGTCGACCTTCACCGTGTTTTCGGTATGGCATGGTCGCGATGATCGTTGGATGGGTGGCATTGGCGCTGCGCTGACCGCCGCTTTGGAAAACCGGTTTGCAGGTTTTGGTACGCTGACTGCGCTCCTGATTACAGCACTTTGTCTTCATCGAGGAGGTCGTGATGCCCGCACTTGAAATCAAACATCTCAGCGCAGGTTATGGGCAGACCGTCGTGATCTCCAATATCTCCCTGACCCTCGAGAAAGGCGAATGGTTCGTCTTGCTCGGCCCCAACGGCACGGGCAAGAGCACTTTGCTCCGTTGTGTCGGCGGGAGAATCAAACCCACCACAGGCACGATTCACATCAACGGATCAAATCTCCACCGAGATTCCGATGTTGCGCGTTCGAAGCTCGGCTTTGGCGTTCAACCCGAACAACTCCCGGGCTTGCTTACGGGTCGACAGTGCCTTGAGGTGTACGCGATGGCGCAGCAACTGCCGGCAATTGATGAGGACGTACTGAGGCTCTGCCACGCGTTCCGTCTTGAAGCCGCACTCGATTCATTCACCGACACCTGGTCGCTGGGCATGCGACAGAAACTCGCCGTTCTGCTTTCGTTGCTTGGTGATCCCGCACTCGTCGTTCTGGATGAAGCTTTCAACGGACTCGATCCACGAAGCGCCTCCCTGCTTCGAAGTGAGCTTGGTGCACGTGTGAAATCCAGGCGTTGTGCGGTGCTGCTCGCCACCCATCACCTCGATCTTGTCGCGCAGGTCGCAACGGGCGCTGGCTTGTTGGTCGATGGACGTCTCGTGCAGCGTTGGGAGAGTGATGTTTTCGCTGCGCTCAAAGTCAGTGGCACTCAGGCGATCCAACAGGCACTCGAAGCGGCATACGCCGATTGAGGCGAAGTCCGCTACTCACCACGTGATCGCGGCAAACACAGAACAACGGCTTCCTTCGCAAACCGCCGAAGCGATGCAGACGATTCTCCTGCCCTCGACCGCAATGCGAGGCTCTGCAAGATGGCTTGAAGCGTCATCGCGAGTGTTCGCGGTGCAACTCCTCCGTGCAATCGACCCGAATCAACCGCGTGTTTGATCCGTCGAAGCAGCGCGGCGTCGATCGCTTTCATGATTTGAAAAAGGTCACCACGAACCGTGGGGTGTATCAGCGCGACTGCAGGCGCAGTGCACATGATCAAACAACCCTTCGGGTCATCGCCTGAGGTGTAAAGGCGAATCGCACCGTGGAAAAAACGAATCAACCCTGTTGCCAGATCATCGCAGTCGTCCAGCTCATTCAGTGCAACCCCGAGATGAGCACGAAACCGTTCAACTGCAGCGCGATACAACGTGTCCTTGTCACCAAAAGCCAGGTAGATGCTCGGACGATTCATGTTCATGACGGTCGCCAGCTCATCGAGCGATGCACCCTCCAACCCCTTCTGCCAGAACAGACCCAGCGCGGCGTCGAGCGCCGTAGCCGGGTCGTGAGTCCGTGGACGACCACGCCGACCTGGTTCTTTTTGTACCATATCGTATTTAACCCGCTATGATCGCCATTAATGTACTGATTCGTACATTAAACACAGAACGGTTGAGGGGAGACGGTAACATGCCACAGATCCAGAACCCACCCAGCCCCATCGTGCCAAAACTGGAAGGTCTACACCTCTTCCACTTCGACGGCGCGCCTTGCGCGCAGCGGGTTCGTTTCGCCCTCGGCGAGAAAGGCCTTAAGCGTGGACGCGAAGTCCCGTTTGATTTCGTCGAATCCGCCGCATGTACAGGTGAGCCCGGGCGATGGGTGAGCCGCAAGGTCTCGCTGGTACGCAAAGACCACATGACACAGGAGTACGCCCAGATTCATCCGGATCTGGTGGTACCGGCTCTCGTTCATGACGGCAAACTCTGGCTCGAATCCCTCGACATCATCGAGTATCTCGACGACGCCTTCGGTGGTGACCCGCTACTTCCAAAAGAAGAGCCGCTGCGAACCCGGACCCTTGATCTCGCCAATCAGGCCCGGGCGCTTTACGTATCCCTGAGGTACGTCACTTTTCGCTGGGGACTGGGCTTGCTTGCCAAGCTCAACTCCGGTGAGCAGCAGAAGCTGAAGGAACTGGTTGGGAAAGGCGCTAACAAAGAAAATCTGGCGACGTTCTACGATGGCTTCAGCAACAACCGCATTCGTGATTCGGTTTTCGAGGAACATCTGCAAAACTGCTCATGGCATTCTTTCAGTTAGATCAGACGCTACAGTCAGGCCAATCCTTTCTGACGGGTACATCGCTGACGCTGGCCGATGCTTTCTGGGCCATGAAAGTGCTGCGACTCAAGGAGTGTGGTTATCCATTCGATGACCAGCATCCCGCCGTCGCGGCGTGGTTTGGGCGCATTTATGCCCGCCCCTCGTTCCAGACTGAAGTCATGGGTAACAATCACCTGACAAACAGGATCTTCACCCTCAAGGCGAGTATTGAAAACGCGTTAGGTGTTGGACTAACACCAGTACTACGACGCCTGCAGGCCGCGCGACACTAGACTCCCGCCGTCAGTTTGTCGGGACAGAGAGATCAATCGTCGCGCCTGTTGCGGTCGGCGTGATGAAAACTTGTACGCCTGGTCTGTGTAGCGGCCCTTCGCTTAGGCCCGTTCCGCCAGTTCCTGAAGGCATTTCGGTTACGGTAACGCCGGCCTTGGCAAACTCAGACTTGTCAAAGGCAAGGACTGTCTCGGCCGCATCAGCGCTATGTTGCGTAATCATCTGGCGCTTCATGCCACCCATGTCCAGGTCGACGACGCTCACGACTTTGGAACCGGTGTACCTGGGGGCATAGTCCGGAAACTTCGCCTTGTCTTCGTCCTGCGTGCCGACAGTAGTCATCAAGCCGTCGTCGGACTTCACCGTGCGAGTGTCACCTTCGTCGATGACTTCCACAGACCGTGTGTTGCCTTCACTGTCTTTGAACTCAACGGATTCTTCACTTTGACCGCAGCCACTAAGAAACAAGGTCAATGCAACGATCAATGCGCGCATGTTTATCCCGCAATTGGAAATGGATGAATCGAATCGCAGCCAAACGGCTCGACCA
>SYFY01000173.1 GCA_005799745.1 Gammaproteobacteria bacterium
GAGCTCTCCCCCAACACCCAGCGCACCGCGTCGATGACGTTGGATTTGCCACAGCCATTAGGGCCGACGATGGCGCTCAAGCTGCCTGGAAGGATCACTGTCGTTGCGTCGACAAATGACTTGAAACCCGCGAGTTTGATTTGCTTCAGACGCATGCGGCGCAACGAGACCGGGAGGTGGAGAAGGCGCGTAGTCTAAATGAAACATTCGCAGCCCTGCACACACTTTTCCCGGCTTTTTTCCTTCTATTTTCAGGGTCTTTCGGAGACGGTGCAGATTACTCAGTTGTCGCTGAACTTCCTGGTGGCAACAATTCGACATCAAATCGAACCGGTTCTTTCATTCCTGCAACAACCACTGGCATCGAGGTCCATGACCAGTCGCCTGCACCCGCTACGGGCTGCCCGGTGAGACTGATCCGAGCGACCACTTCAACACTTTCAGCTTTCGAAATCGGATTCGCGGGGTTCATGGATGCAAGGTCATCGAGGCGCACCTCCATTGGGAGAAGCGCAGCATCGTGGCGCGCGACCGCGTACGGCATACCTCCGCCAACGGGGCGGGCGATCACGAACAGGGTTGCATGAGGTGGAAGTTCAGCTCCCGCCCGCACAGCGACATCGATGGTGGGGAGTGTCACCGGCACATGAGCACGGACCTGGCGGATGAAATCCTGCAAGGCCACCTGCCGCGAGGGATCGAGCGGTGTGTTCTGCGCTTGATAGAGCAGTTTCAATGATCCGGAAAAGTCACCGCTCCGTGCTTTGTGAACCGACAAAAGCTGCAGCACTGCATAGTTGCCGGGGTCGCGTTCAAGAATACTCTCAGCGAGTTTGATGCTGTCTTCGTCCACCTCCCTATCTGCCGCGAGGTAACGGGCCTGCAGCCAGTAGGTTTCGATGGTGATGTCATCTCCAACGATGGACTTGGCCTTCGAAAAAGCCTCGGCCGCACGTGCGTACTTCTGTTGTCTGAGCAGGATGTGACCCAGCAGATACCAGCTTTCCACCTCTTTAGGGCGACGCTCAACACGCGCTTCCATGACGGCGAGCCACGAATCGATCTTTGGATCACCATCCGCCAGCTCGAGCACTTCACGAGCGTCGCGGAGCTGTTCGGCTTCTGGATTGCCAATCTGGTTGTAGATCAGAAAGGCCAGCAATGGCAGAAGGATCGCAAAAACCACCGAGGGCCAGCGTGCACTCGCGGTCAGCGCCTGACTTTCGGCGCCTTCGGTCGCAGCAACATCGTCGAGCAGTGACGCATCGAGTTCAGTCTGTAGCGCGCGAGCGGTGACCTCATCGGCACCACCGACGGTGATCTCACGCTCAAGTTCACCACGCCGCGCCTGATACAAGGCCGCGAGCAACCGGCGTCGATCTTCCCGCGCTACATCACGCAGGCGCTTGCCTGTGGGCCAGAGGAACAACAAGCCAGCAAACACAGCCAGCACCAAACACGCGGCGAGAAACGATCCGCTCAAGCGTCTTTCTCCAGCTCACGCAGGCGCGCTTCTTCGTCTGCGGAGAGACCTTTCAGCTCCGTCCGACGCGTGAATCGACGCACCATCCAAAAACCTGCGCAGAGCGCCAGGAGTGGTAACAACCACAGGGGTGATGTCCAGGGATTAAACGGCGGGTCGTAGAGCACGAAATCGCCATAACGATCCACGAGGTAACGACGAATCGCATCGTCGCTCAGATTTTCTTCCGTGAGCAATCGGTAGACGGTGCTGCGTAGATCGTGAGCGATGGGCGCATCACTCCCAGCGAGATTCGTGTTTTGGCATTTGGGACAACGCAGTTCATCAATCAGCGCGTAATACCGTCGCTCGAGCTGCTCATCGTCGAAGGCATGTACCTCAACGGTCGATGCGGCCATACCAAAGCTTGCAACAACGCTAGCGCCACAAAACAAGATCAAGGCGGGTAAACGCTTCATGCGTCAGGCTGTCCTTGCCCCCGTTCCTGTTCCCGTTCTTGCCCGTGCCCCCGTCCCATGGCCGCGAGTCTCGGCGCGAGTTCGTTTTCCCAAATACGCTCGTTCACTTCGCCCACCCGCTTGTAGACGATGTTGCCTTCAGCATCGAGCAGAAAACTCTCAGGAGCACCGTAGACACCCAATTCAACTCCGATTCGGCCATCACGGTCCTGCAGGTTGAAACTGTAGGGGTCGCCATAGAGCGCAAGCCATTGCCGCGCCAGTTCCGGATCGTCCTTGTAAACGATGCCGACAATCTCGAGACCCTCCCGAGCCTGCAGCGTTTCCAGGAACTCATGTTCGGCTTTACACGTCAGGCACCAGGTCGCCCATACATTGACGAGCAGCGGACGGCCAACCAAGGCCGCACGATCCACGCGCTCAGATTCATCATCGAGTCGAGCTGCGGAAAATTCCGGGAAAGCCTTGCCAACCAGGGGTGATGGCAACACCTTGCGATCACCAAGACCAAAGCCCACATAACCGAGCAGCGCGATTACCAGAAAGATCAACAGCGGCAAAAAGGTACGCACACGATTGAGTAATGGAGCCATCACGACGGTGCACTGCCAGCGATGACCACCTGATCCTGATCCTGGCGCTCACGAATGCGGCGATAGCGTCGATCAAGAATCGCAATGCCGCCACCCAGCGCCATGAAGATCGCGCCAAACCAGATCCACCGCACGAAAGGTTTGATGTGCACCCGCACAGCCCAGCCGTCTTCACCGATGGGTTCACCTAAGGAAATATAGAGGTCACGGATGAAGCCCCACTCGATAGCCGCCTCCGTCATGACGTTGCCGCCCGAGGTGTACTGCCGTTTCTCCGGCCGCAGCAGATATTCCTCGTCACCTTCAGTGACAACAAAGTAAGCTGCCTTGGCGGTGTAGTTCGGACCTTTCGCATCTTCAATGCTGACGAACCGGATTTCACGCCCTGAACGTTCAACGGTTTCACCGGGGCGCATCGCGAGGTCTTTCTCCGAAGAAAGTTCAACGGTAAGCGCAACACCGGCCATGGACATCGCAAATCCAAGGTGAGCGACGTACATGCCGAGCCAGGACAACGACAACGTATGGCCACCTTTGATGCGCCGCAGAAGATCGCCACTGTGACCTGCAACAATCGCCACCGCGAGCACCACAGCAATCCACGCCGCGATGCGCGTAATGGAGAACTCGGTGAGTAACGAGACGCCACTCGCTAGACCCGCCACGCCCGCCATCACCAACGGCCAACGCATCATTTGCACCAGGCGGACAGCATCGGTGCGCTTCCAGTTGACCACAGGCGCAAGAACTAACAACGCCGAAAGCAATAACATCAACGGCACAAAGAACAGATTGAAATAGGGTTTGCCCACTGAGAGTTTGTCATCCGTGATGGCTTCATAACTGAGCGGCAGGAGTGTGCCGATCAACACGACCGCGAGTGCAACCACGAAGATGATGTTGTTCTGCAAAATGAATGCATCGCGCGAAAACCAGTCAAACGCCGCACGACTACGCAGCTGCCAGGCACGCACCCCATAGAGCGTGAGCGAACCGCCCACCACCAGTACCAGGAAAATGAGAATAAACATGCCGCGTTCCGGATCGACTGCGAAGGCATGGACTGATGTGAGCACCCCGGACCGTACGATGAAGGCACCGAGCAAGGAGAGTGAGAACGCCGCAATCGCCAGGAACAGTGTCCAGCTCTTGAAGATGCCACGCAATTCCGACGCTGCGAGGGAGAGAATCAGCGCCGTACCGACGAGCCACGGCAAGAACGAGGCGAACTCCACCCGATCCCAGAACCACCAACCGCCCCAAC
>SYFY01000174.1 GCA_005799745.1 Gammaproteobacteria bacterium
GACCAACATTCCGCCGCACAACATGACGGAAGTGGTCACCGCTTGTATCGCGTTGCTGGATGATCCAACCCTCACCGTTGATGCGCTGATGGAGTTTGTCACCGGCCCGGACTTCCCGACGTCGGGCATCATCAATGGTCGTGCAGGCATCATCGAAGCCTATCGCACTGGTCGTGGCCGAATTCTGGTTCGTGCTCGTGCAACGGTTGAAGCCGATGACCGAGCCGGTCGTGAAGTCATCATCATCACGGAAATTCCCTACCAGCTGAACAAGTCGCGTCTCATCGAGAAGATCGCTGAGCTCGTGAAAGAAAAACGCATCGAAGGCATCTCCGAACTGCGGGATGAATCTGACAAAGACGGTTTGCGCATCGTCATTGAACTCCGTCGGGGAGAATCCGGCGAGGTGGTCCTCAACAACCTCTACACACAAACGCAACTGCAGAGTGTGTTCGGCATCAACTGCGTGGCGCTCGTCAACGGTCAGCCACGCACACTCAATCTCAAACAGATGCTGGAGGCGTTCCTCCGTCATCGTCGCGATGTGGTCACGGCACGTTCGATTCATCTCCTTCGCCGGGCGCGTGAACGGGGTCACGTGCTGGAAGGCCAGGCAGTTGCGCTCGCCAACATCGAAGAAGTCATCGAACTCATTCGCAAGTCTGCGTCTGCCGCTGAAGCCCGAGTCGCCTTGATGGCGCGTGGCTGGTCGCCGGATACGGTGGTGAAGCTCCTCGAGCGCGCAGGCAGTGGTGCCAGTCGCCCAGAGAACCTCGGCCCTGAGTTTGGTCTTCGTGATGGCGGTTATTGGCTTTCGGAGAATCAAGCCCAGGCAATTCTCGACTTGCGGCTGCATCGGCTGACTTCGCTTGAACAGGACAAGCTCATCGGCGACTACCAGGAAGTGCTGGATGAGATCGCTGATTTACTAGATATTCTGGGCTCTCCTGAGCGCCTTACACGTGTTGTCAGGGAGGAGCTGGAAGAGATTCGCGACACCTATGGTGATGAGCGGCGTACAGAGATTATCGCCACGCAAGAAGATCTCACCATGGAGGACCTCATCACTGAAGAGGACCTGGTGGTGACGATTTCGCACCAGGGCTACGCGAAAACCCAGCCGCTGACGACCTATCAGGCGCAGAAGCGCGGTGGTCGCGGTAAGGCAGCAACGACGGTGAAAGACGAAGATTTCGTTGAACACCTCCTGATCGCCAACAGCCACGATACGCTGCTGTGTTTCTCCAACCAGGGTAAGGTCTACTGGCTCAAGGTCTATCAGATTCCCCAAGGCAGCCGGAACGCCAAAGGCCGTTCCATGGTGAATCTCCTGCCGCTGGGTGATGGCGAGCGCATAACCGCGATCTTGCCGGTGCGATCCTACGACGCAGATCGTTTCGTCTTCATGGCCACTGCGAACGGGACCGTGAAGAAGACTCCGCTTGAACAATTCTCAAGGCCACGCACAGCCGGATTGATTGCACTCGATCTTGATGCCGACAACACATTGGTCGGTGTGGCGATCACCGACGGCTCTTGCGACATTCTCCTTGTGACGAGTTCTGGCAAAGCCACGCGCTTCAAGGAATCAGATGTCCGGGAAATGGGTCGCGGTGCGCGCGGGGTACGCGGGATTCGATTGCAGGCATCACAAAAAGTCATTTCGCTGATCGTGCCGGAGCAGAACGGCTATGTGCTCATCGCCTGCGAAAATGGCTACGGCAAACGCACGTCTTCCACAGAGTTCCCGGTAAAGGGCCGCGGTGCGCAGGGTGTGATCGCTGTTCAGACGAGTTCGCGCAATGGTGCGGTGGTCGGTGCTGTGCAGGTGTTTGAAGGTGACGAGCTGATGCTGATCAGCGATCTCGGCACACTGGTTCGTACCAAGAGTGCAGAAGTTTCCATGCAGGGCCGTAATACCCAGGGTGTTCGCTTGATTTCGCTGCGTGGGGAAGAAAAGCTGATTAGTGTTGAACGAATTCAGGAACGTGATGATGACGACGTGGAGCTGTCTGCTGGGCAGACGACCATCGTCGGCGCCACCAGTTCACTCGTCGCTGGTCTTGTTACCGACGATGAAGCGATCGACGAGACGTTTGATGATGATGCCGACCTGAATGACGATGTCGATCTGGAAGATGATGAAGCCGGGGATCCCGATGAGTAAGCGTGCACACAATTTTTCCGCCGGACCCGCGGCGTTGCCGGTGGAGGTGCTCGAGCAGGCCCAAGCCGAAATGCTCGACTATCGTGGCACAGGTATGTCGGTGATGGAGATGAGTCATCGAAGCGATGCGTTCATTGAGATTGCAGAAACGGCCGAGAAAGATCTGCGCGAGCTACTCGGTGTTTCGGCTGACTACCATGTTCTGTTTTTGCAAGGCGGCGCTACCCAGCAGTTCTCGGCAATTCCATTGAACCTCCTGGGTGACCGGACGAGTGCTGCCTACGTCAACACAGGCGCATGGTCGACGAAAGCCATCGAAGAGGCGGCGAAATTCTGCAGTGTAAGAATCGCAGCGAGTAGTGAAGCCACCAAGTTTGATCGTGTTCCTGCCGTGTCGTCGTGGCAGGTCGATGCGAGCGATGCCTATGTGCACATTTGTTCCAACGAAACCATTGGCGGCGTGCAGTTCCATGAAATTCCCAAAGTAAACGTGCCGCTGGTGGCGGACATGTCGTCGGACATCTTGTCGCGTCCGATTGACGTAAGCCGATACGGA
>SYFY01000175.1 GCA_005799745.1 Gammaproteobacteria bacterium
GAACGTCGACTTCTACTCAGGCATCATCCTCAAGGCCATCGGTATTCCGGTAGAGATGTTTACAGTGATCTTCGCCACCGGCCGCACGCCGGGCTGGATCAGCCAATGGAGTGAAATGATCAGTGGCCCGTACAAGATCGGCCGCCCGCGACAGCTCTATCAAGGCCAAGCCAAACGCGACTACGTGCCTATCACCAAGCGTTGACCCGCGCGCCCGACAAGGCGCTGGATCCTGCGATCCGGCGCCTTCGTGATGAAGTCATCTGGCGTTTTCGTGCCGGAGGAGAACTTTCTCACGTACACAAAGAAGGTGGGGAACGACTTTTCTTCGAAAAGGGTTTGTTCATCTGTGATCGTTATGGCGATAACGGAGAGTCGCGCGAACGATTCGCGGACCCGGAGCGTTTTCTCAACTTTCTGTGGAACGGTTGGTCCTGGCAGTACAAGACGAGACATGACGGACCAAACCTCTCCGACGCGGAGGCCTGGCAAAGGATTGTGGACGAGTTGGTCCACGAACATCCCACCTCAAGTTCACCCAGCAAATCCAAGGCCAGCGCGAATGCTGAAGCAGTCGCCTTCTACAACCGGTATCGCCGCATGTTGACGATGGTCGCCATCGGCGTCGCGGTAGCCGCACTGGCTTTCGCCTTTTTCGGCAAGGGTCTGCAGATCAAGACCATCGGCACCCCTGCCGGCGGTGATGCCATCGGCACGCCAAAAGTTGTGTTGATCCTAATCAGTCAACTCGAACCCTACGTTCCAAGCCTGCATCGCGACAGATCGTTGGATCGCTTCCGACTCTCTCTTCTGATCCAACCTCGCGCGGCAGAAGTAAAACGTCAGCTCATTGAAGTGGCCCGCGACTATGACGCGGTGAGTTTGCAGCACGCCTCCAAGGCAATAGGGTTCGATGGACGCGTCGCCTGGTTCCACGCCGGTGGGCTCACTGGCTGGCATGTGGTCGACCAAAAACTCATCACTGAGAATGACGTCAGAGCAGCCAATCCCGACCTGAATGATTTTTGGGATCAAGCCTTTCTCGAGATAAACGACGGTTTGATCGCCAGCACGCGCGACAACCAGATCATCGTGCGCCTCGATCCGGAATCGTTGAAGGCCGACTATCTCAGTCGGATGCCGCAGTCAAAGCGTCACTTCCCTGCGCATCCCGTAGATGCATTGCGAACTGAAATCGAGCCCGCTGAAGCGGATGCCCGCGACACATCGTGGCTTCGCAGTGGTGTGGATGGTCCGGAGCTACGGCTGCAAAACCCGGATAGCCGGATCCGCATTCACCGCCGCAAGATAGACATTACCCAGAGAATGTTGGTGGTGACGCGTATCGACGATGAGGGACGTGAACTCTGGTCGATGGAGACCGGCATAGACACGCTGCACCAAATCCTCCCGGACCCCAAAGTGCTGGCCTTTATCGGTACCCGCCCCCCCATTCCCGACAAAGTACCGGAGCCCATCATCACCTTTGTCGACACTGCTGATGGGGCAGTACGAACCGAGTCACTGCTGTTCGGAAAGTAGTTCGTTATTCCGCCAACGCTGCCTCACTGCGTACGTACTCGAAGACGTCCTTGAGCTCCTTTTCCGACAAGTCATCAAACACCGGCATGCTCTTGTGCAAGAGCGCGCCTTCAGCGACCACCGCTCGAAAAGCCGGATAGTTCAGCAACAACCCGGATTCACGAAGGTCTGGTCCAGCTGCACCCGTACCGACCGCAGCAGAACCATGACACGTTGCACACGATGCCTGGTGATACAGATCAAAACCCCGTTTGGCCGCTTGTTGATCAATGACCCCATCCCCCAGGTCCACTGCATCGAAGCGTCCAGGTGGTCCTACGGGCGCAGGCAACGCGCCTTTCGCGTCCAGTGCAAAGGCCACCATGCGCACGTCTTCCTTGAAACCCCAGCCGTGTTGAAAGGCCTTAAGTCCAAAACTCGCCATGCCACCCCAACCCACCGGCAGCACGACATATTGCCTACCATCCAGCGAATATGAAATGGGTGCGGCATTAGCGCCTCGTTGGATGTTCTGGCTCCACAGTCGGTCACCACGCTTCGCGTCATAGGCATGGAACTCGCCATTGGCTGTCGCCTGGAACACCAGATTGCCCGCCGTCGCCAGTGTGCCGCCGTTCCATAACGTATCGAACTGCACTCGCCAACGTGCGGATTGAGTGGCAGGATCCCAGGCCACCAGCCCACCCATACCGTAATCCGCTGCGTTGTCCACGTACTCCGTGACTATCGGGATGGTGAAGAAGTTGTCGCGAAACTTAAAATCCATGTTGCGTGAATAAATCGCGCCCATACGAATCGTCGGGATAAACACCAGACCAAGACCGGGATGGAACGACGTCGCCTGCCAGTTGTGTGCGCCAAAAGGGCTTGGATAAATAAGTGTTTTTTCACCCGGTTGCATACGTACACCGGGTGCTTCGACGGGTCTGCCTGTGGTCATGTCGACGTGTGTTGCCCAAGTAACCTTCTCGTACTTCTCTGCACTCAAGAGTTCACCGGTCAATCGATCGAGCACATAGAAAAAGCCGTTCGTCGGTGCTTGCAGCAAGACCTTACGTTTCTGCCCTTTGATCTGCATCTGTGCCAACATCATGTCGGCAGTGGCTTTGTAATCCCACTGTTCACCGGGGCTTTGTTGGTAGTGCCAGACGTACTCGCCGGTATCTGCGCGCAATGCAACGATGCTGCACAAGAAGAGATTGTCGCCTTTACCTTCACTGCGCAGCTGGTGGTCCCAAGGATCGCCGTTGCCCACACCGATATAGAGCAGCTTCGACTCGGGATCGAAAGCCATGCCATGCCAAACGGTACCGCCACCGAAGCGCTTCCACCAAGGGCCATGCCAGGTTTTCGCGGCCATCGCCATGGCGGGATTCTCGAAGCCATCGGCAGGATTGCCGGGGACGGTATAGAAACGCCATAACAAGTCACCGGACGCGGCATCAAACGCAGCCACCTGTCCGCGCACACCAAACTCGGCACCGCTGGTACCGATAAAGACTTTGCCATCAAAGGCACGAGGTGCGCTGTTGATCGCCTGGTGTTCTCCGACCGGGAATACTCTCGATGCCCATTTCACTTGGCCATCAGCAGCGTCCAGGGCGACCAATCGACCATCCGAAGTGCCAACAAAGATGCGTCCATCCAGATAGGCAATACCGCGATTGGTGTTAAATCCGTACGCAATGCCGCGTGGTGCGTGTCGCCATGCGGCAGGATCGTAGGTCCACAGGTGCGAGCCGGTGCGTGCATCCAGCGCATAAACGATGCCTCGATCCGCGGAAAAGTAGAGTTTGCCGCCTATCATCAACGGCGTACTGGTCAGCGATACACCATCCGGAACATCAAAGGACCAGGCAATGCCGAGGCGTTTCACGGTATCCACATTAATCTGGTCAAGTGGACTGAAATGTGACTCCGTGTGGTCTCGACCCGGCGCGGACCAGTCTTTGTTAGCTGCCGCGGTCAGCACGCTCCCCGACAGCAACCAAACACCGACAACGATGATCGCCTTTCGCATCTTCCCCCCCTCTCTTCGCTATCTCTTCGATATCTCTTCGCCATCTCTTCGCTATGAAGGCATGACAATCACTCCGGCCATGGACGGCACTTCCCCACACGTCCACCATAGCCCGCTTGCACAAACAACTTTCACGGTAACCGATGGCGCTAAGAAGCACCATTCACAAAGCTTCGCTCGAGATCAGCGATCTTGACCGAGGCTATTACGGCAGCCACTCGCTCACGCTCGCTCGCCATCCTTCCGAAACCGATGAACGCATGATGGTGCGACTGTTGGCGTTCGCGATGTACGCAACCGAGGGTCTCGATTTTGGCGCAGGACTTTCCGAGAGTGATGAGGCAGACCTTTGGGTGAAGGACCTCACCAACGCCATTACCCTCTGGATCGACGTCGGCCAACCCGACCCTCGCACTACTCGCAAAGCCAGCCGTCGCGCCGAGCGCACTGTGGTGCTCACCTACGGCAGGGGCATTACGCCATGGTGGACGCGCACAGCGGCAGAATTGCGTGACCTGACTAACCTGGAGGTGTGGTCACTCACCTCCGAAGAATCTTCCGCGCTCGCGGGTCTCGCGCGCCGTAACATGACACTGCTCGCGCTGCGGCAGGATGGAACGGTGACGTTTTCCGACGACTCAACCTCTGTCGAAGTCAACCCGGTGCGCCTCGTGCCGTGATCCTATGTGTGTCAGGAAGAAAGAAGAAACTCCCGCTATTGGAAATCTCAGTGAAACGATTCTTGTTGATCCTTGCGCCACACCTTAAGCGCCACACGCTCACCTGTGTCTTGCTCGTTTGTTCGCCCTTGGCGGCATTCGCCGCTGCGCAGGTAGATCCACAAACGAATGCGCCTGCCCTGCCCGAGCCTGGCGCCAATGGTGTGCAATCACGCATCGAAGTGCCCCTCAATACCGCAGCAGGCATCCACCGTTATCGCTGTGACGCCACGATCACCACCAAGGGTGAGGCGCAAGATGTCGAATGTTATGGACCACGCACTGCGGCAACGGATCCATTACTGCGCGCCATCACGCAGGCCACAAAGGACGCGCGTTACCGGCCGGGGCAGAAAGATAGCGAAACCATCAAGGTATTCATGACCATGAGTGTCCTGGTTCGGGTTGAAGCCAAAAACGCACTCGTCGGTGTTTTTCCAAACGATGGAGAACACTAGACGACCCTCGGCACCAACTATGTCTCTCCGCAGCGATTTGAGGGTGGATATGGCTCACTGAGTTATTCCAACGCCATCCAAGAGAACAATCGCGCAAGTGCCAAGCTCCGTGTATGTGTCGACACAACAGGGCGTGTCAAGACCCTTAGCGTCGTCGAGCTGACCGGCACATTCCTGCGCAGGGAACTCGGCACGATAAAGAAGCGCGTCAAGGCTATGCAATTTCTTCCCGGTCGCCACAAGAACGATGTGACCGAATTGGAATACGTTCTGCTATACAACCGCAGGCAACACGCCCAGCCTGACTTCCGGCCAATGTATGGAAGCGGTGGCTAACGCGTTTGAGTCCTTAGATTTCAGTGGACTTTTTTAACAAAAATGCGCACGGACGATTCATGTCGTTCAAGACATGCTACGCCCATCGATCTTCGCAAAAGCGGCCCGCGCCGCTCGCATGCCCTCCACAGCTCGTGGGAACCCACCATAAACAGTCAACTGCGTCATGATCTCCTCGACTTCTTCTCGAGTGACGCCATGGTTCAGCGCACCTGGGATATGAATTGCCAGTTCTTCCGCACGCGCGAGAATCGCGAGGATGGCAACGACTACCATGCTGCGATCACGACGCGAGAGTTGTGGACGCGACCAGAGTTCACCAAACGCCCAGTCAAAAACAAGTTCACCCACACCACCAAGAGAAGCCACCACCCCAGCACGTGCAGCAACCGGCTCGGTGGCTGCTCGGCCAGCGAATAACGTCCCCATCACATTGACGGCATCCGCGTGGCGCTCCGGATCATCCTTGGCTTTCGCTTCAGTACGATCAGGCTGTCGATCCACTTTGTCTTCGGCGTTAAACGCCTCGGTAACCAGCCGTGACGCCTGCATCGCCATCGGAAATCCGGCATAACCCGCGACTTGCAGAACGATCTCTTCGATCTCTGTGCGCTTAAGACCGTGTTGCAGACCACCGCGCACATGACTCTTCAACTCTTCCGAAGCACCAATCGTCGAGAGGAACGTCACGACGATCAGGCTTCTGTCACGCCGCGAAAGTTGCAGTCGTGACCAGAGATTACCGAGCACGTGGTCAATGGCAAAAGTGCCTAGCGCACCATGCTGACGAACCATGATGTCGGCCGCTTTTACAGGGTCATACCGACCACCTCCGAGCGTTCGAAGCAAATCAATGCCGTTGGTCCGGCGTTCTTTTTGTATGCTCATGAGGCTCCCCTTCGCCTGATGTTCAGCGCATCTTGTGACGACTACCGAGAACCTACAAGAGCCGTCTGATCAGGCTTGAGGTGTCGTTCCGACCACCACCCATGCGCTGCACGTCACCATAGAATTGATCCACCAGTGCCGTAAGTGGCAATGGCGTCCCGAGCACCCTCGCCTTATCCAGGGCTATACCAAGGTCCTTGCGCATCCAGTCCACCGCAAAACCAAAACTGAATTCACCCTTGGCCATCGTTGGTGCACGGTTGTTCATCTGCCAGCTTTGTGCAGCACCTTGTGAAATCACGGCGACCACTTGCTCGACGTCGAGACCTGCTTTCATTGCGAACGCGATGCCTTCAGACAATCCTTGCAAGACGCCCGCAATACAAATCTGGTTCACCATCTTCGTGAGCTGGCCTGCACCGGCGTTACCCATGCGACGAATTTCTTTCGCATACACCGCCATGACGGGTTGGCCGATGGCGAAGTCCGTTTCGCGGCCACCCACCATCACCGTAAGTTTGCCGCTGACGGCGCCGGCTTGACCGCCCGAAACCGGTGCATCAAGAAAACCCACGCCGCGTTCTGAACAGCTATTCGCAAGTTCGATCGCAAGCTCCGCCGATGCAGTGGTGTGATCCACAAGCAACGCACCTTCTGACAAACCGGCTAACGCGCCCCGCTCACCGTGCACGACGCTGCGAACATCATCGTCGTTGCCCACACAGACAAAGACCACTTCTGCACCCATCGCAGCACCGCCTGGAGTCGGCGCGCTGCGTCCCCCATATTCGGCGACCCAGGCGTCTGCCTTGGTATTGTTGCGGTTGTAGACAGTGACGGTCGCACCGGCGCGTTGCAGATGACCGGCCATGGGATAACCCATGACACCGAGGCCAATGAATGCCAGGCGGCGGCCGATGAGGGGTTGTGGCGTGGCAGGGGTGTCGGTGGTCATGTCGAGTCCGCTTCAGCTTTGAAGCGCAACATCTTACCCGACACATCTTACCCGACACTTCTTACCCGACGGGTCGGCGGGAGCAGCTTCTCAGCGGAAGCCGCTCCTCAGTAGAGCATCAGAGCAGCACGCCATCCTTCTCTAAGCCCTGGTCCATCATCATGTTGCGCAGTTCTTTGAGGGCATCGACCTGGATCTGGCGTACCCGCTCACGCGTTAGGCCAATCGCAGCACCAACTTCTTCGAGTGTCGCGATGTCATGGCCACGCAGACCGAATCGACGTGACAACACATCCAGTGACTTCTCGGGCAACCGGTCAAGCCACACGTCGAGATGCGACTTGAGCTGCTGGTTCTGGAGCCACGACCAGGGATCTTCCGACTTCTCGTTCTCAAACGTATCCCAAGCGCCCCGCTCCGATTCGAGCACTGAGATTTCCGTGCAAGCGATGTCATCCGCGAGTTGCAGCAGGTTACGCACGTCTTCCACCGGCTTGTCGACGAGCGCGGCGACATCTTCAGGAGAAGGCTCGTGATCAAGCTGCTGCGATAGTTCTCTTTGAGCGCGCAGATAACCATTCAGTTCTTTGGCGATGTGAATCGGCAGACGGATCGTCTTCGTCTGATTCATGATGCCGCGCTCAACCGCCTGACGGATCC
>SYFY01000176.1 GCA_005799745.1 Gammaproteobacteria bacterium
ACTTCGGTTTGATCTATGGCATGTCAGCGTTTGGTTTGGCTCGCCAACTCGGTGTGTCGAGAACGCTTGCAGCGGACTATATCGAACGGTACTTCACGCGTTACCCCGGCGTTCGGACCTACATGGACGATACGCGGCGCCTAGCGGCAGAGCAGGGTTACGTTGAGACCGTCTTCGGTCGGCGGCTTTATCTCCCGGAGATCACCTCAGGGAATGTGCCGCGGCGACAAGCGGCAGAACGCACTGCCATCAATGCACCCATGCAAGGCACTGCAGCAGACATCATCAAGCGGGCCATGATTCGCGTGGATGAACAGCTGCGCACCACGAAAGTACCAGCCACGATGATCATGCAGGTCCATGACGAATTGGTGTTTGAAGTCGAACAGGGCGCTGTCGGCGAAGTGAAAGAGATGGTTCGAGGGCTTATGCAATCTGCCGCTGATCTCAGCGTCCCCTTGATTGTGAATTGTGGAGAAGGGGACAACTGGGATGAAGCCCACTGACGGAAAAGCTACGTCGCCGTCATCAGTGGCCTGTAGTAGCTCGCCTCAGATTGCGCCGTAGATTCAGAAGGTGAGCACCGAACAGGCTGGTGGCACCGATAAGTGTCGGAATGATCTGCAGGCGATGATCGTGAACAGCCACACCCATCGCCAACATCGCGATGCCAAACAATACGCCACCGACAAAGCGGCGATCTCTGAACGTTGGATCGGTTCGCCATATCGCCAGCAGCGACACAGGTGCCGCCGCGGCGAGAAATAACCAATGCCAGTGATTGTGCGCGAAGGTTGCAAAGATACCCAATGGAAACGAGAGCGCGAGAACGGGCATCGCTAAACAATGCACCATGCAGAGTAGCGATACGCCGATGGCGCCGCGATCATACAGCTCTGAACCGGTTTTCATCCCACAACAGCCATCGCAGGGATCAGACCTTGTTTCTGCAACAGGGCGTCGGGGGCCGCGTCGCGTCCACGGAAGCGACGATAGACTTCGTCGGCAGGCAAACTGCCACCAAGCGCCAATACCGTGTCTCGGAAGCGAATAGCAATGGAGCGCACAGCCTCTTCATTGTCGAGACCGACTTCGTTGAACGCACCAAAAGCATCTGCTGCCAAAACTTCCGCCCATTTGTAGGAGTAGTACCCCGCGGCGTAACCCCCGGAAAACAAGTGCGTGAACGCGGGCAGTTGGCTTTCACCCTCGAGTGTCGGCAGTACGAGCGTCTTTGCGGCAACCGCACGTTCGATGTCCGCCGGTGATGTATGTTCGTTGCTGCCCGGTAAGCCATATTCCGCATGAATACGCAGATCCGTCTTTGCAAACAGCAACTGACGAAGTGTCGCGTTGCCGGCCATGAAGTTCGCGCCTTCGATGACTCGGTCAGCAACGCCTTCATCGAGTGGCTCACCCGTATCCACGTGCCGACTGAGACCACGCAGGAAGGGTTTATAGTCCATCCAGTATTCGTTGAACTGGCTCGCGAGTTCAACGGCGTCCCACTCGACGAGATTAAGTCCCGAGGCACCACCTTCGTCGACTTCGGTGAACAACAATTGGGTGGCATGCCCGAATTCATGAAAAAGTGTTCGCACTTCGTCCAAAGACATCAGCGCCGGTTTGCCATCGGCCGGTGGTCGCGCGTTCATCACCATCAGCGCCACGGGCAACGACGCAGCAGCGCCACTGCTAGCTTGTAATCGATTGCGATCAACGACGATGTTCATCCATGCGCCACCGCGTTTTTCACCGGGCCGCGAACAAGGGTCGAGGAAGAAACCGGCAATGACGCGACCACTTCTTCGTACTTCGTAGAAAAGGACGGAAGGATCCCAAAGCGGAACACTGCCGTCGGTGATGGGATGAAACGTTGCGCCATACAAACGTTCTGTCAGACCAAATAGCCCTTCGATGACGATGGGCATCTGAAACCATGCGCGCAGTGCTTCGTTGTCGTAGCCGAACTTCGCTTGTTCAAGTTTTTCTGCAAAAAACGGAACGTCCCACGGAGCGAGTTGCGCAACCGTGCCGCTCGACTGCTGGCGCGCAAACGTTGTGAGGCTCGCAAGTTCCTGTTGTGCAGCGGGCCGAGCGGCGTTTTCAAGACGATTCATCAACGCCCACACTGCGTCCGGTCTTTTCGCCATCTTGGCGTCAAGGCTCAGCTCGACGAAGTTCGCAAAACCTACGAGCTGCGCCTGTTCCTGTCGAAGTCTAAGAATCTCGGAGAGCAAAGGTCGATTGTCGAGCTCACTATCCTGGCCGCGATTGCGAAACGCACGATAGAACGCTTCTCGGCTCGCGGGATTGTTCGCATAGGTCACGATGGCGTAATTGACGCCGTTGACGATGAAGTGCCAAGGACCGTTTTCCACATCCGCCGATTGGATCCCGTCGTCACGCGCGGTCTTGGCGGCCATGTCGAGGAGTGCGGAGGGAATGCCGGAAACTTCTTCGGCGCGAGTGAAGCGAACCCGTGCGGTGCGCTCTGCTTTGACGAGATTGGTACTAAAGCCATTGGTGAGCTCGGCCAGGCGGGTCTGGATCGCCTGAAACCGTTCGCGCGGTATGCCGGTCAGGTGTACACCTGAGCGCTCCATGCCGCGGATGGATTCGTCGAGAATTCGGCGACGTACGGCGCTGAGCTGTTTGCCTTCTACCCCATCGCGCAGAGTGCGCATGGCCTGATAGGTGACCGTGCTCTGACTAATTCGGTTGGTGAGCGTCACGTACCGTGGTCGAACAGCATCCCAAGCCTGCTGCAGCGCATCCGAGTACTTCACACTCAACAGATGAGTGATCGTGCCGATGACCCGACCCAATCGGAGACTCAGCCGCTCGAGAGGCTCCATCAATCCCGGCCAGGTGGGCGCACAACCGGTTTCAAGCGTCTCGAATGCGACTTCGATGTCATCGAGCAACAGATTGACGCCGGGCTCGACACTTTCAGGTGTTACCGCTGACCAGTCGGGAAGATGGGTGAGCGGCAGTCGCGAAGCGTCACGCTCTAGTGCGGAAAGATTCTCTGCAGCTGTAGCATCGGTCATACGGTTTGATCCTGATCCTGATCCTGATCCCGCTCTTTTTCCCTTTTTTGGGGCGCCAGGCTCGACGGCTGATTCTTCGGGGTCCGCGGATTGTAGCGTGTTCACCTGCCACAGCACGTCGAGCCGGTCGAGCAGCTCAGGTAGCCCTTGGCCCGACAGTGACGAAAATGTCTGCACTGTGACCCCACGCGAACGCCCAAGTGCCGTCTTGACCTTTTTCAGCGCAGCGGATCGAACGGCGTTGCCTAACTTGTCAGCTTTACTGAGCAGTACATGTACGGGCAGATTAGAGCCCTCCGCCCATCGCAGGAGGTCGAGGTCATACGGTTGCAGTGGGTGGCGGATGTCCATGACCAAGATCAACCCCACCAAACTGTCGCGCCGGGTGAGGTAGGTGTTGACCGCAGATTGCCACTCTGCCTGGGCTTGCCGTTCTGCTTTTGCATAACCATACCCCGGCAAATCGACGAGCCGATCGCCGTTGGGACGTTCAAAAAAGTTAATCAGGCGGGTTCGCCCAGGCGTTTTGCTAACCTTTGCGGTCTGTCGATTCCCCGTGAGTCGGTTAATCACGCTCGACTTGCCGGCGTTTGACCGGCCAGAGATCGCGATCTCCGGGCAGAGCGGTGGCGGACACGTTCGAAGGTTTGGCGCCGACAACACGAATTCGAGTTGCAGGCGTGGGAGATCCACGGGGTTGTTCTGCGGCATCTTGGAGTATACTTCTTGCGCCTTTGAGGCCAGCTCGCAGTCTATCATTCATCATGGTCGGCCTACGGCGGAGGTTACCCCAGCCGCTCGATGTCAGCACAGGAATCAGGACTTTGTTTTCCACACGATTGATCTCTCGACTGGTGGTGCTTTGCACGCTTCTCGGTAGTTCGGCTGCGGTGCTCGCAGACGGCAATGCAGAAGCCGGAAAAGCGCTCGCGGTGCCTTGCGCCGCATGCCATGGCCAGGATGGCGCAACGGGCCTGGATGGCACCTATCCGGCACTTGCAGGTCAGAATGAAAAGTACCTCTTGCGTCACCTGAAGATGATTCAGAGCGGCGCGCGTGAAATTCCGTTGATGGCAGGGCAACTGAACGGCAAGAGTGAAGAAGAACTGGCCGATATGGCCGCCTACTATGCCTCGCTGCCCGCTAAAGTCGGGCAAGCACAAGGCGATGACGCGACGGTTGCACTCGGCACTCGGCTCTATCGAGGTGGCAATCTCGAGAAGAAAGTACCGGCCTGCACTGCATGCCATTCACCCCAAGGTGAAGGCAATCCTCCGGCGGGTTTCCCTCGAGTATCCGGCCAGTCGGCTGAGTACACGGTCGCGCAACTGACCGCGTATCGCGAAGGCATCCGAAGGACCGACGACGACTACGGCGGCATGATGCGTGATGCCGCGGCGGCCTTGAACGATACTGAAATCAAGGCACTCGCTGATTTTCTGCTCGGCATTCACTGACCATTCACGCGGCATACGGTTAAATCCACCGTATGCTGCGGATGTCCTATCTACCTTGGTCCTCGGCATTCACCTGTGGAGACCCGAATGAGCTTTTCCGTACGACTCCCGATCTTGGTTGCGATGCTGTTTTTGGCGCTCTCACCTAGTGTTCGTGCGGAAGAGGCCTTCACGGCAGGAACCCACTACGAAGTTTTACCGATTCCGGTAAAAACCGTAGATGCGTCGAAGGTCGAAGTGGTGGAGATGTTCTCGTACGCCTGCGTGCATTGTTTCTCGTTTGATCCGAGCCTCGAAGGCTGGCGAGCTGCTGCTCCAGCTGATGTTTCCTTCCGCCGCACACCCGCTGTGTTCAACAAGGATTGGGAACTTTTGGCTCAGCTTTACTACACAGCCGAGGTTCTAGGTGTGGTCGAGAAAGTGCACACTCCGGTCTTCAATGCACTTCATATGGAGAGTGTCGATCTGCGTGATCCGCGTCTGGTTGCGGAGTTGTTTGAAAAACACGCCGCCATCGAAGCGGAAAAATTCAATGGTGTGTACAACTCCTTCTCCGTACGCAGCCGCGTCCAACAGGCAGTGGGAAAGGGCAAGGCGTATCGCATAACCGGCGTACCCACGTTGATCGTCAACGGCAAGTATCGAGTCGATGGCCAGTTGGCCGGAAACAACACCCGAATGTTGGAAGTGGTCGACTTCCTGGTTGCGAAAGAGCGCTCAAGTACTGGCGAAAATCCGCAAGCCGTCACGCAATAACGCGCTGACCGACGCCTCTTAAGTCTACCGTCTAACAAATGCCAGACGGTTTGCAGTCCGTTCGGCAGCGGATGACTACACTGCAGGCGAAGTTCAATTCCAGGGTAACGATGCGGTCATGGGCGTGGCGTGCTCGGCACGCAGAAGTGGTCACTCCCGTGATCAATCACAGATCGATGACTCGATCGCCGGCATTGTCGGCTGCGCCATTGCGTCTCCTCTCTTTCAATATCCAGGTGGGCATTCGCACCACCCGCTATCGACAGTACGTCACGAATGGTTGGAAACACGTCCTTCCGCATCACGATCGTGCGCGCAATCTGAACCACATTGCAGATGTGGTCGGTGACTACGACGTGGTTGCCTTGCAAGAAGTGGATGGTGGCTCGATTCGGAGCGGTAATGTGAACCAGGTGGAGTTTGTCGCTCATCAGGCGCACTTCCCCTATTGGTATGCGCAGTTGAATCGCAATCTTGGACCGATCGCCCAACACGGCAGCGGTCTACTTTCACGCATCCGGCCGTTAAATCTTGAGGATCACAAATTGCCAGGCGCCATCCCGGGCCGTGGAGCCATTGTCTTGCGCGTGCCCTATGCCGGTGTGGAAGTGGTCATCGTGTTGTTGCACTTGTCACTCGGCGCGGGTTCGCGGCAGGTTCAACTGGAATACGTCTCTCGACTGATCGCGGGTGAAGAGCATGTGATCGTCATGGGCGACATGAATACATCGGCCGTTCGTCTGCTGCAGGACTCGCCCCTGGGTGCATCAGTGCTGCAACCTGCTGAGGAGGCTTTGCCGACCTATCCCGCCTGGCGACCCCAAGCGTCACTTGACCACATCCTGGTCAGTCCGAACTTCCTGGTGAACGAATACCAGGTATTGGATTGCGACGTGTCCGATCACCGCCCAGTGGCTGTGTCGTTGTCGCTGCACTGAAAACTCGCCTCACCAACGAGTAGGTTGAGGGGACGTATTGAGGGGGGAGAGAGGCCGAGGGCGAGCGCCCCCGGCCTATCCATCACACTATTGAGCTGCCGGTGCCTCAATCTTGTTGGCACGTGTACAGGCGGTGTCGAGCAACTCCGGATAGTTCTTCCGGTATTCACTCTCACAGAAAGCGATCGTGTTGTTGGTGGCAGTGACGATATACGCCTGAATGGCGCGCGCGTCGGCCTCACCGAGGACATGATCAAACTTCGGCATGCCTTTGCCCTGGAAAGCCCCACCCCGAACGATGGCATCAAACGCTTGATGCGTTTCGGCCGTTGCGTAACGCAGGTCAGGCAGACTGCCGGAGCTCACCAAACCACCTCCGTGGCAAACCGAACAGTACTGGTGATAAAGCAATGCACCCTTATCGGTTTCTTCCTTGGTCGTTTCCATCGCGGGCGGTTTCGGCAGATCGATAAAGGCCACTGCCTGCTTCGGCAGCTCAGTTTTGCCACCGAGTTTGAAGACGAGAAGGCGCCCCTCTTCGAGCACGTTGTTGCGATGCCGCGGTACACCGGACGCGAGTCCGTAAGCACCACCCCATCCTGCAACGACCGCGACGTACTGCTCGCCATCGATAGAGTACGTCACCGGTGCGGCAATGATGCCGACCTGTACGGGCGCTTCCCAAACCAACTCACCTTTGTCAGCGGTGTAGGCGGCAAAGTGACCGTCAGCACGACCTTGGAAGACCAGTCCACCTGCTGTGGAGAGTAACCCGCCGTTCCACGACATGGCGTGTTGAACGCGCCAGACCTCTTTCTGTGCAACAGGATCCCATGCGGACAGATAACCTTTAATGTCCTGTAGATTCGCGATCATCGTGTCCGGATCGCTGCTTGGAATTGTCTGTCCAAAATCGACACCGGTGTTCCACTCCTTCGGGTTGTACTTGAATGCATTGTCCTGACCGTACTTGAAGGGCAGGTCGAGCACCGGGATGTAGACGAGACCGGTGCCTGGATGGAAGGTCATCGGATGCCAGTTGTGACCACCATACGGCGCGGGTCGAATCTTCTTCGGATCGTTCGCGTAGTGCGCGTCCGGATTCTCAACGGGTTTTCCGGTTTCTGGATCAATGTGTGTCGCCCAAGTGACAGGCACATAGGCTTCAGCGCTGATGAATTCACCATTGGTGCGATCAAGCACATAGAAGAAGCCGTTCTTCGGTGCTTGCATGATCACTTTGCGTTTCTGTCCGTTGATGTCGAGGTCCGCAAGGATCATGTGCTGAACAGCGGTGTAGTCCCAC
>SYFY01000177.1 GCA_005799745.1 Gammaproteobacteria bacterium
ATTGTGGGTGACGATGAGGATGGTGACTTTATCCTTCAGACGATGGATCAAGTCTTCGATGTTAGCCGTGGCATTGGGATCCAGCGCGCTGGTGGGTTCATCGAACAACAAAAGTTCAGGATCCGTCGCCAGCGCGCGGGCGATACACAGTCTTTGCTGTTGACCGCCCGAAAGGTTGAAAGCCATATCCTGCAGACGATCTTTCACCTCGCCCCAGAGCGAGGCTTCACGCAGGGCTTGTTCGACACGATCAGCCAGATCAAATCGGTTCCTTTGACCACGGACACGAAGGCCATAAGCAATATTTTCAAAGATGGATTTCGGAAATGGGTTCGGCTTCTGGAAGACCATGCCGATGCACATGCGTACTTCAATGGGATCAACCGTACGATCGAGGATGTTCACGCCATCGGGTTGAAAGAGGATTTCACCGCCATATTTCGCATTGTCCTGAAGGTCATGCATGCGGTTGAAGCAGCGCAGGAACGTCGACTTCCCACAGCCTGATGGACCAATCAGCGCGGTGACTCGCGACTGATCGATGCGCATGTTGATCTTTTTCAGCGCCTGGACGCTGCCGTACCAGAAATCCAGGTCTTTCACTTCTGCTTTCAGCGATGTTGCGCCAGCAACCGCTCCTTCTTCCCGCGCTGCGATACGCACCCGCGTATCCGCAGCGGTATTCGGTTCTACCATTTGATTCGTTTCCTGAAACGCATACGCAACCAGATCGCAGCCCCGTTCATGATCAACGTCATCACCACGAGCACAAGGCCCGCAGCGGCTGCGTTTTCCTGAAAGGCTGCCTGGGGCCGGGACAACCAGTTAAACATCTGAATCGGCATGACGGTGAACGGCGACTTCATCCACTCGAAACTGAGATAGGGGAATTCACCGGTGAACGGCGAGTCCGGAAGGAACGCAATAACAGTCAACGCACCAATCGTGATAATCGGCGCAGTTTCGCCGATGGCTCTCGCAAGTCCGATGATGATACCGGTAAGAATTCCGCCGGCGGAGTAAGGCACGATGTGGTCCCGCACTAGTTGCCAGCGTGTTGCACCCACTGCATATGCGGCTTCGCGGATGCTCGAAGGAATAGCGCGAATGGCCTCTCGTGTGGAAACGATAATGACAGGGAGGATCATCAATGCGAGCGTGAGACCTGCAGAAAGAATGCTCTGTCCAAAGTCGAGTGCGTAGACGAAAAGACCGAGTGCCAACAAGCCATAAATGATCGACGGCACACCGGCGAGGTTGGTGACATTGATTTCGATGAGATTGGTCACCCAGTTTCGGCGCGCGTATTCCTCAAGGTAAATGGCTGCACCGACCCCAAATGGAATGGCCGTCGCGGCTGTAATCAACATCACCAACGTTGAGCCCACCATCGCGCTGAGAATCCCTGCACGTTGAGCTCGCCGAGACGGAAAGTTCTCGAAGAATGTCCAGTTGAGACGGTGTGCGCCGTCGTCCACCAGGCCACCGAGCAATACTGCAAGCATGAGAATGCCAATCATCATGCAGAAGAGGCCAATGATCGCGAAGATCGCGTCGTATCGCCGACCCTTTCGGACGAGCTCCTGAATGGCCTGGACGTCAAGCATGATCAGTAGGCCTCGCGGAAGCGTGTTCGGGCCCAATGCCCGAGCACATTGAAGAGCAAAGTCATCAAGACAAGTACCAGCCCGACGGCAAAGATGCTCTGGTATTCGATGCTGCCATGAGGCAAATCACCGAGCGCAACCTGAACGATGAACGCCGTGATCGTCGCACCTGGCTCGGTGGGATCCCAGGTGAAGTTCGGCTGCTGACCTGCTGCGACTGCGACAACCATGGTTTCGCCCACTGCGCGGGAGATGCCGAGGATGTAGGCAGCGACAATTCCGGATGTCGCTGCGGGAACTACCACACGCAAGGCTGTCTGCAAACGGGTCGCGCCCATCGCATAGGACCCTTCCCGCATCTGCATGGGCACCGACCTCATCGCATCTTCGGCGACAGATGTGATGTATGGAATGATCATGATGCCGATCACGAGACCCGGTCCGAGCATGTTGAAACCAGGCAGATCGGGCATAAACCATTGCAGCGCCGGGGTGACCATCAGCAAAGCGAAGTAGCCGTAGACGACGGTAGGAATACCGGCGAGCAACTCAAGCGAGGGTTTAACAATCTCACGCACGCGAGCGGTTGCAAATTCACTCAGATAAATCGCGGCAGTGGTACCCACAGGAACCGCGAACAGGAGCGCCACGGTGGAAGTCACGAGCGTTCCCGCAAGCAACGGCAATACGCCGAAGTGTTTTTCTTCAAACATGATCGTCCACTGTTTGGACGTCAGGAATTCAACGATGGACACCCGCTCGAAGAAGTAGGCAGATTCAACGATCAGCAGGCCGACAATCCCGATGGTGACCGCAACGGTGGCCATGGATATGGCGAACAGAATCGCTTCGATGAAGCGCTCACCCAAGTTGCGTGTCCGCTTAAAGCCGAAACGGCTCCCTGCGGGCGGCGCCGCATGAGCCGCGGTATCTGACGCGTTGTTCAAAGCCCGTCCCTAAACATGGTCAGGCGCAGCTTAAGCGCGCCCGATCAGCCCCCATATTTGATTCTCGTTAGACTGCTCTGCGGCCGTCTGTCAGCGCTTCCGCTCACGAACCAGCAGTTGTTCGACCGTGAGGCCAATTTCTGCCACGCCGGCGAAGCCGCTGCCTATCTTCCGGTTCTTCAGGTTCTGCCGAGCCAACGTGTAGGCATTGGCTGGCAGTTCAACATAACCCACCTCGGCCGCCAAGGCCGGACCCTCGGTGAGAAAAAACTCGACGAACGTCTTGATCTCCGGACGCTGCAGCGACTTCTCCTTCACGTAAATGAAGAGTGGTCGTGAGAGAGGCTGGTAGGTGCCGTTGTTTACCGTTTTTGCGGAAGGGACAACGCCTTTTTTTGCTCCATTCGCCGCACCACTCGCAGCACCATTCGTCGAATGCGGCGGCACGATCGGTACTGCCCGCAGCTTCTCCGCGTTCTCCTCAAAATACGCCATGCCCAAGTATCCCAGAGCGCCCTTGTCCCTGGAAACATATTGCACGGTCACGTTGTCATCTTCACTCGCCTGGTAGTCACCCCGGGAAGCCTTGGACCGCTTCATCACCGCTTCGGTCCAATAGTCGAAAGTACCGGAGTCTGCACCAGCCCCTGCAAGTTTCAGCGGGAGTTTTGGAAACGTGGGGCGAACCTGGTTCCAATTCGTGATTTTCTGTGCCGCTGCGGGTTCCCACATGCGCTTGAGCTCATCGATGGTGAGCTGGTCGACGAAGGTATTGGATTTGCTAACGACCACCGTCAACGCATCGTAAGCAATGGGCAGCTCGTAATAACGGATGCCCGCCTGGGCACACGCGATCATCTCTTCTTTCAGGATAGGCCGTGAAGCGTTGGCGATGTCGATCTCGCCTCTACAGAACCGTTTAAAACCACCACCCGTACCGGAGATACCCACGGTTACACGAGCGCCACCCATGGCCACCTGATATTCCTCCGCGACCGCTTCGGTAATCGGATAAACCGTGCTCGATCCATCGATCTCAATCACGGCCGCCGCATGTACCCCAGAAACGACTGTCGCGAGCGCGAGACCCACCACCCACCGCTTCATCATGTTCATCATGTTCATCAAATTGCCTCCTTGGAAAGTTGAGTTAGAGGAGAGTTGAGTTAGAACTTCGCGTTCAGGTCGATCATGAGGGTTTCAACTTGCGCGTCATCGGAGTCATACCGACTTGCTGCGTCCGATTCCGCATGGAACCAAGACACGGTCAGGTTGAAGTTCTCGAGGAAATCGTACTGAGCCCGCAGCCTGTGTCCGCGTGAGCCAACAAAACCCGCAGCGAAATCCGAGTCGGTGAAGTAACCGACCACAGCGTTTCGCTGGACGTCGCGATAGGTGTAATCCAGCGCAATACTCGCCAGGTTTGTACGAACCCCAAACAACCATGCCGTATCCTTATCCGCATCTGTGAAGGCTCTGTAGTCGACAGCGTCGAGGTTGACCACGTACTGACCATAAACCGTAAGTGGCATCGGTAGACCGATGACGTCGACTTGGCCAAATCCCTCAACCAGTGTGAATTCGTCCGTGGTATTGCCGTTCGCGATCATCGCGATAGCCGGTTCACCAGCCTCTTCACCGTCACCACGAAAGTCGTAAAGGCTCGCGCCTAACGTCACGCGCGCGCGCTCACCCGCATCAAACGCGACGCCACCTTGCACGGAGTGGAGCCGCAAATCGTTTTTCCACTGCACGCCCTCCGCATCCACATTGTCCTTGAGCACAAAGTAGCCCGCGCTGCCGAAGAGGGTCGTGGGCCCATATTTGCGCTGATAGATACCTGCAAAACCTTCGGGATTGATGTCGTTGTCCCAGGCCACGTCACCAAGTGCCATCCAAGGCTGTTTCATCTTGCCGCCGATGAGCTTGAGCCCAGGTACGGTCTGTGGGTGGTAGTCGATATAACCCAGGTCAAGCCAAATCGCTTTCTTGTCGAAATAAGCGTCGAAGTCCTGGTTAGTACCGCGACGATCTGGTGTACCACCGGTTGCGAGCTGAATGCCGACTTCCACCTCCGGATTCACTTGCGCAACCACGCCCAGGCGAGCTCGAAGCCGTTGTCGATCCTTGTCCCGTCCACTCGCCGTAGTGGCGCCCGGTGGTCGTGTGTCGAATTTAGGCTCGTCCTCAATATCGATGTGATCGTTGCGTACCCGCATATCGCCCCGAAGCACGGTATTGGCTGCCCAGCCCGTTGCTTGCTGATAGGCGACGAACTCTCGCTTCTCCACTTTGGCACGGTCTGCTTTCTTCTCCCGGCGCTCGGCCACCCGTGCTTCTTGAGCAAGATCCGCTGTGAGTTCGTCATGTTGAGGCTGGGTAATCGACCCGTTGGCGAGCAGCATGTCCAGCAACTTGGCATCAACGCCACTGGCGAGCACATGGCTTGAACCGGCAAGGAGGATAGTGCCAAAAAAGACGGCTCGGACTTTAGTCATCGGACTTCTCCCGGAGTGCATTTCAGTTGGACCAGAACCCTGCTTGCCAGGCGCGACAGGCGTTTCTCGGGGTTCAGTACGGTCGGTCTTTATTAAGTTCCGCCATGATTCCCGCTCTCTGTTACAGATTCGTGACGCTAGGAGTCAGCTTCTTTCAGCTGGCATAGTGTCGTCACCCAAGTGATAAGCCCGAGACGTTGATGCAGGACGGACCCTTACCGACGGCCGTTGACTACCCGAAATCGGCGGAGCCAACCCCACAACACCGTCTGTCCTTCGAGTTTCGTGGCAAAGGCTCAGAATATTTCCGAATCTGGATCGTCAACCTGCTGCTGATCCTGCTAACACTCGGTATCTATTCGGCATGGGCCAAGGTTCGCCAACTCCGCTACTTCTATGGCAGTACCCGACTCGACGGCGCAGCTTTCGACTATCACGGCGAACCCATTGCCATCCTTAAAGGAAGGCTACTGGCGATTGGCGTCTACGTGGCGTTCATCCTGCTCGCCCAGGTCTTCCCGCCGGTCAGCATCGTAGTACTGCCTGCCTTAGTGTTCGGGCTGCCGTGGATCGTGATGCGATCACGCACCTTCCAGATGCAGATGACCTCATGGCGCGGCATCCGCTTTGGATTCGATGGCACCTATGGCGGCGCGATGGGGGCTTACGTGGGCTGGGCGATTCTTGCGTCGATCACGTTTTATCTGCTGACACCGATGTGGCACTGGAAACGGGTGAACTATCTTTTCGCCAACACTCGGTTTGGCACGGAGCAAGTCCGGTTTGTGACCCGCATGGAGATGTTCTGGGGGTTCTGGTTGGCCACCGTGGGGCTCTCCCTTGTGCTTCTGGTGCCTGTTGGCATTGGTTTCACGATGTTGGCGGGTGCCGGTCTCGCCGGCCCCGACTCGTCGCTCGCCTCAGTCTTCAGTGACTTGGGGCTGGTGGTCACGCTGACGGCTGGCTTCTGCGCCCTTGGCATCCTCGGTTACTACCGCAAATCATTCATTAACGCCGCTTGGGGCGGCATCGAAATCCACTCACACCGGGTGCATTCATTTGTACAGACCTGGCCACTGATCCGCATTTACGTCACTAACTTCCTGTTGATGTTGCTGACCGTGGGGCTGTATTACCCTTGGGCCAAAGTGGCCCTTGCGCGTTATCAGGTTGAGCACACGCAGCTCGAGGTCAGCGGCACACTCGATGATTTCCGTGCCCAACTGAGTGCAGAGAGCAGCGCAATCGGTGAAGAAGCGGGTGAGTTCTTTGATGCGGATATGGGGCTCTAGCGACCGAGTTTGGTCTTAACGTTGGCTTCTACGCTCACTACAGCTTCCTCACCCTGCAGCGTCAGGACGAAAGATGCACTTTCCTCGGCGTAGATCTTCTGCAGGCAAATCGACCACCGCGTTAGAACGTCGACCACTAACGACAAAAATTAGTTCGTTTAACTGTCACGATTCGCTTCGACTCCGCACCAGTCCCTCAGCTCTTCTACATCTACCCTTCCGACAGCAGCAAGCTGCACATTCGAACAAAGGTGGTAAGGACGGATTATCGCCGAGCCGACTGCTTCATCGGCGCGCTCCAGAATCAATCGCTGGATTCAGCACAGGTTCCGCTCCCGTTGAATGGAAAGGCCCGTTATCCTTGCCGCCTCCATTCGCCAGCGTCCAACCAGGTCCTCCGTGTGATTCGTATCAATGAACTGCAACTGCCCTTAGGCGCAACAGCGACAGACATCGCGCCGGACATTCTGCGAGCGGCGATTCTCAAACGGCTGCAGATCAGCGGCAAAGATCTGCTCGACTTTACGGTCTTCAAACGCAGCTACGACGCACGCAGAAAAAATGCAGGAATCTACTTCGTCTACATCATCGATGTCCGCGTACGAGATGAAGTTGAGGTGCTCGCGCGACTTTCGCGGGATCGACACATTTCTGTTTCGCCAGACATGGCCTACCGTGCGCCTACAGCACCTCCCGGCAAAACAGTGGACCGCCCTATCATCATCGGCTTCGGTCCTGCTGGTCTTTTTGCCGCACTGATCCTGGCGCAACAAGGTTATCAACCGATCGTCTTGGAACGCGGCAAAGATGTTCGGCGGCGGACAAGGGACACCTGGGGATTGTGGCGCAAGCACGTGCTCAAACCGGAGTCGAACGTGCAGTTTGGTGAAGGCGGCGCCGGTCTCTTCTCGGATGGCAAGCTCTACAGCCAGGTGCGCGACCCAAAATTCTATGGTCGCAAAGTGATGCAGGAGTTCGTGCAGGCAGGTGCACCGGAAGAGATTCTTTGGCTAAACCGGCCGCACATCGGTACCTTTCGACTCACGGGTGTGGTCTCCACCATGCGCGAACAGATTCGTTCGTTGGGTGGGGAGATTCGTTTCGAACATCACGTCACCGATGTGCTGATCGATGACGGGCAGATTCAAGGTGTATTCCTCGAGGACGGCTCGAGTTTGTCGTCTCGCAATGTGGTGCTCGCGCTTGGCCATAGTTCTCGTGACACTTTTCGTATGCTGCATCGTCGTGGCGTTTATATGGAACCAAAACCCTTCGCCATCGGCTTTCGGATTGAACATCCTCAATCGATGATCGACAGCGTACGCCTGGGGCGATTCGCGGGTCATGAAGCACTGGGCGCAGCAGACTATCGACTGGTGCATCACGCGCAGAATGGCCGCTCGGTTTACAGCTTCTGTATGTGCCCGGGTGGAACCGTTGTCGCTGCAACTTCAGAAGCCGGTCGTGTGGTGACCAATGGCA
>SYFY01000178.1 GCA_005799745.1 Gammaproteobacteria bacterium
GGTCGCCACGCCAGCAGCACCTACAGCGATTCGTTACCCGATTTCAAAACCATGGCCGAAGCCTTTGGCCACGTCGGTATGAAGGTGACACGTGCGCAGGATCTTGAAGCTGCGGTTGAAGAAGTCTTCAGCCCGAAATTCAAGAACAAACTCGTGTTGCTCGACGTGTGGGTTGACCCCGAAGAACACGTTTACCCGATGGCGATACGCGGCGGATCCATGAAGGACATGATCCTCGCGCGCGCTGGCGAAGGTAAAGGAGCAGAAGGTAAAGGCGGAGTCGAAGAATGAGTACCGAAGGCCGCCGCGCGATCATCTCGGTTCTGCTCGAAAACGAATCCGGCGTGCTCTCAAGGGTGGTCGGGCTCTTCTCTCAGCGTGGCTACAACATCGAAACGCTGACAGTTGCGCCGACGGAAGATGAAACCCTGTCACGTCTCACCATGACGACCGCGGGCAATGAAGCGCACATCGAGCAGGTCATCAAACAGCTCTACAAGATCGTTGAAGTTGTGAAGGTGCAGGATCTCGCCGAGCACGAGCACATCGAACGCGAGATCATGCTGATCAAACTCAGAGCCACGGGTGAGGAGCGTGATGAAGTCAAGCGCACCGCCGACATTTTCCGTGGCCAGATTGTCGACGTAACGCCCGATACTTATACCGTGCAGGTGGTTGGGCCGAGCGACAAAAACACCGCTTTTATTCGCGCCGTCGGCAATACCCGAATCCTTGAAGTCGTGCGGTCTGGCGTGTCCGGCATTAGCCGTGGTGCGCGAACCCTGGCCGGCTAAGGAAATTCTGATTAACAGGGTATTTTCGTCAGAGCCCATATCTTTTGGGGGCCGGAGGAGCGGAGGAAGATCGCGGATATGCAGTGAGTTCGCGATTTTTCGGAGCGAAGACGAACGAAGCTCACTGCCCCCAAAGGGGGAGGCGAAAATTGACATTAATCAGAGATTCCTGATCCCAAACCCCGTTTACTGACAAATCACCTAACGGAGCAACCATGCAAGTCTATTACGATAAAGATGCCGACCTGTCCCTGATCCAGCGCATGAAAGTGGTGGTGGTGGGTTACGGTTCCCAGGGGCATGCCCATGCCAACAACCTGCGGGACTCGGGCGTGGCACGTGTGGTTTCCGGTTTGCGAAACGGTTCCGAGAGTGCGCGCAAGGCATCCAACGCAAAGTTCACGGTACAGCCCGTTGCGGAAGCGGTGAAAGACGCGGACTTCGTCATGATCCTCACGCCTGACGAAGCTCAAGGCGCGCTCTATAAGAACGAGATTGCACCGAACATCAAGAAAGGCGCGACGCTCGCCTTTGCCCACGGCTTCAACATTCACTTTGGATTGATCGAACCGCGCCCTGATCTCGATGTCGTGATGATCGCGCCAAAGGGGCCTGGACATACGGTACGTTCCACCTACACCAATGGTGGTGGTGTGCCGTGTCTGATCGCAGTTGCCCAGGATGCGAGTGGCATGGCGAAACAGAACGCCCTGTCCTATGCCTCCGCTATCGGTGGTGGTCGCGCAGGTGTCATCGAAACCAATTTCCGTGAAGAGACCGAGACGGACCTGTTCGGTGAGCAGACGGTTCTCTGTGGTGGTGCTGCGGCACTCGTGATGGCAGGTTTCGAGACGCTGGTTGAAGCCGGTTACGCGCCTGAGATGGCATACTTCGAGTGCTTACACGAACTCAAGCTCATCGTTGACCTCTTCTATGAAGGTGGCGTTGCGAACATGTGGTACTCGGTTTCGAACACCGCTGAATACGGTGGACTGAGCCGCGGTAGCCGACTCGTCACGGACGAAACGCGCAAAGAGATGAAGAAGATCCTGGAAGAGATCCAGACCGGTAAGTTTGCCCGCGAATTTGTAGGTGAAAACCAGGCAGGTGCACCGACACTCAAAGCCATGCGCCGCATCGTGGGTGAACACCAGATCGAAGAAGTGGGTGCAAAACTGCGTGGCATGATGCCTTGGATTGCCGCGAATCGACTGGTGAACCGCGAGATCAACTGATCCACTGCCGGAAGGGTCCAGATCACGCGGATGACCCGGGTGTTCGTCCTCCTTGATGAGCCTCACGTGCTCGTGTTTATACTCCGGGCACGAAAGGTCTTGTAACCAAGCCTAAGCGGGAAGAATCATGCGGGACGAACGCCAGAACGTGCATCAATTGCCGCGATCTGAAGGGGAGGCAAAAGGAGACCGAAAAGGAGAGCTAAAAGGGGACAAAGTAGGAGAGCCGGAAGCGACACCCGCTCCGCGTCGCCGAGGCATCTACCTCGCTCCCAACCTCATCACCACAATGGCCCTATTCGCAGGGTTCTTCGCTATCGTCGCAGCCGTTAACAACAACTTCCTCGGTGCAGCTCTTGCCATCTTTGCGGCCATGTTTGCCGATACATTGGATGGGCGCGTGGCTCGCTGGACCAAGACTGAAAGTGACTTTGGTGCTCAATACGATTCACTCTCCGACATGGTCGCCTTTGGTGTTGCCCCCGCATTCGTCATGTTTTTTTGGGGGCTTTCGACACTTGGGCAGATTGGCTGGGTCGCCAGTTTTGTTTATATGGCCTGCGCTGCACTCCGACTCGCTCGGTTTAATACCAGCCACGACAACTCTTTCTTTCAGGGGCTTGCCAGCCCCTCCGCCGCCGCGATCATCGCTAGTGCCGTCTGGTTGTGGCACGACTTTGATCTCGGCAAACCCACACCGATCGATGCGGGCGTAGGTGCGTCGATCACCATCCTCACCGGTGTGTTGATGGTATCGAATTTCTCCTACTACTCGCCCAAGCTCCTCAACATCCGCGATCGCGTACCTTTTCTCGCGCTGGTGGCTGTTGTTTTGGGTGTTTCGGTGATCCTCACGGAGCCACCGTTGGTTCTCTTGATCCTCTTCACCGGTTACGCATTGTCAGGACCACTTAGGCGCCTGTGGGAATCGTCACGCCCCGTTACTGGGTCCGGGAACTTAAAGGACAACGACGACTCCAATAGCTGAACCAAAAAACTCAAGCATTGGAGTGAACATGATTCGCCGCGCCGTTCGGGATCCCCGTTGGTACGAAATTACTCAGGAATCTTTTGTGCTTTCTCGTCGCAAAATGACGGGGCTGCTCGCCGGAGCAGGCGCTATCGTGATGACGCCCATCGCTGCACAGGCGGCGTTGCAACCGGACGATGCGCAAACACCAGAAGAGCTGGTCACAGGCTACAACAACTTCTATGAGTTCGGCATGGACAAAGGCGATCCTGCCGCCAACGCACACCAGCTCACCACAACTCCGTGGACAGTGGAGATCGCAGGAGCGGCCAAGAAGACCGGTACATTCGACATCGCGGACGTACTCAAAGGCATCGCCGTGGAAGAGCGGGTCTACCGGTTTCGTTGTGTGGAAGCCTGGTCGATGGTGGTCCCGTGGATGGGTGTCCCGCTGGCGAAGGTGCTGTCGAAATTTGAACCCAACAGTAATGCCAAATACGTGGAGTTCACGACCCTCAAGCGGCCAAGTGAAATGCCAGGCCAACGCGGTTTCGGCTCTGGAATCGACTGGCCTTACGTTGAAGGGCTGCGTATGGATGAAGCCATGCACCCGCTCGCGATCATGGTGACCGGCCTCTATGGCAAGCCGCTCCCGAAACAGAACGGTGCACCCTGGCGACTGATGGTGCCGTGGAAATACGGCTTCAAGAGTGGCAAGTCCATCGTCAAGATCCGGTTCACGGAGCGGCAGCCCCGGACGAGTTGGAACGTCCTTGCGCCTCAAGAATATGGCTTCTATGCCAACGTCAACCCCGCGGTAGATCATCCTCGTTGGAGTCAGGCGAAGGAGCGGAGACTGCCTTCGACGCTGTTCAGTCCGAACTGGCGTGAAACGTTGCCTTTTAACGGATATGCCGACGAAGTGGCGTCGTTGTACGCCAGCATGGACCTTCGCTGCTATCACTGAACCAATCGGCGGATTGTTTAGTCATGGATTTTCGTTGGTGGGCGCTCCTGATCGCCCTTAGCCTTCCTGGGATGTGGGCGCTTGTGGCGGTGATTGTTGATACCCAACATCCAGGTCGCATGCTCGGTGCCGACGCGGTGGAAACACTGTTGTTGCACTTTGGTGAGTGGGGTTTGCGGATTCTCTTGCTGACGTTGGTTTTTTCTTCACTGCGGCGTCGATCGCGCTGGAAGAGTGCACTTCGGTATCGCCGTCTCTCAGGTCTCACTGCGTTCACCTACTTGTCACTGCACTTTTTCGTTTATCTGGCGCTGCTCGCTGGGTTTTCGCTCACTGAAATTGTGAAGGACCTCGCCGAACGAACCTACATCACAGTAGGCTTCGCGGCGTGGGTGACGCTGTTGTTATTGGCGGTGACGTCGACAAACGGGTGGCAACGTCGGCTCAAGCGTCGTTGGATCTATTTGCACCGTCTGGTGTATCTCGCCATCCCGCTTGGCCTTCTGCATCTTTTGTGGCTGACGAAGGCTGGATATATCGAGGCACTCACGTATGCGCTGGTTTACGCCGCGCTTATGCTCGAGCGCTGGCCCGCGCTGAGGAAGCATCTGCCAACTCCTTTAAACAGCTGACCGTATCCGCCCAGTTGATACAGGCATCGGTGATGCTCTGGCCATAGGTGAGTTTTGTAGTATCTGCTTTCAGATCCTGACGACCTTCCACCAGGTTGGATTCGATCATCACACCGAGAATTCGTTGTTCCGAAGCTCGAAGTTGTTCCGCAATATCGTCGCAAACCGCGATCTGTTTGCGATGATCCTTGCTGGAGTTAGCGTGGCTCATGTCGATCATGACCCGTTCACCGAGGCTCGCTTTGGCCAGCAACTGGCTCGCAAGGTCGACGGAAGGATTGTCGAAATTGGTCTTGCCACCACCGCCCCGCAGGATGACGTGGCAATCAGGATTTCCCGTGGTGGAAAAAATCGCCGAATGACCTTCCTTGGTGACAGAGAGAAAGATGTGTTGATGCGCAGCCGATTTCACGGCATCAACCGCCACTTGAATCGACCCATCAGTCGAGTTTTTGAACCCCACAGGGCAAGAAAGCCCCGATGCCAATTGCCGGTGGACCTGGCTCTCTGTGGTGCGTGCGCCAATGGCGCCCCAGCTGACAAGATCACCCACGTACTGGGGCGTAATCGGATCGAGGTACTCCGTGCCAGTGCCGAGGCCAATGGTCGCGATATCGAGCAACAATTGCCGGGCCAGCTCGAGACCGGTGTTGATGTCGAAGGAGTTGTTGAGGCGTGGGTCGTTGATGAGTCCTTTCCAGCCGACCGTAGTGCGGGGCTTTTCGACATAGACCCGCATGATGATCTGCAGTGAATCGCGATGTTCGCGTTCGACTTCCTTGAGGCGAGCGGCATACTCGAGTGCGGCCTTCGGATCGTGGATCGAACAGGGTCCGACGACCACCAGCAGCCGGGGATCACGACCGTGTACGATATCGGCGATAGCGCGGCGCGTGCTGAAAATACACTCGGACGCGGCTGCGGTGAGGGCAATTTTTTCGATTAAACGGGCCGGCGCGATCACTTCTTCCTGGCCATTGATGCGCAGGTCGTCGGTCTGGAACTGCATGAGAAAGATCCCGAAAAATTGCGGCAGGGCTGCATCGTACTTGTAGGGCGAGGCAAAACAAATCGACACGACACGGCTGAAGATGTTGAACGCGATGGGGATCGACGTCTGGTTTCAGAGACCGACGTCGGCCGAGCTCGCGACTCGACGAGCGGAAACCACCACAGTACTGCGTGGTGCTACGCCTGCAGAGCGGTCGCGTCGTGAACCGCCTCGTCGCGGTGCTCCGGACGACGAAGCCAAACCGGTGAGCGATGTACAGCCTACTTCTGTCATTCAGACGGAGGTTGGCGCCTCACCCCAAACCTTGGCGCTATCGAGTTCTGATCCACAAGCTGCACCCTTTGCGCTGCTGTGTTTCAGAAATTCTGCGGCGATGCTTTTTTGCCCCGCGCCGATGGTTCGTACCCGTCAACGCCTCGCACGAGATATCCTGGACAGCGTCGCGCTGCTCCAAGGTGCTGCGGCCGGATCCGTGCAAATGACAGAGTTTGTTTACCCGCCGCAGCAGCAGCCTCGAGAAGGGCAGGGCGTAGCTGTAGCACCGCCAGACCGCGTGTTGCGTGCTTTTCTCGGTAGACAACTGGCTGGCATAGCCGAACCCCATTTGCTGATTTGCGCCGATGCCCTCACTCGCTTTACCGGATGGTTTGAGCAACCCCATCGTGTGATCCCCGCCTTGGATGATCTTTATGGCGATGCCGGGAGAAAGCGCACGCTCTGGCAGGAACTTCTGAATGGCTGAGGTGGATTCACGGGAAACACTCAGGCTTCGTGTACGTGAGATGCGCGATATCGATCTGCCGGATGTCGTGCGCAACGAAACCCGCGCCTATCCCTTTCCGTGGACAGCCGGGATGTTCGCGGATTGCCTGCGAGATGCACAATTTGATAACCGCGTTGGTTTGTTAGGAGATCAGGTCGTTGGTCACGGCATCCTGAGTACCGGAGCGAGTGAAGCCCATGTACTCAATGTCTGTGTCGCTCGCCGTTATCAGGGTTTTGGCTGGGGGCGCGAGCTCATGCTGCACCTCCTGGATCGCGCAGCGCGTATTCACTTGGCGCGCACCGTGTTTCTTGAGGTCAGGCCTTCCAACGAAGTTGCGTTGACGCTCTACCGATCACTGGGCTTTATCGAGGTGGGTAAACGGCGTAACTACTATCCGGCCGCAGTGGGGCATGAAGATGCGCTCGTTATGGCGTTAGAGAATACGGAGATCGGTTTGAGGTAGGGTTCCTCTCAGCAGGTTTTCGACCCCCTGCACCCACCACTGCCGCTATAATCCTCCGCCATTTTGATCAGACGGTTCCTCAATGGACCACTCCCTCTCCCTTCAGCA
>SYFY01000179.1 GCA_005799745.1 Gammaproteobacteria bacterium
ACATCGGTGAACTCTGCCGCTATCTGCTCAACACACCACAACAATCTGACGACGCCAAAAACCCTTTGCATACGATGATGGGTAACGGCCTGCGATCTGACGTGTGGATGCAGTTCAAGAAACGTTTCGGCTTCAAGCGCATTGCTGAGCTCTATGGCGCGAGTGAAGGTAACGCCGGCTTCTGCAATATCCTCAACAAAGACCTGACCATCGGCACGACGTTGGTCAACGTCAAGCTGGTTCAATACGACGTCTTCAACGATCAGATTGTGCGCGACAACCAGGGGCACTGCATTGAAGTCCAACCGGGTGAGCCAGGTCTTGGACTGATTCAGGTCGATCCCAACGCCCAGTTTGAGGGGTACACCAACAAAGAGGCCACCGAGAAAAAGGTCGTGCGAGGGGCGTTTGAAGAGGGAGATGTCTGGTTCAACACCGGTGATCTCTTACGCACCATCGATGTCGGTTTCTCCTTCGGATTCACCCACTTCCAGTTTGTTGACAGGGTCGGCGACACCTTCCGTTGGAAAGGCGAGAACGTATCCACCAACGAAGTGGGCGAACTCATCAACCTGCACGCCGACGTGCGCTTCTCCAATGTCTATGGTGTGAACGTTCCGGGTGCAGACGGCCGTGCGGGCATGGCAGCCCTCACGTTGCGTGAAGGCCTGACCTCCCTCAACCTCGAGTCGTTTGCGAAACACGTGCAAAAAGAACTGCCAGCGTTTGCTCGACCTGTGTTCTTGCGCATACAACCGGAGATCGAAGTCACCGGGACTTTCAAGATGGTCAAAGGAGATTTGCGAGAAGAGGCCTACGATCTTGCTCGGATGGTGGATCCGATATTCGTGATGTTGCCAGGCTCTCCTTCATACGTTTCGTTGACGCCTGAGCTGCACAACAAGATCAAGGTCGCCAACGCAGGCTTTTGAACGCACGGTGGGTTACTCCTTTGTGAGGCGATTCCGGTTTACGACCGCTCCTGCACCTTCGGAATGTAGTTTCAGCGACTACTCTTGAATCACCCCTACACGTTCGAGTGGATACGCTCTTCGCGTCATAATTACGTCACATTTGTCTTTGGATTCAGCCTTGGCGCTGCATGTCGCCAACGGCAAGGTTTCGAGTGCAGACATCGTTAGGGCAATTTGTGAGATCCGTGGCAAGGGAGTCGATCTCGTTGTTTGGGATTTGCGAAAGACTGACTTCTCCCTCGTCGCCACCAAATTGGAATCCACTATCAAAGTGACCTTTCCCACCCAAAGGCACGTTCCGAGCGTCGTCTTTCTGGTTGCCGATCGTCCAACTACTAGGTTTTTGCACGACGTTTTAACCCGCACAGTGCCTCCTTGGCCGTGGCGCATCAGCACCGACCCGATTGAAGCGGAGCGGTTGGTTGCCCAGGTACTGGCGCCGTTCGATGTACCACGACAACGTTACAAGTGACTGCGCCCTGTGGGGGTGAACCGGCCGTAATTCAATCCAGATTGAGCCCCGATTCGACCCGCGTATTGCATACGGTGACGGGACCCTTGGAACCGAAGACATCGTGCGCGCCATCATCACGGCACGAACAACGGCTTTAAGCCTGGTTGTATGGAACTTGCGGGATGCGGAAGTAACGCTCGACGCAGATCACCTGGTCAATACCGTTACAGTAACGCTTCCCACCCACGAGCGGAGTCACATATCTGATGTTCGTCCACAATGAGAAGATGGCCATGTTGGGTCGCGAGGTGCTCTCGCGTGCCAACCCGCGGTGGACCTGACGCGTCAGTGCGGATCACGAAGAGGCAGACGCCTACATCGCGCCCAGCTTCCCGAAAGCTACCTGAACTCTGCGACCACGGTTTCATCCAGCAGCTTCATCGCAAGTGCTGCCTGTTCACGATCCGTTCCCGCGGTTGGACCACTGATCACGACTTTGTCGATGCCCATCGCCTCAAGCTCCTTAAGACGCTCAATGCAGTAATCCGGAGGACCCGCGATCGCATATGCATCGATAAAGGCAGGGTCCATCGTATCGGCCTGTGATGAATCCGCTCGCGTGTGCGCTTTCATGTCATAACGGTCGTGCAACGCTCCAAAAACACGTGACTGCGCCTCAGTGACCGGTCCAGAAATACGACCGTGCATGACGGAGAATCGTGCGAAGGTTGTAAGACCACCTCGTACCAGCGCGCGCGCTGTATCGCGATCCGGGTGGCAGACAAGATTGACATAACTGCCGAACTGAAGCTTCTTGTTAGGAGCCGCTGCTTTCGCTGTGTCCATACCCCAACGGATTCGTTCAGGCACGGCACCGAGCGTAAACAGGATGCGATCAGCCTGCTGCGCGGCCAGCGCGATGACCTTTGGCCCCGTCGCTGCGAGTTCCACTGGAGGCTTCACGATTTGACCTTTCTGCCAACGAATCCGGCTCTCGGACGGATGATCGGCAAGATCGAGCTCCGCGACAGGTGGCGCCACATCATGAGGTATGGGCCATTCTTCAAACCCCACCACATCGCCTCGCAGATACTTCTGTAGTACGGTGACGTAAGAAGCGAAACTCTTGAAATGGGCAGGCGCTCGGCCAAGGTGTGCGAGTGCGGAGTCTCCACGACCAATACCGATAAAGGCACGCCCACCGGAAACATCCTGCAGTGCGAGTGCTGCCGAAGCGGTGACCGCAGGATGACGGGTCACCGAGTTTGTAACTCCGGTGCCGAGACCAAGACGAGAGGTTCGTGTGGCCGCGAGCGTTAGTGCAACCCAAGAGTCTGCTGCAAGATTTTGCGAATCAACCACGAGCATCCCTGCCCAACCTGCAGCCTCTGCACGTTCAGCGGTTGAAGCGGCGTGGAATGGATGGGAGTGCGTCAACATCCAAAGCTGCATCGTTTCTCTCCCCGTCAGTAGATCAGTTCGAACGAAGTCTACCTGCGGGCGAAGAGGTGTAGGAAAAAAGGGGAGGTTCGCTGCGGCAGGGACGGGAGGGAGCATGAACCCGATTGGGAGCATTTCCGCAGCGAACCAGGTGGAGCCGGTGTACCGCGACCTGCACTACACACTTCGCAGGTCATTACCAACACCACCATGACTTTCACTCTAGATTCCAACGAATGAACTGAATCTGAACATTTTGGGAGCACACGTTTTCCATCGATCCGGGTCTTCAACATCGTTGCTATGATGGTTGCGGAGTGTGAGCAAATAACAAGATTATGAACACAAATTCACTATGGCCTGAACGTCCCAAGGCGCTGCTGTTGGATCTCGGCACCGTGGTTCTCGACGTTGATTTTCGCCGCACGTTTCGCGCTTGGGCGAACACATCCGGGGCACCAGAACGACGTTTCTTTGAACGTTGGAAAACAGATCACCACTACGAACAACATGAACTCGGCGCGCTCACGTTCAAAGACTATGCACAGCACCTGGCGAGTCGCTTCGACGTCGACATGAGCCTCACTGCGTGGCGAAACGGTTGGAACGATGTGTTTGTTGAGTTGCTTCCCGGCGTGCTGCCGCTGCTCGAATCTCTCGCGAAGCGAATGCCGGTCTATTGCTTCACCAATACCAACGCTACCCATGAAGCCTGTTGGCGAAGGCGCTATCCGGAACTCGCCGTGTTCCACCACATCTTTGTGTCGTCACGCATCGGCCGAAGAAAACCTGCGGAATCGGCCTATCACTATGTAGCGGACAGGATGGGCTTCGCCCCTTCTGACATCTGGTTTCTAGACGACAACCGCGACAACGTTGAAGGCGCAATCAATGCGGGACTGATCACCTTTCGCATTCGTACAGCGGATGACGTGACCCGAGTTCTGGGTCACGTCCTTGAGGGCGGGAAGATTTAGGCGCGGCTGTGGGCGAGGGCAGCGTATCGATCAAGTAGTGGCAGCACCTTGTCCGCATTTGCAGGCGGCAATCCGAAGATGAGACGGTTGAAACCCATCTCGATCAGTTCGTCCACACGCGCAGGATCACCAGGCACACCAAAGATTGTGAAATCCGGGGCGCCGGCACGCCCACGTTCTTTCCATTTTGCTCGAATGGTGGCCATCCCTGCGGCGTAATCCACCGCGCCGGAAGCCTTCGCACGTGACGCATCCTGGTGAATGGGGAACCAGCCATCGCAGTATTCCGCGACACGATCAAAAGCGTACTTTGAGGACGCACCCAGCAGCACCTTGGGTCCACCGGGTTGTGCGGGTTTGGGATAGGACCAGATGGGTTCGAAATCAACGAACTCGCCGTGGAATTCGGCTTCTTCTGCCGTCCAGATTTTGCGCATCGCGAGGACACGCTCGCGAGTGACCTTCCACCGATCTTTGAAGTTCACGCCGTGGTGGCCCATCTCTTCCGCATTCCAACCTGCACCGATACCCAGCAGCAAACGTCCACCCGACATAAAGTCGAGAGAAGCGACCTGTTTCGCCATGGCAATCGGATCGTGTTCGGTCACCAGCGAAATTCCGGTACCGACTTTCAGCGTCGTGGTCACAGCCGCAGCAGCGGAGAGGGCCACGTAAGGATCATGGGTATGCCAGTACTCTTTCGGCAGCTCACGGCCCCCAGGCCAAGGTGAGCGCCGGCTTGCAGGAATGTGCGTGTGTTCGGTGACGAAAAGCGACTCAAATCCACGTTGCTCCATCGCCTTTGCCAGGGGCGCGGGCTGAATGGAATAGTCCGTCGGGAAGATCAGCGCGCCAAAAGCAACCATCACTGACCTTTCATGTGGGCGAGAAGCGTCTCGCGGTAGTTTTCATATTTCGGCTGCTGCTCTTCGGTAATAAAGCTGCCCATCTCCTTATCCATGGCGCGGACACAGCCCTTGGTCTTGGACTTCATCTTCCGTTCCATGTCCACCTGGTCGCGACCCTTCATCAACTTATTGAACGCGCTGATGCGGCAGTTGAAGAAGTTAGTCACACCTTCTTTGAATTTTGGCTGCTGTTCTTCTGACAGCCCAATCTGTAATCCCGCCTTCAGGACCTCAGGTTGCGCAAAGGCCGGGGTTGGCTGGTCGGCGGCGTAAACAGTCGAGACTACCGCAGACAAAACGAGCGAAACGAGGGCTGCAAAGCCCGAGAAGCGTTTGAACACGAACCAATCTCCAGAAAAACCGAGGGGCAGAAAAATGACGGCGCTAAGACTAACCGTCCTGTCTGGGGATGTCGAAATCTGGGGAAGTCGAAGCTGTCGGGTAAGCGTGACCGAAGGTCAGAGGATCGTCTGTTCTGCCAACAGCGCTCGCCGTTTGTCGATCTTGCGCAGATATCGCTGTGCGGCCGCTCCCCGCATGGAGCCGATGCCGACGTGGTAAGCCTTGAGGGCACAACTCACTTCACCACACTGGTCACGAAGGTGCGCCAACACCCGGGCACCACACTGGATGTTCTGTTCCGGGTCGTAAAAGTTCGGGTGATCACAGAATGCAGCCCAGTACTTGGGTTTGATCTGGGTCGGTCCCAGCGCTCCGCTATGGGAGCGAGCATATTTGCGAAAGGTGCTCTCCGCGTGAACGAGGCCAGCCAGGAGGTAGGGATCGAGGTCTTGCTGCGCGGCCGCTTCAAGAATCCAGTCGGCATAGTCTTCAGCAACCTGGTGCTTCAATCCAAACGCACTCTGCAGCCGCAATGCAAAATCTTCCGACACATCTGCCCAGCGTCCTCGGGGCTCCATCGCCGGCTTGGCGAAAGCGATCACCGTCCGCTCCGTGTTATTGATCACATGAGCGAACGAAAAGCTCACCAACAGCGCGATCAAAGCACTGAAAGCCAGCGCTCCGAACTGCAATAAAAATGCCCTTTTATGTCGTGGTTCCAACCGGCTGTTCTCCTGGGATGCCCCGGATTCTAACCCGCCTTTTTTGACGGATGCACGGAAAGAATCGCCGACCAAAGCTGAACCGTAGCCCGATAAAGGACTCGATTGGAAAGTAAATTTCTATAAATAACCCTTAAAAACAACAATATAGCGTAACTCGTAAAATCTGGCTGGTACGGCAATGTGAGGACGGACCGCCTTGGCGCTTTTGCGGGCGCGTAAATTGGGGTGCTTAGAGCGTGCTCTGCGGGAGTTTTCAGGTCTCCCCAGCAGCTCCCTTTGCGTTCATGAACTTGTCAGATGCGTGGGCCGACTTGTTACGAGAGGTCAGCCAGCACGCAAGGTGTCGATGATGCGACGACGCTGATCGGTATCCGAGACCGGGAAAGAGGCCGAGGTGCGATCGACAAAGTCACCATAGCGGGAGAGCATTTGTGAGGCGATGTCCTTCGGCTCACCCATCACACCAAACGCATGAAGCAAGTCGTCAGTGACGAGTGTGCCCATCTCCTGCCATCGACCCTGCTTCGACATGACGTTGAGTTCACCCTGTAGCTCACCGGCGCCTACAGCGTCGAGAACACCTTTATACGCAGGTGTCGACCCGTAAAAGGCGATGCGCTCTCTGGCGGCTTTCTTACTGGCTTCAAACTCCCGCTCATCCCGACCGGTGACGACAAAACAGCTATAGGAAATTTCGAACTGATCGCGGGATTTCCCGGCTTTTGCAAGGCCGCGCTCGATGGCGGGAAGCGTTACTGCCTTTATATACGGGATGTTACTGAAGGGATGAATGATCATCCCATCGGCCACTTCGCCTGCCACTTCAGTCATCTGGGTGCCGACTGCCGCGAGCACCACTTTTGGCGCACCGTATTCGGTGTTTTCGGGCGTGAATGCCGGTGTCATCAGTGTATGGGTGTAATGCTTGCTGACGAATTGCAGCGGCTCTTTTTGATACCAGTTGGCCCAAATGGCACGCATGGCCAGGACCAGTTCCCGCATCTGTGCTGCCGGCGAGCCCCACTGCATCGAGAACCGCTTGGTGATGTGAGGTTTGATCTGCGAGCCGAGACCGAGCGTAAATCGCCCCTTCGAATAAGCGTTCAGATCATGGCCAATGTTCGCGAGGATCATTGGGCTGCGAGCGAACGCGACGGCGATCGAAGTAATCAACTCGACCTTCTCCGTGTGCTCCGCCGCAAGCAGCAGTGGAAAAAACGGATCGTGATTCATCTCAGCGGCCCGAATGCCGTCGTAGCCGCAGGCCTCGAGGTCACGAACTGTCGCTGGAATCTTGTGCAGGTCGAGACCAACGCCGGCGTCTACTTTCATGGTCGAAGTCCTTGTGTGGGAGCGGCTTAAATGTCGAAATTATTTTAATTATCAATGAGATAGAGGTCGCGGCCGGAAGGCCGCTCCTACAGATTCAAGCATCAAGCCGCGGTCAGCTCCTTAATCATCTTGCGCCGATCTTCTGTCGGCAAGCTCGCATACGCCGCTGAGGTGCGATCAATGACGTCGCCGTATCGCGCTTTGATCTGGCCGGGGATGCTTGCGGGCTCTCCGACCACCGCGAAGGCATTCATGATGTCGTCGGTGATCACATGACCCATGTCGTCCCAACGACCCTGTTTCGAGAGCTTGTTGAGTTCGCCCTGGGCTTCACCCACACCAATAGAATCGAGCACAGGCTTGTAGGCCGGGGTCGAACCATAAAAGGCGATCTGCTTCTTGGTGGCGATCTTGGCGGCTTCGAGTTCCTTCTCGTTCTGACCGGTGCAAACAAACACCGGATAGGAAATCTCGAAGTCCTTGCGGCTCTTGCCGGCTTTGGCGAGTCCTCGCTCGATGGCGGGCAACGTCGTTTCGCGCAGGTACTTTTCGGTGGAGAAGGCATGAATGATCACGCCGTCAGCAACCTCGCCGGCCACTTCCGTCATCATCGGACCCACCGCCGCGAGGAAAACCCGCGGCGCGCCGTAGTCGTTGTTGGTGGGTGTGAAAAACGGCGTCATCAGTGCATGGGTGTAGTACTTGCCGGTGAACTGCAACGGCTCGCCTTTGTGCCAACAGGCCCAGATGGCGCGCATGGCCAGAATGTACTCACGCATTCGAGCCGCTGGGTCAGACCACGGCATGCTGAAGCGCTTGGTGATGTGCGCACGAATCTGTGAACCGATGCCAAGAACAAACCGCCCCTTGGACGCGGCATTCAGGTCATGACCGATGTTCGCCATGATCATCGGCGTACGCGCGAAAGCGACCGCAATGGAGGTCATGAGATCGACGCGGGACGTGTTCTGCGCAGCGATGAGGAGCGGAAAAAACGGATCGTGGGACGTTTCCGCCGTCATGATTCCGGAATAACCCAGCTCTTCCTGGGCTCGTGCTTCCGTGCCTACTTTATCGAGGTCGAAACCCACCCCACCGTCTACTTTCATGCTCAGCTCCCCTAATGTGTTATCCGGCAACTACGGATGAGTCTTTGCTGGACTAGTCGTTGCTGCTTTGTGTCACCGGGATTGTTTCACCCGGTTTGGCCTGAAGCAATCCAGCGATCGGGCCATCACCTGCGCGGAAAAACTCCGGGATGTGTTGGCCGTTTTCATAACGCAGGCGATAAAAGAGATCGTTGGGGTGGCGTACGCGACTGGCCTCTTCAGGCACGAGCGGCAAGAGCACCGTGAGAATGGCCCTCGACATGATGCCGTGGGTGACGATTGCGATTCGTTCGACGGGCAGCGTCAGCAGTGCTTCCAGACAAGGAGCGACGCGCCCGATGAGATCCGGCAGGTTTTCGCCCTCCGGTGGTCGATGAAAGAAGGGATCTACGTCCTGTGCCGCCCACTCGTGTGGATACTCCTCAGCGATCTCCTCCACTGTGAAACCGGACCAGAGACCGGAATCGCGCTCCATCAACGCTTCGTCGTAGTCCACCGGAGCGCCCAGGCGACGATTCAGGATGGCCGTCGTTTCACGCGTGCGTCCCGAAGGTGACGACAGAATGTAGTCGACGCCACCAATCCTCTGCAGGGTCTGTGCATGGAGCTGCGCCTGCTCTTGGCCTCGCAAATTCAGCGGTGAGTCAAGCCGCCCTTGCATGCGCTTTTCGGCATTCCAGTAAGTTTCGCCATGGCGAATGATGTAGAGGTATTTCATGGCGGGATTTTATTAAGACGCGAGAGCATAACATCGCGACTGCCAACAATTGGCGAGTGAAGCCTGGCTAAGGCTCGGGTTACGCTAAGACCAGCTTGAACACCTCTCCTTGGACCCACACCGGACCTAAAAAAAAGATGTACGACGATCTCCCACGCTTGCGAATCGATGCCTCCACGGTGGGCGACAAACTGCTCGCTACGGCAGATCGTTTTCCTGATCGGAGTTGTCTGATTTTTCCGGATGATCGCCACACATGGTCGAGCATGGCTACGGCCGCATACGGTCATGCCCGCTCACTCCATGCACTCGGTGTCCGGCCCGGCGACCACGTTGGTGTGCTGATGCCCAATTGCCTTGAGTACATGGAACTCGTGTACGGGTGTGCTCTGCTCGGGGCGGTATCCGTACTCATGAACGCGCGATACAAGGCTGCGGAACTAGCCTACGTCGCCGAGAACGCCGACCTCAAGGTCATCATCACCACAGACCTGATCTCCGAGTACGCAGATTTCGGTCGTTTGCTGCACGATGCCTTTCCAGAAATTCAGACTGCGCCGCCTGGGCCTCTGGACATCAAGGCCGCCCCCCAATTGCGACACCTCGTGATGCTGGGATCAAGGACACCACACGGCTTTGTTGATCAGGCAACCTTCATCACGCATGCAAAAACGGATGCGCCGATCGATGCCATCCGCGCGAGTCTGCGCCTCTCAGATCCTGCAATCATGATGTACACCTCGGGCACCACGGCGAATCCAAAGGGTTGTCCACTGACCCATGAGATCCTCGTGCGTAACGGCGTCAACATGAATCGGCAGCGGTATTTCATGACGGAAACCGATGTGTTCTGGGCACCGCTACCGATGTTCCACATGGCGGCCATTCTACCGGCCATGGCCTGTCTCGATGCCGGCGCGGCCATGGCGTCATCGACGCATTTCGATGCAGGTGTCTCGCTACGCATGATGGAAGAAGAGAAGGTGACGATTGCGTTTCCTGCCTTTCCGACCATCACCAACGAGATCATTACGCATCCGGAATTTAAGACACGCGACCTGTCGAAAATTCGGCGCATCAATAACGTTGCGCCTGTCGACATGTTGAAGCGGTTCCAGGACGCCTTTCCGCAAGCCGTGCAAACCGGTGCTTATGGCATGACAGAAGTGGGCGGCGTGATCTCCTTTAACCATCCGTCAGAATCCCTCGAACAACGTCTCGATGCGTGTGGCACACCATTTCCGGGCGTTTCCGTACGCATCGTTCAGCCGGAAACGTTGACCGATCTGCCCGTGGATGAACGTGGTGAACTCTGGATCAAGGGTTACGCGGTGTTCGGCGGCTACTACAAATCACCTGAGAAGAACGCTGAAGCGTTCCACGACGGATGGTTTCGCACCGGTGACCTGTGCAGCCTCGACAGCCGAGGCGCGATTCGTTTTCACGGCCGCATCAAGGACATGCTCAAGGTCGGTGGTGAAAATGTGGCCGCTCTTGAAATCGAATCGTTCCTCGCGCAGCATCCCGCCATCAAGATGGCCCAAGTGATTGGCGTGCCCGATCCAAGGTTGCAGGAAGTGCCCGTCGCATTTGTGGAATTGTTACCGGGGCAAACCGCTTCCGCAGAAGACGTGATCGGTTTCTGCAAAGGCCAGCTCGCGAGCTTCAAAGTGCCTCGCGCGGTTTACTTCGTTACCGAGTGGCCGATGTCGAGCACCAAGGTGCAGAAGTTCAAGCTGCGAGAGATGCTAGCTGCTCCGTAACAAGCTGCCCGAAGGCAACTTGTTACCAACTTGCTTCTACTTTCCCCGAAGTCCCGCAAGCGCCGCTCCCATGTCTTGCAGCACTGGCGCGACGTGAAGGTCGGCCTGAATGCCGTCCCAATAACCACGCATCGCGTCTGACATCAGGTCATCCCGACCAAACACCGTCGCCACAAAGTTGTTCACGAAAAAGAGTGCAGGCGCGAGCGCCGCATCGGCGAGTGTTAACGCACCTCCAATCGCATAACGTCCGGTCGCAAGGTCGGACTTGGCCCGATACGCATCGATGTAGACGAGACCATTCTTGAGCTCGATCAATCGCGCATCCACAAACGCCTGATCCCGTGTCTTGCGGCTCGCGTGTGCTGTCGTCTGAAACATGGGACCACACACATAGAGATCTGTCGCACGGCTGATCATTCGCGCTTGAGCGCGAGCCAGCAGGTCGGTAGGCCATAACGAAGGTGTTGGGAATCGTTCTTCAAGGTAGTCACATATCGTCTGCGACTCCGCGATGGCTACACCATCCGCCATCAACACCGGGATCTTCCCCGTCGGGTTGATCCGCTTGTACTCATCACTGCCGGTCCCTCCGGGTGCTTTCTCAATCGCGACACCCGCGATGTTCTTCGCACGAATCTGGATGCGCACACGCCCGGCGAAGGGAGAAAGATCACTCTGATATAGGGTCATCGACATGGCAGCTCCTTTGAAACGACTGAAGTAAACAGGTCAAGGCAGCGTTGTACCATCGTGCGTGTGGATTGTCCCCTGGCCACGGCACCGATTTATCATTCATTGTCATCATCCGCCCACGTGTGCTTTCATTGACCGGCGATCATGTTGTAACGATCGTGCGGGCACAGCGCCCCGAAGTAGTCGTCCAATCAGCGCTCTGCCCTGATCATCCAACCCGGGGAGAGAAAAATGACAGTGAGACCGGCCCACCGCACCTTCCGCGGAACACTTGGCATGCTTGGCATCGCAGGAATCACGGGGCTCGCGCAAGCCAACACCATTGAAGAAATCATCGTCACGGCACGGGCAACGGAAGAAACAGTTCGGGAAATTCCCGTCGCCATTACGGCGGTAGGCGCCGAGCGGCTCGACCAATTTGGCCTCGAAGGTTTCATGGACCTTGAAGCCATCACGCCACAACTCAGCATTACTCGGGCAACCAGTGGTAGTGGAGCCTCTATCGGTATTCGCGGCATCGCTTCAGCACCCTCCTCCATCGGCATCGAACAATCCGTTGCTGTGGTGATCGACGGCGTTTATTACCCACAGGGTCGGGTGATCAACGAAGGTCTGTTTGACGCCAATCAGGTCGCGGTGTTGAAAGGGCCTCAGGCGTTGTATTTCGGTAAGAACTCAACAGCCGGCGTGGTTTCCGTCGTAACAAACGACCCCACGGATGAGTTTGAAGCGAGTGCACGCATCAACCACGAGTTCGAGAGCAAGGACACCACCCTCGAAGGCATCGTCTCCTTCCCCATCAACGACATGGTCGGCATCCGCATCGCAGTGCAGGGCTCTGACATGAAGGAAGGGTTTATCGAACAGAATGGTCCGGCAAGCGATGTTTACCAGACCATCGACTCACGCACCGGTGGAATCTCCCAGTTTGTGAACCCACGAGCCACTGACTTCTTCCCGCAGGAAGAAACCCTCTACGCCCGTATAACGGTCGCCGGAGATCTCAGCGACAGCTTCGCCTACAACATCAAGGGTTCCTACGGACGCTTCGAGCAGGGATACACCGGCGGAGGTGAGCTGTTTGCCTGCCCGACCTTGAACGGCGTCGGTCATACCAGCCAACGTGCTGCTGTACAGCCTCCCGGACGCCAAACGCCGCTGTTTGAACCGATTGCGCGCCCAACCGTTGACTGCAAGTTCGACGGCTCCCGGGGCTGGAACGACATTCCTCCCCAAATCGCAGCAGTAAATCCATTGCTGAATCAGTTTGGCAACGGCGATGCGGGCGAGAAGTACACCTCCTGGGTGCTGACCGGAAAGTTCGATTGGACGTTTGAAAAGTGGGAGCTGTCCACGGTCATCAACTACCACGATCAGAAAATGCGTTGGGTGGGTGACCAGGACGGTGGTGCAGTAACTTCCATCTACGCTGCTGAACAGAATGCCTTCGACAACTTCGCCATCGAGCCACGTCTCGTCACACGCTTCGATTCACCGCTGAATTTCGTGCTCGGTGCTTACTACCAGAAAACCGACCGTTTCTTCGATCAGGACGTCATCTTCGCATTCGTTCCCATTCCGGGAATTGGCGTGCTCGGTCCGCGCAACACCTCACCCCTTGCCGATCCCGCGGACGAGTTCACCGCCTACAACAAGATTTCGGAAACCGATGGCAAAACCGGTTCAATCTACGGCGAAGTCATCTGGGACATCACGGACCAGTGGCAGTTGACGACGGGCCTGCGCTATATCGAAGAAACCAAGGACTCGTTTTTTATCCAACCGTACGTGCATCCCTTCGTTACGGGTCTGTTCATTCCGTTTAACCCGACCAATCCACGCACGCGTGTTGCGTTTGACCAGAAATTCAAGAACGCGATTCCCGAGGCTACACTGCGGTGGACGCCCACCGACGACTGGACCTTCTACGCAGCGTACAAGGAAGGTTTCAAGTCAGGCGGCTTCTCCAACAGCGCGATTCTGTCGAACCTGTCTCCACCCGGAGGCTTTGACTTCGTGTTTGATCCTGAGCACAACAAGGGTGGTGAAATCGGTGCCAAGGCCGCGCTCTTCGACAATGCTGCCGTCGCATCTTTTGAGATGTTCTACTACAAGTTCCGCGATCTGCAGGTGGACTTCTTCAACTCCCAACAGTTTGCCTTCGTTACAGAGAATGCCGGTGGTTCAGAGACCTACGGTGCTGAACTACAGATTGACTGGGCAACACCGGTTGAAGGGCTGACCCTCGGGGGCTCGCTCGGCTACCTCGAGTCGAAGTTCACGAATTTCGAGAGTTTTTGTTTCGTTGGCCAGCGTCCCGACCAAGGCTGTACGTTGTTGCCCGGTCAGAACGAGGCCAACGTGCGCCAGAACCTGAAAGGCAACACTCGTCCGGGTGCGCCAAAGTGGTCAGGTCATGTAGTCGCCATGTATGAGCGCCCGCTGACCGACGCGCTGGTCTTGGGTGTTACAGGCAACCTGCAGTACAAGAGCAAAACGATCCTGAGCTCAACCGACCCGAACGCGTCCTACAAGTCTTACGTGACCTACGATGCCAACGTGCGCATTGGCAGTGCGGACGGTAAGTGGCAAGTGGCGTTCATCGGCAAGAATCTCGCTGACAAACTCGCGATTCGTGGTTCAGGTAACGTGCCTGGAACGGGTGGCAACACCGGCACCGCACAAGGTTTCAGAGGTGATCTTTCGGGTGGCGCCATCCGCGGACGCCAGCTGGAACTGGAGTTCTTGTGGCGTTATTGATTCATTGATCCAAACAGGGCGCCCTCTACGCGGAGGGCGCCGCTTCACCTTCACGCCACTTTAAACCCTACATAGTCCTCAGCCTCAATCTGCTTGAGCCGTTGAACATAGTCAGGCCAGCCGAGATACGGCATGAAGACTCGCGGCTTACCCGGCACGTTGGCCCCGAGATACCACGAATTGCAGTGTGGATAGAGCGTCAGGGAAGCGCGCTGATTCACCGTCTCCACCCACTGATCTTCAAAAGCCACATCAGCTTCTACACGTGTGTGCCCTTGTGTCCGCAGCCATTGAATCTGGCGACTGATGAAATCTGCATGGTGTTCCACGCCGGTGATCATGTTGGCAAGCACCGAAGGGCTGCCAGGCCCCGTCATCATCCACAGATTCGGGAACCCTGCGGTGGTCACACCAAGCCAGGTGCGAGGACCGGCAGACCATTTCTCTTTCAGCGTTAACCCGCCTTCACCCACCACACCCATTCGCAGCAACGATCCGGTCATGGCATCAAAACCCGTCGCAAAGACGATGGCATCAAACTCGTAGTGATTGCCGTTCGCTTCGATGCCTGTGCGAGTCAACCGCTCAACAGGCTTCTGACTGATATCCACAAGTTTTACGTGCGGCAGGTTGTAGGTTTCGAAATAACCCGTATCCGCACACAACCGTTTGCAGGCGATGATGCCCTTAGGACAGAGCAGCTCCGCGGTGGCCGGGTCTTTCACGGTTTCGCGGATCTTCTCGCGCACGAATTCCGCAGCGTAACCGTTGGCCTCGACGTTCATCACGAGATCACTGAATGCACCGAGAAACATGAAGCCACCCATGCCCCAGTATCGTTCGAAGCGCGCTTTGCGTTCTTCCGGCGTGGCCGTCAGCACCGAGTCAGTGTTGCGTTCGTAATAGGCACCAAACGCTGCGGGCTGATTCCAATTGCGTTCGCGCAGCTCAGCGTAATTCGCTTTGATCGCAGCGGACTTCTCTTCCGGTAACGGCGCATTACGCGCCGGAATGGAGTAGTTAGCCGTGCGTTGGAAGACGTGCAGCGATTTAGCTTGTCGCGCGATGATCGGAATGGATTGGATCGCCGATGAACCCGTGCCGATCACCGCGACCCGTTGTCCGTTGAAGTCCACACCTTCATGAGGCCACGCGCCGGTGTGGTAGGTTTTCCCGGCAAAATCCCTGAGGCCCTCAAAAGCGGGTGTGTTTGCCGCGGAGAGACAACCCGTAGCCATGATGAGGTAGTTGCAGGTCCACGATTGTCCCTCGCGTGTCCCAACGGTCCACGTGGAGGTCGCGGAATCAAACACGGAGCTGATCACTTCCTGGTTGAAGTGGAACAGTCGTCGCACATCAAATCGGTCCGCGACATGGTGTGCATAGGCAAGAATTTCCGGCTGCGCTGAATAACGCTCCGGCCATTGCCAGTCCTGCTCCAGTTCTTTCGAAAACTGGTCGGAGTACTCCATGCTTTCGACATCACACCGACAACCGGGGTAACGATTCCAGTA
>SYFY01000180.1 GCA_005799745.1 Gammaproteobacteria bacterium
GCACGAGGACTTTGAAATCGCCAAGGACCTGGTGGCTTACGGTCGGATCCAAGTGGCACCGCTGCATACATCGACCTCTCCCCTCACGGATCTGTCGAAGGCGTTCGATAAGCTCGCGGACAATCCCAAGGAAGTGAAAATTCTCGTGGACCCGCGACTTTGATGGTGAAGAGCGCGAGAGACACGAATGGGAAGGCTCCGCAATGAGCGAACCCATACACCCAACGTCGAGCAAACACCTCCTGCTCTTTGATCGCAATGCGGTGATGGTGGCAACGGTGATCGGTTCGCTGATCGCCGGTGCGCTTCTGGTGTGGTGGAACTACCGTTCCATGGGGCGCATGGACCTCGCCAAACGCATCTTGACCATGGGCATCGTCACCCAGGGGGCGCTCCTGGTCTTGGCGTTGTCAACCATCGAACCTAACAGCGTCCTTCAGCTGCTACCACTCGTGATTCAACTGCTCATCGCCTGGTTCGGCACCGAAGTGCTGCAAGGCGCTGCGATCCGTTGGCATCGTGAGCGTGGTGCGAGCCTTCAACCGATCTGGCGGGCCGCCTGGTTTGGACTTCTGACCGGGATGGTCATCCTGTTCGTGTTCATCGTCGTCTCCGCACTCCTCGCCGCAGCAGGCATCATCACGCTGCCAGAACCTCCGCCTACTACACCGGCGGCTTGACACTTGCACTGGTTAGAGCCCTAACAGTCGATCCTGCAGGCGCCGATTGCGGTCCTGTTCGTGAGCGAGCGCAGCACGCAGGCGCTCGACTTCGTCATTCGACTGGCGCAGTTCGTCGCGTAACGCCTGCAGCTCGACACGTAGCGAATCTGGCCCTGCGGTCGATCGGCTGGGTGTGAAATCCAGCTCCGATGGTGCGGCCATCGCCACTTCTGACGCAGCCACGACGAGTCGTCTCGGTATCAGTCCGGCGTTGTGGAATACGGTGTACTGGAGACGCTGCAATGCTGCGAGATCATCCGTGTGCCACATCTGCCGCTGATGCCAGGGCACGGGGCACTGGAATCGACTGGCAAGGTGAATCGGTCCATGGCCAAGGTCTGGACCCGGTCCACCACTCGTCAACAAGTGGCGAAGAGGTAGGTTATTGGCCACAGGCTGACCGGCTGTATCAATCACCATTTCAAACAGCACCAGCCCCCGGATCACCCGCTCACCATCAACACCGGCATAGGCCGTTTTGACCGTTCGCCCGGCCAATGTGGAAAGGCTGGCGGCCCCCATCTGCACTGCCTCAAACTCAGACCATGGCATGACGACGTCGATGGAAAGGTCATCGGCAAGGAAAAACAGCACTGCCTGGAGATCAAGGGTGTCTGACATGGTTCAAGTCCGGCGAGACCGGCACGATTCAAAACGGGTGCCCGACAAGTCTAGTCCTGGAATGGAGGGACTATGTGAGCAGCGTCTCACTGTTTGGGAGCTGAAGAACCCGAGCTACAGCGAGCTCGAGGCGACTCATCGGATCAAATCTAAGCGCTTCGCGCTTCCTGACCGAACCCGGCAAGGCGGGTGAGGTCACTGAGATGAAAGGCTGCACGACGGGAGGTACGGGCGGGCTGACGGGTTTCGGCGTAAACCATCCAGTCTCCACGTACGGCGATCACGTCGACGATGACATAATCCAGATCACTGATGCGAAAACACTTCCCGAGTAAATCCTTCACAACTACCTCACTGCCCCTGTGCGCCGATGAACTATAGATCGCGTCTGTGAATTGGCGAGCCCAATCTTGTGAGCGAAACGCAATCGGAAACGCCAATTGGCCTACAAACTCCTTAACAAGACACTTATGCGGTTTCTTCCCCCTTTAGAAGACCGTCAGCAGGAGGAGAAATCTTGATTCTTGTGATCGGGACGCTGGCCTTTGATGAAATCGTAAAAACCGACGATCTGCTGCCTGCAGACAACGTAAAACTGACAGGCTGGCACAGGCAGTTCGGCGGTTGTGGTGGAAATCTGGCCTATACCCTCGGCCGGCTAGGTCATGCCCATCAGCTCAGCGGTTATCTGGGCCGCGCCGATGGCGCCCCTTATCTGCAGCACCTGAAAAAAGCAGGCGTTGACATTGAGGGATTGAAGCTCGTCGCGGACTCCCACAGCGCGCGAGCCTTTATCGCGACTGATCCAACAGGACACCAGTTCACTGCCTTCCAACCTCTGGAGGTACCCATCGAGACATTCGTCAGCGACTTGGATGCATTGATCGAATTCAGTTGTCCGGAAGTCGCCATGATCGCGCCCGACGTTCCCGCCCGAATGTTGGCCGCTGCCGACCGGCTTCAGGGGCGGAGCCGTCTCGTCTGTTACCCCGGGCAGTACACCCGCCACTTCAATCCGGCGGAGTTAAACACCCTGTTCAGTGCCGCGGATCTGGTCTTTCAGAATCGCATCGAACACCTAGCGCACCCTGTGCCCGGACCATGTACGACAGTGATCACCGCAGGCGCTGATCCGGTTCGTATTAAAACTGCGAACGGCGAGGTAGTCGTACCCGTACCTGAGGCAAAGGTGGTGGATCCCACTGGCTGCGGAGATGCGTTCGCTGCTGCGTTCACCAGCGCCTGGGCGAC
>SYFY01000181.1 GCA_005799745.1 Gammaproteobacteria bacterium
AGGTACAGAAAGCCGTCAGTATCGACATAACCGACATCACCGAGTGCAGTCCAGTTGGCGTGCTCAGGGTACTGCGAACTTTTGGTCTTGGCGTCGTCTTTGAAATAACCGTAGTTCATCACCGGTTGTTCGAAGTACACGATACCTGCTTTGCCAGATTGCAACTCCTTGCCGTCTTCATCACACACGTGGAGTGTGCCGATGACGGGTCGGCCGACCGTGCCGGGATGCGCGAGCCATTCTTCAGGGCCGACGTGGGTCAGCCCGTTGAGTTCGGTACCCCCGTAGTACTCATAGATGATCGGTCCCCACCACTCGAACATTTGTTGTTTGATACCGAGCGGGCAAGGTGCTGCAGCGTGAACGGCAACCTTGTGACTCGTGAGGTCATAATCTTGCCGGAGCGTTGGATCGAGTTTGAGCATGCGTGTGAACATGGTCGGCACCCACTGGCTGTGCGTGACCTTGAAGTCCTGAATCGCTTGTAGCGCACCGACTTCATCAAATCGCGGCATCATCACAACGGTACCACCAAGCGCGAGCACCGCGGTGCAGAAGCCGATCGGTGCAGAGTGGTAGAGCGGAGCGGGCGAGAGGTAGACCACGTCTTCGTTGAAATTCCATAAACGTCTCTGCAGTTGCCCCACAGGACCTGCGTCTTCGTGAATTTTGTTTTTCAGCGGCGGTCGCAAGATTCCCTTGGGTCTGCCGGTGGTGCCTGACGAATACAACATGAACTGGCCCGCCGGCTCGTGGGCCAGCTTGTCAGCAGGGTATCGCGCGATTTGATCTTCATAGGCTTCGAAACCCTGTGATGCACCTTCGATCATGAGATTGATAGCGCATCGCGGCGCATAGCCAGGAAGTTCTGCGGCGACTTTGCTGAGATAACTCGAAGCGACCAGCGCTTTCGCTTCACAGTTATCGAGGATGTACCCCGCCTCTTCGGCTGTGAGGTAGCGGTTGATCGTGGTGAGGTAAAGCCCGGAACGGAATGCCGCCCAAACCACCTCGAAGTAGCGCAGGTGGTTCTCCATGAAGAGCGCCATGTGATCACCTGGGCGCAGCCCTCGCGCCCACAGGAGCTGTGCGAGACGGTTCGAGCGCTGATCGAGTTCCCGGTAGGTGATGCGTTCGCCGCTCACCGCATGGATGATCGCTGCTTTCTCCGGAAAGACCTTCGACCACTTGCCGGGGTATATCGTTCAGCTCCTTGTTAACGCGTCCACAACTACTCGCGTGCGAAGTTGAGTCGTGCGGCTTCTGCCATGATACGAATGGCTTCGGCGTTGCCGGAAATGGTCAAACCTGTCGCGCCGCTGTCTTCCCAGGCGCGGAACTTCTCTTTGATACGCGTAGCCGTACCGATCAGCGCACCGCTGTCGACGAACTCATCGGGTACGGCAGCTATCGCCTCGGCCTTGCGCTTGGCAAGGTAGAGTTCCTGAATACGATTGGCGGCGTCACCAAATCCTCGACGCACCATCATTTCCTTATGGAAGTTGATGTTCTTGTGGCCCATACCGCCGACGTAAAGCGCGATGCCGGGCTTGAGTTTGTCGAGGGCCATACGCACATCTTCCGTGACGATGACTTGGGTCATGGCCTGCTTCTCGAACGTCCCGCCAGTTTTTCCGGCACGAGCGAGACCTTCTTCGATCCAGGGGTCATACATCGCCGATGTCCCTGGTACGAATCCGAGCGGCAACCAACCATCCGCGATTTCCGCGGTGAGTTTCACCGTGGACTCCATACCGGTGCCGAGGAAGATCGGAATGTTCGGGTTCATGTGCAGGATCGACTTGAGGGGCTTGCCAACACCCATGGCGCCGGGACCCGTATAGGGCAGGCTGATTTCTTTGCCGTCATGCACCACCGGTTCTTCGCGTGCCCAGATCTTTTTCATGATCTGCACATAGTCTCGAATGCGGTAATAGGGTTTACCCCAAGGTTGGCCATACCAGCCTTCGACGATCTGTGGTCCCGAGACGCCGATGCCGCAGATGGCGCGATTGCCGCCGGCGAGCGCATCCAGTGTGGCGAAAGCCATGGCCGCGTTGGCCGGTGTGCGGCCTGCAAGCTGGATTACTGCGGTCCCTAAACGAATACGTTCGGTATGTGCAGCGATGTAGGCGAGTGGTGTGATGGCGTCGGAGCCATACGCTTCTGCTGTCCATACCGAGTCATAACCCAGTCGTTCAGCGAGCTGTACGTCTTCGAGCGGAATCTTCAGGTCGGCACCGGAATAGCCAAGCATCAGGCCCAGTTTCATGTCTCATCCCCCATTTGTTATGAGAGGGAATGTAACCTTGATGAGCGTGAATTTGTAGGCGTGATTGTTACTGCCGCTTCCAAACTCCGCGGATCTTCTTCGACGGTGCCATCCGATCGAGATAGCTGAAGGTACCTTATTACAATACTTCTTCCGCTGCAGCGACGACGGCACTCATGGCCGCCGTGTGAAGTGATGACGCCAGGCTGATGCGTTTCACCCCCACAGCAGTGAGCTCTGGAACGGAGAACGAACGACCGGGTGTCCCCACCATGAAATTCACGGGTTGATGCACGGCCATGCATACCGCGCCAATTGCCTCAAGCGTTGGCAACCCAGGCGCGAACGATACGTCCGCGCCTGCGTTCTCAAACGCCTGGAGTCGTCGGAGGGTGTCATTGAGGTCCGTCACTCCGTTCAGGAAGTTTTCGGTGCGGGCCGTAATCATGAAACCCGTTCGACTGGCACGAGCGGTTTCGACTGCAGCCGCGATCCGCTCAACCGCGTGTTCAAAGGTATAGATCGGCGTTTGTGCATCCCCACTCGCGTCCTCAGTCGACGCACCCGCGAGTCCTTGAGCGATCGCTTCACGAATCGTGTGCGCCACGTCGTCGGGCGAGTGCCCGAATCCCCGTTCGAGGTCCGCGGATACGGGCAGGTCGACCGCTGCCGCAATCGCTTCGGCTTGTCCTAACGATTCTTCTCGGGTGATCGATCCATCGAGCCGACCGAGCACACCTGCTGCTGCACCGCTGGAGGTGGCCAGTGCCTTGAAACCAAGACCTTCGAGAATGCAGGCAGAGCCGGCATCAAACGCATTGGCAATGACGAAGCTTCCAGGGGCCGCGTGCAGCTCACGGAGCCTTGAGATCAATTGGGTCTGTTTGCTGGTCATGATTCTCACCTGTGAATTCATTCGATTCAGAACGCTCATGTTCTTCGCGAAGTTGATTTTCCCATTCCAATGCACGCATGCCGACGTCGGTAGATAAAAATACCGAACCGGTCAGCACGTCTTTCAGATTAGTGGCCTCGAGTTGTTCCATCACCGGCCCTTTCACTTCAGCCAACGACAATGTGATGCCGCGGGTGTCGAGATTGCGATTCAGACGGAAGAGCATCTCTAGTCCCGTCACATCAAGGCGGTTCACCGAGCTGAAGACCATGAGCAGGTGCCGGGTATCCGGCCTGCGATGCACGAGCTTCATCAATTTGTTTTCGATCTGATTGGAGTTCGCGAAGTAGAGGTTTTCGTCGATCCGCACACAGACGACGTATGGAACGATTTTCACCTCGTAACGGCGCTCCGAACGAAAGTGCTCGGAATCTCCAACACGCCCTAAGACGTTTACCTCCGGTCGACTCGAAGAGCGAATAAAGAAAGCGATGGAAAGACCGACACCCGCGAGCAGCCCCGTTTCCACGCCAAACACCAGAACACTCACCATGGTGAGTACCGACGTAATCGCGTCTTCCCGATAGATTCGCCAGTGGCGACCGATGCTGCGCAGATCAATCAACCGAATGACAGAAAGCACGACGATGACGGCGAGTGCCGGTGCCGGAAGCCAGGCAAACAAGGGGGTGAGGATGAGAAGCGATCCGAGAATAACGACGCCACAAACGACCGAACTCAGCGGTGTTCGTGCTCCAGCGTCGTAGTTGACGCTGGTGCGGGAAAAGCTTCCAGCCACGGGATAAGCGCCGGTAAATGCCGCGCCCAGGTTGGAAACACCGAGGGCGATGAGTTCCTGATTGGGGTTGATGCGGGTCTGCTCTTTCGCGGCGATGCTCGTCGCGATGGAGTAGCTCTCCACGTAGGCCACTACCGCTATCATCGCGGCGGAGTCGAGTAGATCGGTCCAGAGCACAAGGTCGAACATCGGGGCTGTTAAGGCAGGCAGACCATAAGGGACATGACCCACAGTGGCGAGACCAAACGCCTTGTCGAGATCGAACAGCCAGACCACAGCGGCGGTGAGTAGCAATGCCACCAATGGACCGATGCGTGTATAGAGATGTCCCGCTTCGATGTGAACGTTGAAGCGGCGCAGCGTTTGCACCAGCTGGTTCTGAAAAAACCAGATCGTGCCGATGCAGAACAAACCGATTACCACGGGCAATGCAGCCATCTGGTCGAGATGCTCGACGAACCACATGAGTTGATCAAACGGATCACCCGCTTTCGGCGGCATGCCTGTGAACGCGGGAATCTGGCTGAAGATGATGAGAATCGCCGCGGCGTTGATAAAGCCGCTAATCACCGGGTGACTCAGCAGATTGATGAGCCCGCCCATTTGCCACAGCCGCAGCAGCAGCAGGATCACGCCCACCTCGAGACTCAGGATCACGGCGATCTCGGTTGCGGCCTTGTTGTAGATGAGCTGCGCGTCACCAATGGCAGCCGCGACCATCAGCGCGGCGACCGCCACAGGACCGACGACGAGATGTCGCGACGACCCAAGCACGGCGTAAACCAGCATCGGCAGCAGACAGGCATAGAGTCCCGCTTGGGGTGGAAGGCCAGCGAGAAAGGCATAAGCCATCGCCTGTGGCACCGTCATCACGCCGACGATGAGGCCGGCGATCAGATCCGCATGCCATTGGCCGCGGGTGTATAAACCCAGGATGTCCAGGATCGGAACGTAAGAGCGCCAGTTCGGAATACGCGGTTCGAATTTCACCCGTTGTCCTGGAGTTGAATGAGTTGGTGGCGCTGGTGGTGTGGTGTTGAGTGTAACGCGGGACTGCTGCGCGACAGGAGTATTGGACTGCTGAGATCGAATGACCTCCTCTCCCGGAGTAGACTTCGGCCATCCAGCCTGGAGGATCATCATGCCGTACCACCACCTTGCCATCACCACGCGTGACATGCCGGCCACCCATCAGTTCTACGCCGATGCCATGGGTTTTGAACTGGTTCGGGTCGAGAAGGCCCAGATGGGTCCAGACAAGTGGGCCAAACACTTTTTCTACGACACGGGTGATGGCTCGATGATCGCCTTCTGGGACATTCGCGATGCGTCTCTTGCGGAGTTCGAGACTTCCATTTCTGCTGGACTTGGGCTGCCAAACTGGTCAAACCACATCGCCTTTGGTGTGGCGTCCATGGATGAACTCAACGCCAAACGCGAGCGGCTAAACAATGCCGGATATCCCGTGACCGAAATCGACCACAACTGGTGCACCTCGGTGTACGCCATGGATCCGAATGGGATCATGGTGGAATTTTGTGTCACGACCAAAGCCTTCGAAGCGGGTGACAAAGAACGCGCGCTTGCTGCTGTGTTTAGCGATACACTTCGTGACGAGCCTCCACCAAAAGGCAAACGTCATGAGCCCAAGGGCGCGCCCAAAGCCGCGTGGGCACTCCTGATCGATCACGATGATCGCCGGGTAGGTGTGAATGGCAGCATGGTGGCGTGATCGCTCAACGTTCAGTGAGCTGATTTCACCGAACACACACACGTTGCGTGTGGTGATTGGACTGCAGTAGTTCGGTTCATTGGCGCAAGCCTTGATCGTTGGCGCCGCTTTGGCATTGGATGTCGTGGTTCCTCTCGCTCCGCTGGTTTCCGCCGTGGCAATTTTTGCGCTCTGGAATGTGGTCTCCTGGTTGCGGTTGCGAAATCTCCCGCCGGATACTAACTGTGAGCGGCGGGTGTTGTTGCAGCTTCTGGTCACAACCATCTTGTTGTCGCTGCTCCTGTATTTCACGGGCGGCGGTACAAGCCCGTTTGTCTCCTTGTTTCTTGTTCCCATCGCCATTGGCGCGTTAAGCCTGTCATTGCCGCTGGCATCAGCGCTCGCCGCGGCAGCGGCTTGTGCGTATACCTTGTTGCTCTTTTTCCACGTACCCGTCGAAGCACAACACAGTCACGGTGGTTCCGGCTTCAACTTCCATGTCATCGGCATGTGGCTGAACTTTCTCGGTAGTGGCGCTGTGCTGCTGATTTTTCTTGGATTGCTCGCTCGAGTCGCTCGGGAACGGGCAACTTCACTGGCTGAACTACGTGAACGGCAGATGCGCAGCGAATAGGTGATGGCTGTGGCGGGTGTTGCGGCAGGTGCTGCCCACGCACTTGCGACACCGCTGTCGACGTTGTCGATCTTGTTGGACGAACTGGAAGAGCGTGGCTCAGAAGTGGGCGATGTGCGCCTTGCAAAAGATCGGCTCAGGGTAGTGCGCGAACGCCTGGACGAGGTGCTCCGGAAATCCGGTAGAGGTCATGCAGTGTCCGGACCGGAGGACTTCGGTGAACTGTTGAATCGCACGATACGTCACTGGCATGAACGCCGCCCGGAGTGTGACTTGCGTGTGGAGCAAAGGGTTCCATCCATGGTGACTGCTGTGGATCCTGCCGTCGGCCATGGTCTCGTCACGCTGCTGGACAACGCCGCTGATGCGAATGTGGAAGCCGGAACCACCCGCGTCTCGTTACGTGTGGGTGTTGCAGAAGGATGTCTGCACCTTGAAGTGGAAGACGAAGGTGGAGGTTCTCCATCGATGAATGCGACGCTCGGGGGCACCACCAAGACGTATGGACACGGTGTCGAGCTGATGATTCTGCGGACCAATCTCGAACGGCTAGGTGGTGTGCTCGGATTCACTACCGGACGCAAGGGCAGCATCGCGCATCTTGCGCTACCGCTCGACGGAACGTCTGCGTGAAAGGTCATGTGTTGTTGATAGACGATGACGCGGTGTTCATGCAAGTGTTGGGCGCTGCGCTTCAACGGCGGGGATATGACGTCACTACGGTGAATGAAGAAGCGGGCATCGGTTCGGCGGCTCGCGCGCGTTCCTACACGCACGTTCTTCTCGATCTCATGCTCGGTGAATTGAGCACCATTGGACGTATCAGTGACCTCTGTGAACAGCAAGCCAATGCACGGCGCATCATGCTGACGGGTTATGCCAGCATTCCGGCTACGGTTCAGGCCATGCGATCGGGGGCACACAATCTGCTCGCCAAGCCGGTCGGTATTCGCGAAGTGCTGGCTGCGATGGAAGATAATCCCGAGGCAGATGTCGCAGAGCTCGACACACAACCCATGGGCTTACGTCGTCTGGAATGGGAACACATCCAGCGAGTGCTCGCCGAGCACGGCGGCAATATCAGTGCCGCAGCGCGCACGCTCGGTATGCATCGGCGGAGTTTGCAGCGCAAGCTGGAGAAAAAGGCACCGAGGTAGGTTTCGAAGTCAGTTTCCTATCTACGAGTCAAACGCATCCAACGCATCAAGATCGTCGATTACGGTTGTTAAGCAATTAATGAACGTCATTGAACTTTCTTTCGCCTGCATTTGAGGTGCTTCAGGTGGTTGGCCGAGGGTGCCGGCCCACCAAGCCAGTGCATTGAAGAGTTGTTGCCGATAGATCAGCCACGCGTCATCGAAGGTGGGTACCGCAACGTCTTGCGACTTGAGTGCCTCAAGATACGCGAGCATCAGTTCTTTTTCCCAGGCACGACGATGTGAAGTGGACATGCTCTTCAAGGGTCGGCCGAAGTTTGTGGGGCTGACCGATGGCTGCCGTAATCCCGGGGACTATCTAACAACCTCGCTTGGGGGGTGTGCCGATTCTGGTTATACGCCAGTCTGATGGCTGCCTTCGAGCGCTCGGCAACGTCTGCCGGCATCGCGGAGCCCAGGTGGCAAATGGTTGAGACCACTGCGCCGAAGCCAGGTTTTCCAAGCCGTATCACGGCTGGGCCTATGACACCTCGGGCAAGTTGTTGGGCCGACCCGGTGCGTGGGATGGGTTTGATGATGTGGATACAGCAATGGATCTCCACCCGCGTGCGGTGGTGGAGCCGATGAAGAAGGTGGGTGGTGGTTCCATCATCAACGTCGCATCGGTCGCAGGCATGAGAGGCACATCGACACTCTTTGCGTATACCGCAACGAAGTGTGCGGTAGGTGGCATGTGGAAATCTGCGGCTCATGAACTGGCGCGATTTGGCATTCGGGTGAAATGTGTGATCCCGGGGTTTATCGATACGCCCTTCAATCACAACACTCCTGTACGCATGAATGAACTGTTGGTGAAATCGACGCCGCTCCGGCGAGCGGGCGAGCCCGCAGAACTCGCCGGGAGGGTACTGTTTCTCGCAGCGCATAAAGCGAGTTTTGCGACGGGTACAGACTTTGTGATCGATGGCGGGATGTCGATCTGACTGCTGCTTGAGTTCAGGTCGCCGTCCGGCCAGAGTGGGAAGGATCAAATAAAGTGGAGAAGGCGTGATGGGTCAGCCTAATGATCCAACGGGGGACTACACCCAGATCAACGCGGTTGATTGGATTCCTTTTCCGCCACCGCTTTGTCAGGGCAATATCCGTTGGAAGCTCTTGCATGTGTCGCCGGAATCTGGTCGATGGACGGCGATCTTTGATTGCCCCAAAGGCACGTCGTTCAACCGTCACATCCACATGGGTCCCGGTGAGTACTTCCTCACCAAGGGTCGCATGAACGTGCGGGGTGGGACTGACGCGGGCGGCGCGACCGCCGTTGCGCCAAGTTATGGCTATGAAGCGTGCAACGCGCGGCACGATCACACCGAGTTTCCCGAAGACAGCGAGTTCTATATGACGTTTATGGGGCCGCTGAATTTCATCGATGAAGCCGGCAATACAGTGGCGTTGGTTGGTTCACGAGAAGTGCTCGGTGCTTGGCAAGCAGCGACGGCACGTTGATCGAACAGGAGAGATACATGGCGGGGTTACCTACTTCAATCGAGCGACTTGATCTCAATCGTCATGTCGGTTCGGTGCTTTCAGGCTTTCGGCTGCTCGATCTCGACGACAAAGAGGTTGAAGCACTGAAGTTATTCGTCGGCGAGCGAGGCGTGGTCGCGATTCGTGATCAGTCGATGTCTGTTCCCGAGCAGATTGCCTTCGGTAAGAAACTCGGACCGCTGCATATTCATCCCGCTTATGCGGACAAGACTTATCCCGAAACCTTGCGTATCCACACCGATGCGAATTCCAAATTTACGGCAGGTGAGGCGTGGCATACCGATGTGTCATGTGATCTGGAGCCACCGCACATTTCCATGTTGCGTATCGAAGTGACGCCGTCGTGTGGTGGCGATACAGCATTCGCGAGCATGTACCGCGCGTTTGAAACCTTGTCGAAATCCATGCAGGACTACCTGCTGACGTTGAGTGCACAGCACAACGGCGATCTGCCGTTTCGTGGTGCCTATGGGAGTAAGTCGCCAGAAGAGTATCCACGAAATGTGCATCCAGTGGTCGCTACACATCCGGTGACAGGTCGGCGCGCCCTCTATGTGAACAGCGGCTTCACCGAGAAGATCAAGGGGCTGACGAAACATGAAAGTGATTCACTTCTGGATATGCTCTTTGAACACATCGCCAAAGGCATCGAGTTTCAGTGCCGAGTGCGATGGGAGCCCAATACAGTCACGTTCTGGGATAACCGCGCGGTGCAACACCATGCCAGCTGGGATTATTTCCCTGAAACACGAAGTGGATGGCGAGTCACTACTAGGGGAGAGCGACCTTTCCTCGCCGCTTGATCCTCAGGGTAGAGGCGGCACCTTCGCGGCTGCTGCCCCCACATCTTTCTGGAACAACTGCTTCAGTTCCGCTTCGGCTTCGATGCTCGTCTGCCGGAAGGCAACCTCGTCGTTTACCACCACTGCCTGTTTCTCGAGCATGGTTTCATCGTGTAGGCGGAATGCGTTGACGCTGCTCTTTGCAGACTCTTCAGACTGTCCGAGATGCTCAAGCAACTTCTGGCTAAGCTCGAGGCTGGAAAGTAAGGTCTCGCGGATGGTGTAGTGTACCCCGACATCACGCAAGAACATCTCGTGATGTCGATTGCGCGCCCGCGCCAGAATCATCACGTCAGGCCACTGTTTGCGAATGATCTCAGCGATCTTCACAGACGCTTCGATGTCTTCAATGGTGAGTACGAAGGCCTTGGCATTCGGTACACCAGCGGCACGTAGTGAATCCAACCGCGTGGCATCACCGAAATACACTTCGTTACCGAATTGTCTGACAAAATCCACGTGTTTCGCATTCGCCTCGAGGGCCATGAAGGGTATCTGGTGCATGCTGAGGATGCGACCAACGATTTGTCCTATGCGGCCAAAGCCGGCGATCACGACAGGGCGGTCGTGCAGGCTTAAGGTATCGAATGGCCGATCATCGACGTCTTCTTTATCCAGAAATCGTTCGAGCAGTGAATACAGGAAAGGTGTGGTAACCATCGAAAGGGTAACCACTAGAATGACGAACTGTGCCGTGGATGCAGGCAGGAGTTCTGCGCTTGCGCTTGCAGTGAGAAGCACGAAAGCGAACTCGCCGCCTTGTGACAGGACGATCGACCCGCGCAGCGACTCGGGGTGATTGACACGAAAAAAGCGCAGGAGGGGATAAAGCACCAACGCCTTGGTGATCACCAACCCTAGCGTCATGGCCAACACAAAGAGGGGTTCGTCGGCCAGTAGCTCAAGGTTCGCTGACATCCCCACAGCGATGAAGAAGAGCCCGAGCAACAAGCCTTTGAACGGCATGATGTCAGTTTCGATTTGGTGTCTGCATTCGGACTCCGCAACCATCATGCCGGCGATGAACGCACCGAGACCCATGCTTAAGCCGGCCTAGGACATGGCGAGTGCGGCGCCGAGAACCAACATCAATCCTGCGGCGGCGAACAGTTCATCAATGCCGGTACGGGCGAAATAACGCAGTAGTGGTCTCAGGATAAAACCTGCGGCCGCAAGACCTACAACAACGATGCCTGTTCGCAACATGTCCGGGCTCGGCATGTCGGCTGAGACGGCGAAAAGGGAAATCAATGCCAAAGCCGGAATGACGGCGGTGTCCTGAAATAACAAAACACCAAACGAAGCGCGACCGTGAGGGGTTTGGAGCTTGCGGCTTTCGCCGAGGAGTTGGAGAACAAACGCAGTACTCGAAAGCGCCCATGCGAAACTGATGAGGAGGCTTTCGGTGAGGTTGTAGCCGCCGATCAGACCCACGGGCAGGAGGACCAATGACGTGACGATGACCTGAGCGCTGCCAAGTCCGAAGACCTCGCGTCGCATCACCCACAAACGACGGGGCTGCAGTTCAAGGCCGATGAGAAACATCAGGAGCACGACGCCAATTTCGGCGAAGTGCAGGACCGCCTCTGCATCGGCTACCAGCCCGATGACGCTTGGCCCAATCAAGACGCCCGCGCCGAGGTAACCGAGTACGGGCGACAGGCCCAGTCGTTTACCGAGTGGCACGACGATGAGCGCTGCGGCCATAAAGATGACGGCGTCTTGAAGAAATCCCATAAATCCTACGAGCTCCCCAGTTCCGAAAGACAGTTCCGATAAACAGCGTTGGGCTGTTGGTGGTAACCATAGTCGCTTGGCGCGCGAACGCCTACGGCGTCTCTGCTTGATTTCCCATTTGGCCGGAACAGTCGGACGGGTTAGCCTGCCCACTCAAGACGCAGCATTGATTAGAGGGGGATCAGGAATGGACGTTCGGGCAGCGGTGGCCACGGCCGCAGGCAAGGCACTCTCCATCGAGAAGGTTCAGCTTGCTGGACCCCGCAAAGGCGAATGCCTGGTAGAGATTCGCGCGACCGGCATCTGTCATACAGACGCGTACACCTTGTCCGGTGCCGATCCGGAAGGGCTCTTCCCCG
>SYFY01000182.1 GCA_005799745.1 Gammaproteobacteria bacterium
AAGGCCGCATTCACACGTCCGCATGCACGGTGGCCGTGTTACCTGAAATCGAAGACATCGCCCAGATTGAAATCGACAAGGCCGACTTGCGGGTCGATACCTATCGTTCTTCCGGAGCAGGCGGGCAACACGTCAACAAAACCGACTCTGCCGTACGCCTTACTCACCTACCGACGGGCATCGTCGTTGAGTGTCAGGATGAACGCTCACAACACAAGAACCGGGCGCGGGCGATGTCGCTCTTGCAAGCCAAGCTGCTCGACGCCGCACGATCGAAGCAACAGAGCGAACAGGCAGAAACGCGTCGGTTGCAAGTCGGCAGTGGCGATCGATCGGAACGTATCCGCACCTACAACTTTCCTCAAGGCCGCGTCACTGACCATCGTGTCAATCTGACGCTCTACAGTCTCGACAACATCATCGCCGGCGATTTGCAGACTGTTATCGATACCCTGCAACAGGAATTTCAAGCGGATCAGCTTAAAGCACTCGGAGCAGACCTATGACCGACATTGCCGGCTGGTCCGCACGGCACGGCAAACTTGTGCGACTCGACCGAGACGTCTTGCTGGCTGACGAACTAAGTTGCAGTCGAGCTTGGGTTATTGCCCACTCTGAGTTTGAACTACCGGCGGACGTTGAAGCGCGGCTAGAGGTTTCAGCACAGCGATTACTGGCCGGCGAGTCACTGGCATATATCCGCGGCTGGAAAGAGTTTCGTGGGTTGCGGTTCGGGGTATCGCCTGCGGTCCTCGTCCCTCGCCCTGAAACCGAGCTATTGGTAGAGACTTGTCTCGAACGGGCTCAACCCGGTGATCACATTCTCGATCTCGGCACCGGAAGCGGCGCGATTGCGGTCTCACTCGTTCACGCAAGGCCTGATCTTCGCTTGACCGCCACCGATGTGTCTTCACTCGCTGTTGAACAAGCACGCTCCAATGCCCGCGGCCTGGGGGTGAACGTTGAATTCACACTCGGTGATTGGTTCGCGCCGTTCGCAGAACAGCCACAAGCATTCGACATCGTTGTCAGCAACCCGCCCTACATCGCCGCCGGTCACCACGCTTTGGAGTCACTCAAGACTGAGCCATACCAGGCGCTGGTCAGCGGAACCGACGGTCTCGATGCAATTAAACATATCGTTACCCATGCGCCACACTACGTCAGACGATGGTTGCTGGTTGAACACGGCTTCGATCAAGGTGATGCGGCTCGTCGACTGATGAGCGAGGTGGGCTTTACAAACGTGGAAACCTTGAACGATCTTGCGGGCCTTCCCCGCGTGACTTGCGGACAACGCCCCTGAGCGGCAAACAATGAACGACGATGAACTGCTTCGTTACAGTCGCCAGATCATGCTGCCCGATATGGACATCGAAGGGCAGGAGAAACTGCTCTCCGCTCACGTCGCCATCATTGGACTCGGCGGGCTGGGTTCACCGGCAGCCTTATATCTCGCAGGTGCTGGAGTCGGTCACCTGACACTTGTGGACTTTGACAGCGTTGATGTGTCGAACCTGCAACGTCAAATCGTGCATCGACAGGCTTCGATCGGATCACCCAAGGTGGAGTCAGCAAGAGCCACACTATTTGCACTCAATCCGGAACTCAAAGTCTCCACCATCACCCGCGTTCTCGACGAGCAAGGCTTGTTGGACCTTGCTCACTCTGTTGATGTGATCCTCGACGCGACGGATAACTTCCTCGTCAGGCAAATGATGAACGATGCCTGCCTCGCAACATGCACACCCTGGGCGTCCGCTGCAGCAATTCGTTTCGAAGCGCAAATCACCACCTTCGATCCACGCCGCGAGGATTCGCCCTGTTATCGCTGTCTCTATCCTGAAACGGATGGCACCGATCAGACGTGTTCAGAAAACGGCGTGATCGCACCTCTCGTCGGCATTCTGGGTGCGTACGAGGCACTCGAAGTCATCAAACTCATCACGGGCATCGGCGAAACGCTGGTTGGGCGTGTCCAGTACTTCGACGCGAAGTACGCTGAGTGGCGAGAATTCAAACTCAAGAAGGCAACTGATTGCCCAGCGTGTTCAGCTTAAGCCCGTAGATCTCGAGCAGAACCACCAGTAGCTGGCGACGAACGTCGTCGATGTTCACCTCAGGCACGAAGAGCCGCATGTCGGTCATCTGCATACCGGCCATGCCACAAGGATTGATCAGGTTGAACGGCATGAGATCCATGGCGACGTTGAGTGCAAGGCCGTGATAACTGCAACCCCTTCTCACCCTCAGACCCAACGACGCGATCTTGGTGCCGTGAATATAGACTCCAGGCGCATCGGGTCGTGGCGCCGCTTCAAGTCCGTACGCCGCCAATGTGCGTACACACGCCTGCTCAATGCCGCTAACCAGCGCACGCACGCCAAGACCCATCCGATTGAGATCAAAGAGCAGATAACCCGTGATCTGGCCCGGGCCGTGATAGGTGACCTGCCCGCCTCGATCGGTGTGCACAATCGGAATGTCGCCGGTAGCGAGCACATGCTCCGCCTTGCCGGCTTGACCCTGGGTGAATACCGCTTCGTGTTCGGTGAACCAGATTTCATCGAGCGTCTCGACTGTCCGATCCGCCGTGAACGCCTTCATCGCCTCGAAAACTGGGGTATAGGCCGTACGGCCGAGATCACGAAAGATGACTTCTCGACCGCTCACAGAACCATTTTCACGTCAGAGAGCTTTAAAAGATCAGTGTGCAACGCCTTAAGCTGGTCTTCGCCCGTTGCGGTCAAGGTTACCGCGACGCTGACATAACGCCCTTTCGCTGATCGCCGCAGATTCACATCGTCAGAAGTGATACCCGTAGCATGCGCCTGCACCACCTCAAGCACTCGCCGCGCAAACCCGTCGCTCTCCACGCCGATAACGCTGATCGGATAACTGCACGGGAATTCGATCTTCGGTGTATCAGTCATCGCCGAAGAGCTGACTGAAAAAGAGTGAGATGAAATCGAAGAATCGGGAGATAAAACCTGCCTCGGGCACTTCAGTCAAACTGACCAGTGGGGCTTCGAAGAGTTTTCGTCCCTCAATACTGACACGTAGCGTTCCAACTTCGGCACCGAGTGCGTAAGGCGCTTCGAGAATTTTCGGCACCTCCAGTTCGACAGCGAGATCTTCGTAGTGGCCTCGGGGAAACGTCACCAGTGCTGACTTGGCGAGACCGAGATCGATGGTGTCAGATTCGCCGTACCAGATCTCCGACTGTTTGAGCACCACATCGGCCGCATAAATCTCGCGACTTTCAAAGTGACGAAATCCGTATGACAGCAGCTTCTGGCTCTCATCCATCCGAGCGTTGTCGTCTTCCGTGCCCATGACGACGGAGATTAATCGCATACCGTCGCGCATGGCGCTGGCCACCAGACAGAAACCCGCTTCTTCCGTATGCCCAGTCTTGATGCCATCCACCGATCGGTCGCGCCACAACAGCCGATTCCGATTGGGCTGATCGATGTCGTTCCAGCGAAACGTCTTCTCCGAATACATCCGATAGGAATCTGGATGGCGATTGATCAGCGCTTTGGACAACTTCGCGAGGTCCCACGCCGTGGTGACATGGCCTTCTGCGGGCAGGCCTGTGGAGTTGAAGTAATGGGTACCACTCAGACCCAATGACTTGCCATGTTTGTTCATCATCTCTGCAAACGCGTCTTCGCTACCGCCAATGTGTTCGGCAATCGCCACAGTCGCGTCGTTGCCGGACTGGATAACCACACCGCGCAACAGGTCTTCGAGCGCGACCTCCGTGCCCACCTGCACGAACATGCGGGAACCTTCCTGTTTCCAGGCGTTTTCACTGATCAGCACTTTGTCAGTCAGTTTGATGCGCCCCGATTCAAGCTCTTCTGCCGCTACATAACTCGTCATGATCTTCGTGAGGCTGGCCGGCGGCTGCGGCGTACGCGCTTTGTGTTCAACCAAAACTTGATCACTCGCGGCATCAATCAGAAGCCAGGATGTGGCAGCGATTTCCGGTGGTTCCGGAATTTTGATTTCCGCTGCCACAACGGTTACACCGCTCATGAACAGAAGAACTACAACAACTAGACGAATCATCATGACGAACCTGCACTCCTCATCCGTCGAGTGTGATGGGTGGTTACTCATACATCCCTCAACTACCAGACGTCGTTAGCAGAAGCACGATGGGCGACCCCAACCCCTGCTCGGCAAAAAGAGACTGAATCCGATCAAGTTCCGCATCGCCTTCAATCGGGCCTATGCGAACGCGATAGAGGTGATCCTCCGGTGTCTGCACAACATGCACAGGCTGCTGAACCAACGACTTGATTCGTGCCTGCAACGCATCGGCCCCTTGAAGCGCAGAGAACGCACCTGCCTGAAGGATATATCGACCACCACTCTGCGCAGGGTCAAATGAAATCGCTTCCACGCGCACGCGCGCTGTCCCGGTATTGTGGACACCGAGTTTCACCGCTGCCGCGTACGACAGATCGATAATGCGCCCCTCGTGAAAAGGTCCTCGATCATTGATCCGCACAATAGATCGCCGACCGTTGTCGAGGTTGATCACATGTGCATAGGTGGGTATCGGCAACGTCTTATGCGCGGCCGTCAGCTGCATCATGTCGTAGGCTTCCCCTGACGAGGTTCTTCTGCCGTGAAACTTGGTACCGTACCAGGATGCGAGTCCCGTTTCCGCATAACCGGCGGAAGACTTCATGAGGCGGTAGGTCTTTCCTGCGACCGTGTATTGCTCGGGGTTACCATAACGACTCCGCGGCTCAGGTTTCGGAACCGGATCGGGGAGGTTTTCGAGGTCAACCGGTGTGCGGGCAGGTGGCCCATCCTTTTGCACAACAGGTCTTTTTTGTGAAGCAGGGGGCGCGCTCCCTCCCGACACACAGCCAGCCAATAAACCGATTAATGCCAACAAACCGACCAATCGAAGCGCTAAAGTTCGTTTGAGGTTTGTGTCCACAGCTACTGGCGCGCCACAGCATCAGCCGCTGGTTTCATGTTGCGCTGTTCACGAATCGCCATCGCCAATTCGTGTACCGCACGCGCATAGAGTGGGCTGTGGTTATAACGTGTGATGACATAGAAGTCCCGAAACACCACTGCCGGCCGCACGCCGTCTGCATGTTCAAACGACAACACCGCAACGGGCGTATCACCGGCGAGTTCGGCATGGGTGGGAAAACCCGCCTGGCGAACTTGTTCGAGGGTATTGGCCGGTTCGGGATTGGTTGAAATCAGAGCCTGTAGGTTGGCGGAGGGTTCAGCAACATCAACAATCAACGGCAAACCACCTTGCCACCCATGCTTTGAGAAATAGTTGGCAACACTGCCGATCGCATCAGTGGTGTTGGCCCAGATGTCGCGAGCACCATCACCATCAAAGTCGATAGCATAGTGCCGATAACTCGAGGAGATGAACTGTCCATAACCCATCGCTCCGGCGTAGGACCCCATCAAGGTCTCTGCCGCCTTGTTTTCCTCGCGTGCCAACAATAGAAACTGAATCAACTCGCTGCGGAAAAAGGCCGATCGTGGTGGATAGTCGAAAGCGAGCGTCGCGAGTGCATCGAGAACTCGCCATGCTCCGCGATGTTGGCCAAAACGTGTCTCAACGCCGATGATCGCGACAACGTACTCAGGCGCAACTCCCAAGGTTTTGTGAGCTTGATCGAGCGCTGCCTGGTTTTGGTCCCAAAACACCACGCCTTCACGAATCCGATCGTCACCCAGGAAGATGGTTCGGTACCGATGCCACGGCATAGTTTTTTCAGCCGGCTTGCTGATGGACTCTAAAATCTTGTCTTGCTTCTGCGCACCTGAGAATAGCGTGACCAGTTCTGCTCGTTCGAAGCGGTGTTTCTGGACGAGTTCGTCAATCAACGCCCTCGCACCAGGATGAGTAGAGTAGTCCGCGATTGCCGGACAAGCTGATCCAACGAGGAGAATCAGCAACAGTAGAGGAATCCATGCCATGCGTCAGTTGTTCCGATGTTTGTAGATGGAGATCAGGACGCCGAACGTGAACAACAATGTCAGCGCAGAGGTGCCGCCATAACTCACCAGGGGCAACGGCACACCAACCACGGGCAGCAAGCCACACACCATGCCCACGTTGACAAATACATAGACGAAGAACGTAACTCCAATGGAGCCGGCCACCAGCCGATCAAAGTTTCTTCGTGCCACCATCGCGATGTACATAGAGCGCGCGATGATCAGGAGATAGAGTACAAGAAACCCGATCGCACCAACAAAGCCGAATTCTTCACCGATCACCGCGAGGATAAAGTCGGTCTGCGCTTCCGGCAGAAAATCGAGCCCACTCTGCGTGCCTTGCAAAACACCCTTGCCGGTTAGGCCGCCCGAACCAATGGCGGTGGTCGATTGTATGATGTTCCAGCCCGCACCTAAGGGGTCACTCTCGGGGTCAAAGAGCGTCAAGATGCGTCGCTGCTGATACTCGTGCAGGAAGTTCCACAACACGGGCGCTGCCGCCGCAAAGGAACCCACAGCGGCCAGCGGGTAGATCCAGGGCAACCCTGCAAGAAAGAGCACACTTCCACCCGCCGCCAGGATCAGAAGCCCGGTGCCAAGGTCCGGCTGCACGATGACGAGACCTGCAGGTACCACCATGATGAGCAAGGCCACACAGATATCGCGAAACCTCACTGGCTGCGGTCGGTCATGCAGATACCACGCGACAGTTAACGGGACCGCCAACTTGAGGAGCTCTGACGGTTGAAATCTGGGGATCGGCCCGATCTCAAGCCAACGCTGTCCACCTTTCGCCACATCACCGATCAGCAGCACCAACACCAACAGGAAAATGCCGCCCAGGTACAACAGGGGTCCAAACCGAAGAAACTCTCTGGGGTGAACGTGGGCAACCACGAACATGATCATGAAGCCGACACCAAACTTGATTCCCTGTGACGACAGCCCTTCGGTTTGACCATGCAGCGCGCTGTAGAGCACACCTAACCCGCAGCACATCAACGTCAACAACAACGGCATCAACACCGGCTCGGGTAACAGCTCGATGCGTTGACGGGCTTGTTCCGGGACCGTGCCACCGGTGCGCAGCGTGCGAACAAAGTCGATATTCATTGTCCTGCACCTGTACCCGCGCTGGTATTGGCAGCTACGCTCTGCTGGGTCGTCAGCAACCGCGGCAGAACCCAAGCATCGATCACCTCACGCGCCACGGGCGCAGCAACGCCACTGCCACCACCACCGTTTTCGACCAGAACCGCGACTGAAATTAACGGATCGTCCGCCGGCGCAAACGCGACGAACCACGCGTGTTTGCGGTTGTATTCATCTAGCTCCTTCTCGTTATAGGTCGTTCCCTGTTTGATCTCCACTACTTGAGCAGTGCCTGATTTTCCGGCCATTCGATAGGCGATGTCCTGACCAATGTAGGGCCAGGCAGTGCCGGCCTGCCGCCAGCCTAGATTGCCTCGGTGTACCACGTTTTCCATGGCATCGACCATCTTTTCCCAGTCGTCCGCGGACAGCCCTGCCACGGTACCTGCCTTGGGTATCGCAAAGTCCTCGTCCAATTCGCTGGAGCTGTCCTTCAGCATGCGGGGTCGAACGACCCGACCACGATTGGCGATGACGTTTACATAACTCGCCAATTGTAGTGGCGTTACCAGGAGATTTCCCTGACCAATACCGAGGTTGATGCTGTCGCCGGGGTACCAGATTTCATTACGAACCTTTCGTTTCCATGCCGAATCCGGCAATAGCCCTGTGCTTTCATCGGCGACATCAACACCGACAGGTTGACCAAAACCAAGTTGTGCCACAAACCCGGCGAACGGGTCGATCTTCATGCGCGAAGCCATGGTGTAAAAATACACGTTGGATGACCTGTAAATCGCACGATTAAGATCTACCGCGCCTTGCCCACCAGAGTTGCCACGCTGCCAACTCCAATCACGGAAGATGCGGCGTTGTCCTGGCAGCCGGAAGAAGCCTCGGTCGTAGATACTCTCTTCCCAAGTGGTGACACCGGTCGTTAGCGCCGCCAGTCCGACTGCCATCTTGAAGGTCGAGCCGGGTGCATACCGACCGTTAATGGCGCGGTTGAACATGGGACGATTGCGCGCCATAAGGAGTGCGTTGTAATCCGTCTGGGAAATCCCCGTAATGAAGGTGTTAGGGTCGTATGACGGCTTGGAGACCATCGCGAGGATGCCGCCGGTGCGTGCATCAAGTGCAACAATGCTGCCTCGGCGTGGTCCTAGCGCTGCATCCGCAGCAACCTGCAAGTCGAGGTCCAAATGCAGCGTCAGGTCGACACCGGCAACCGGGTGATCAACATCAAGTTCTTTACGAATGCGGCCGTGCACATCCACTTCGACCTGCTGATAACCCACCCGACCGTGTAACGACCGCTCGTAGAACTTCTCTACACCGAGCTTGCCCATAAACTCCGTGCCGGCGTACATGACCGGATCAAGCCGCTGCATATCGGCCTCGTTGATTCGGCGCACTGAACCCAACGTGTGAGCGAGCAACTCCCCAAAGGGGTAGTGCCGCACCGAGTCGGAGAGTATTTCCACGCCGGGTAGCTCATGACGATGCACAGCAAGCGCAGCCCGCTCAGCTTCGGTGAGATGCGAACGCAGCACTACCGCCTCAAAGGGTCTTCGCCGCCGTTTCACCCGTTTGTGGAGCTCGGCCACGTCGGCCTCATCCAGATGAATGAGTGTGTTCAGACGGCCGAGCATCGCATCGACGTCGCCTGTGAGCTCCTTAACAACGGCCAGATTGTGGATCGGCCGGTTGTCTGCGACTAACACACCTCCGCGGTCGTAGATCAGACCGCGCCTCGGCGCTACAGGTTGTACCTGGATGCGGTTTTGTTCGGAGCGAGTTTGGAACTTCTGATATTCGAGTAGCTGCAGGTGCACCAGCCTCGCGATGAGCACACCAAAGAGCAGCAGGATAATTCCACCAATAACAAACACCCGCGTGTTGAATCGACGCTGCTCTTCCGTTCGGTCATTGAGGGTGATTTCTGCCACTGTTACTGCTTCATGCCCGGTGGTAGGGATGATTGTTGAGCAACGACACCGCCCGATACAACGCCTCAGCGAGCATCACCCGAACGAAACCATGAGGGAGAGTCAGTGCAGACAGCGACATCCGCTGATGCGCCTCTGTCAGGAAGTCCGCATGCAAGCCATCGGCACCACCAATCACAAACACCGGCGAGCGCGCTTCATCGCGCAACCGACCAACAAACTTCGCCAGCGTTTCGGTATCAAAATGCTTGCCACGTTCGTCCAGCGCCACAATCCAATCACCTTGACGACAGAGCGAGCGGATTTTCTGCGCTTCCTGTTCCCGGCATTGGTCGATCTGGCGCTCGGACTCCTGACCTCGACGCTCCACCGGGTTGATCTCGATAAGCTCAAGGGGCATCACACTCTGCAGACGGCGGGCGTAGGTCTCGAATCCTGCGTTGATCCAATCGGGCTGGCGTCGACTGACGGTGAGAATACGGACGTTCACGAGCGCCTGGAGGTCTCCCCGTCAGTGGGCAGTTCCGACCAGAGTTTTTCGAGTTCATAGAGCTGGCGCGCGTCTTTTTGCATGACGTGCACGACGATGTCAGCGAAGTCGATCAGCACCCACTCGTTAGACTCGCGGCCTTCGCTGCCGATGGGTTTAACACCGAGTGACAGCGCCGCTTCAAGCACCCGCTGCGCGAGTGCATTGACCTGACGGCCGGTGTTACCAGTCACGACCACCATCGTGTCGGTGAAGCTGCAGAGCTTGCGAACGTCGAGCACCACCACGTCGATACCCTTGCCATCATTGAGCGCCTTGAGCACCACATCACGGAGGCCCGTGACAGGGTCTTTGCGCTTGGGCCCCGCAGATCGCCGTGGCGTTCCAGGTGTTGGCTTACCTTCTGCCTTGGTGACCTTGGCAGCTTTAATCTTGGGGACCTTAACCTTGGGGGTTCTGGCAGTTTCAGCCTTCGCCTTGACTGCGACCTTTGCGGGTGCCGGAGCTTTAGTTTTGGCACGCGCTTTCGGTTTGGCTTCTGTGGGTGTTTTAGACATAAAGATTGTTGTTCCTAATAAAGTCGAGCACTGCCGGCGAAAGCCACCTACTTACCGATTGGCCAGCGCGATGCATCTCTCGGATCCGCGACGACGAAACGTCCGGCAGATCGGCACGGGTGATTAAGACCTGTCCGTGTTGATCGTTCCTGATCGATGCGACGGCTCTCGGCGCGATGAACGCCTGTAGCGCTGCATCAAACTGAGACTCCATTCCCGCGCGTTCAAACACCAGAAAGTTAGTCAGACGGAAAACATCGTCCGCACGACGCCACCCAAGGATCGGCGCAAAGGCATCGGAGCCGATCACCCAACAACGCATCTCTCTGGGGTTGGCTGTTGCACGTCGCTCCAGCAGATCCACAGTGAAAGACGGACCTTCATGGTGCAGTTCGGAGTCGTCCGCAACCAGGAGTGCGTGGTCCTTGCAGGCCAATTCCAACATGGCCCAACGTTGTTGCGTAGTTGCACCTTCACACTGCGCTTTGTGATAGGGCTGACGAGCCAGCACCAGATTAACCTGCGAAACACCGAGGATCTGACGAGCTGATTCTGCCGCAGTGAGGTGGCCGACGTGGACGGGGTCGAACGTTCCTCCCAGCAGCGCTATCAACGCTTGCGCACTTCGCCCTGGCCATAGACCACAAACTTCTGTGTGGTCAGCCCTTCAAGCCCCACCGGCCCACGTGCATGCAATTTGTTCGTGGAGATGCCGATCTCGGCGCCGAGCCCGTACTCGAAACCATCGGCGAACTGCGTGGAGACGTTCACCATGACGGAGGCAGAATCCACTTCATTGACGAAACGTCGCGATGCGCTGAGGTCGCTGGTGACGATGCAATCGGTGTGCTGTGAGCTATAACGATTAATGTGGTTGATCGCAGCACTAACATCTTCCACCACACGCACCGCGAGAATCGGCCCAAGATATTCCGCTGACCAATCTTCTTCCGTGGCAACATTCATCGTCGGTACGATGGTGCGGCTGCTTTCACAACCACGCAGTTCAACACCCGCTGCGGTGTACTCTGCGGCCAGACGCGGCAACAACTCGGCAGCACGGGCGCGATGAATGAGCAACGTCTCGATGGCGTTACACACCGCGTACTTTTCGGTCTTCGAATTGACCGCGACGTTTACCGCCATGTCGGCGTCGGCAGAGTCATCGATAAAGACGTGGCAGACGCCGTCGAGATGTTTGATGACGGGAATAGTCGATTCGCGCATGACGCGCTCGATCAGGCTCTTGCCACCTCTGGGGATGATCACGTCGACGAGGCCGTCCTGTTTGAGCAACGCACCTACCGCAGCACGATCCGTCGTCGCGATCAGCTGTACTGCATCCAGGGGAATACCGGTGCCTTCGAGCCCTTCGCTGATGCAGGCCGCAATCGCACGATTGGATTCCGGGCATTCGCTGCCGCCACGCAGGATGCAGGCGTTACCTGACTTGAGACACAGCACCGCGGCGTCCACCGTCACGTTGGGACGGGACTCGTAGATGATGCCAATGACACCGAGCGGCACACGCATGCGGCCGACCTGAATACCCGACGGCAGCGTGCGCAGATCGCTGATCTCACCCACCGAGTCCGGCAGCGTATCAACTTGCAACACCCCTTCTATCATGCGGTCGATGGCGCGTTGATCGATCTTCAGCCGATCGACCAGAGGCTGATCGAGACCGGCCGCGGTCGCACGCTCGAGGTCGATACGATTGGCGTCGATAAGCTTCTGTGCATTCACACGCATCGCCCTGGCAATACCCTTGAGGGCGAGCGAGCGAGCGCCTGCTGGCGCCGCGACCACTGCATGAGCGGCTGCTCGTGCGCGCTCCGCAATGGATCGCACCTCAAGTTCAATGTTGGCTTGTCCGCCTGAGGAAAGGCCCGCGTTCATGATCTCCTGCTTCCGGTTCCAGGCTGGAGAGGCCCTAAACGGAAACCCAAGGTTTTTGACGGCGGGCAGTATAACGGCATTCTGTTTGGCTCGCGGCGCGGGAATCCACGCGTGTAGTGAGCCTTCAGCGTTTTCCGTTGCCTTCACCACGCAATTTGGAAACGAGGCGGTTCAGCTCCGTCAGCCGCTCGCGGGGTGAGGGTAACTGCAACAGGCTCTGTTTGATTTCAGGCTCAATCGGCAGAAGTTCAGACAGACGCCAGCTGACCGAGCGTGCGTCTGAGAAATCCACATCGAGGCCCAGCTTCTGGATCATGGGATGAACCACAAGATCCTTGAGGATCTCCGTCAGCCCATGGTGCTCCGGCCCGAGCTCCGTGGCGGGCTCATCCGGCAACCACGCGATTTGCCCGAGCATCAAATGATCGGGCTGTTCCCGGGTTCCGATGACCCTGAATTTGCGCGTGCCCCGACAAACAATGCCGAGCATACCGTCGCTGAGCGGATTGAAGTCAGCAACCAATGCAGCCGTACCGACGTTGAAGATATCGGGCTGCGAATCATCCTTCTGGAGCCGTGCTTCCACGCCCTGGCGAATCAGGACCACGCCGAACGGCAAGCCTTCGCGCATACACCGGCGAACCATGTCGAGATAACGGGTCTCGAAAATTCTCAGGGGCAACGTGCCGAACGGGAAGAGCACGGTGCGGAGCGGAAACAGCGGAATTTCCGTGGTTTCTTCAGCTTTGAGGACCATCGAGCTCTGCCAACCCCTCGTTTGCCACCCGCCATCACCGGTAACATCAGGCTCAAGACGTCATCGGGAGCAGGCATGCAAGGGTACTCGAAGCGACCGTTTTCCGCGCCCGTCGCAGGTGGGCATGAAGTCACCCATGACGTGTACACCCAGGGTGCCGGACCGGTCGTGGTCATCATTCAGGAGCTGCCGGGCATTGGCCCGCAGACCCTCGAACTCGCCACCAAACTCCGGGCCGCGGGTTTCATGACAGTTTTGCCGCATCTCTTCGGGCCGCTTGGCAGCATCTCCTTGGCGGGCAACATGGTGCGCGTGCTGTGCATGCGCCGCGAGTTCCGCATTCTCGAAAAGAACGCTTCCAGCCCAATTGTCGATTGGCTGCGCGCCTTGTGCCGTGACCTGAAGGCGACACATGGCGTTAAAGGTGTTGGCACCATTGGGATGTGCCTGACCGGAAATTTCGCGATTTCGCTCCTGGCGGATGACAGCGTGCTGGCAGGCGTGGCATCACAACCGTCGATGCCGTTTTTCGATCAATCGGCGTTGCACATGTCGCCGGAAGAAGTGCATCAGATCAAAACCCGGATCGACGCCACTCAGCCTGCCATGGCGCTACGCTTCGAAGGAGATCCGCTGTGCATGGCAGAGAAGTTCGGGGCGTTGGATCGGACGTTTAACTCGGATCGGCGACGAATCGACCTGCACACACTTCCCGGAAAGGGTCACTCGGTGTTGACCCTGGATTTCGTGGATAAAGCGGGGCATCCGACCACTCAGGCGCTGGAAAATGTGATCAGTTACTTCCGGTCATCTTTGACCTAACAGCGCCTCGGAGCTCCAGTCTGGAGGAGACTAAAACGGGATGTCGTCGTCGAAGTCGTCATCCGCCGGCAGGGTCGGGCGATTGTCATAGGCCGGCGCTTGTTGTTTGCCTCCACTGCTACGTTGTGGTCGCGGCTCAAAGCCACTTGGCGCTCCACCACCGTCCATTTCGCCACCCATCCCACCACCACCTGAACCGCGGCTGTCGAGCATCTGCAATTCGCGGCCGACGATCTCGGTCTTGTAGTGTTTCTGGCCGTCCTTTTCCCAGGACTGCGTACGCAGGCTGCCTTCGACGTAGACCTTTGAGCCTTTGCGCAAATACTCGGAAGCGATTTCAGCCAGACGGTTGAAACACACGATGTTGTGCCACTCGGTGCGTTCCTGAGTCTGCCCGGACTGTTTATCTCGCCAACCTTCAGAGGTGGCGATGCTGAAACTCGTCACCGGATCACCACTCGGCAGATAGCGGGTTTCCGGATCGCGACCCAGGTTGCCGACCAGAATGACTTTGTTGATGCCACGCGCCATGGTGATTCTCTCGTGCTGCTATCGGTGTGGGGGAAGGCTGACCTCGGCAGTCTAAACGAAGGCAGCGGCAGGAAGAACGGCTGAAAGCGGCGAAGTCTGTGCGTCTATTGCCGCATGCTGGAGCGGCGACTATCGTTGCAACCCCCCGTTTAATTCCGCATCCACGGCAGGACCAGCGTGACTGACACCATTTCCGTTCGCGGCGCACGCACCCATAACCTCAAGAACATCGATCTCGATCTGCCCCGCGACAAGCTGGTCGTGATTACAGGCCTCTCGGGTTCTGGTAAATCCTCACTGGCCTTCGACACGCTCTACGCGGAGGGCCAACGACGTTACGTCGAGTCGCTCTCTGCTTATGCACGCCAATTCCTGTCGATAATGGAAAAGCCTGATGTGGACCACATCGAAGGGCTTTCTCCGGCGATCTCCATCGAGCAAAAGTCGACGTCGCACAATCCGCGGTCAACCGTGGGCACGATCACCGAGATCTACGACTACCTGCGTCTGCTCTTTGCGCGTGTGGGAGAACCCTGTTGCCCAACCCACGGGATTCCACTCGCTGCACAGACCGTGAGTCAGATGGTCGACCAGGTGCTCGCACTACCCGGCGACCGTCGCGTCATGGTGCTCGCGCCGGTGATCACCGAGCGCAAAGGTGAACATCTGCATGTGTTCAAGGAATTGGTAGCGGGAGGTTTCATCCGTGCGCGCGTGGACGGGCTTGTTGTTGATCTCGACAGTCCACCGGACCTCGACAAAAACAAGAAACACACCATCGAAGCGGTCATCGACCGTTTGCGTGTGCGTGAAGATGTGAAACAACGCCTCGCGGAATCGTTTGAGACGGCGTTGCAACTCGCCGATGGCATCGCGCGTGTTGTCGACATGGACAAACCCAACTCAGACGAGTTGATCTTCAGCGCCCGCTTCGCGTGTCCTCACTGTGGCTACAGCATCAGTGAACTCGAACCGCGTATGTTCTCGTTCAACACTCCGGCAGGTGCGTGCCCGGAGTGTGATGGTCTCGGCGTCACGCAGTTCTTCGATCCAGAACTCGTCATTGGCGATCCTGATCTGACGCTGGCTGACGGTGCGATTCGGGGCTGGGATCGGAAGAACATCTACTACTTTCACATGTTGACGTCGCTGGCCAAACATTATGGCTTCGATGTGGAAACACCCTGGTCGAAGCTACCGAAGAAACATCAGAAAGCCATCCTGCAGGGCAGTGGTACCGAGCGCATTGAGTTTTTCTACGCCAACGAACGTGGCGACATGATGCAGCGCAAACAGCGCTTCGAAGGGGTGATCCCCAACATGGAACGACGTTACCGCGAAACCGACAGTAAAATGGTGCGGGAGAATCTGCAGAAGTACCTGCGTAGCGCAGCGTGCCCATCTTGTTCAGGATCGCGTCTTAAAGAAGCCTCGCGGCATGTGTTCATCAACGGTACGAACCTGCCGCAGATCACCACGCGGTCCGTTGAGGATGGGCGTCGCTATTTCGGTGAACTCACGCTGCAGGGACAACGCGCCACTATTGCTGGAAAAATCCTTGAGGAGCTTGAGGCAAGGCTTCAGTTTTTGGTGGACGTAGGCCTCAACTACCTCACGCTGGACAGAAGCGCAGAAACGCTAAGTGGCGGTGAAGCGCAGCGCATTCGCTTGGCCAGCCAGATCGGCGCGGGATTGGTAGGCGTGATGTATATCCTTGACGAGCCCTCTATAGGCTTACATCAACGCGATAACGAACGGCTTCTGCGGACACTTGTTCATCTTCGCGACCTCGGCAATTCTGTCCTCGTGGTTGAGCACGACGAGGATGCGATTCGTGCTGCCGACTACATCGTCGATATCGGTCCTGGCGCGGGCGTACACGGCGGCGTCATCGTCGCCAAAGGTAAACTCGCGGACATTCTGAAGAGCAAGACATCGATCACCGGTCAGTACCTGAGTGGTGTGCGCGCGATTCGTATACCGGAGAAACGCCATCCGTTCGATAAGAAGAAGTGCATCCGTCTGATTGGTGCGACGGGCAACAACCTCCAAGATGTCACCATCGAAATTCCCTGTGGGTTGATGACGTGTATCACTGGTGTGTCCGGTTCCGGCAAATCAACGCTCATCAATCACACGTTGTTTCCCATTGCCGCGCAGCGCCTCAATGGCGCGACCACGGTCGTGCCCGCACCTTTTCAGCGCATCGAAGGCCTCGATCATGTCGACAAAGTGGTCGATATCGATCAAAGCCCCATCGGCCGAACGCCACGCTCTAACCCCGCAACCTACACCGGTTTGTTCACACCCATTCGTGAGCTGTATGCACAAACCCAGGAGGCGCGCGCGCGCGGTTATCAGGCGGGTCGTTTCAGTTTCAACGTGAAAGGTGGGCGATGCGAAGCGTGCCAAGGTGACGGCGTC
>SYFY01000183.1 GCA_005799745.1 Gammaproteobacteria bacterium
GATCGAGTTCCGCAATCACCCGATAGGGATTGATCGGCGCTTCGTTGTGGGTGAGTTTGGCTTGCCATTCTGAGCGCCAGGTTTCACGCAACGAACGGATTTTTGCGGGAACCTCCGCACGTTGTCGCGCTGGCGCGGGATCGCTGCCTGACATCGCCGCAAGCAGCGCTGCGAGGGTGAGCTGCGCATCGCCGATGAGTGCGTGTTGTGCAGGGACATCCTTGCCGAGGTCCATCGGATCAAGCGTCGCGTGAATAATGGTCTTGCCCTTCGGCATCGACACACCAAAACCCGTAAGGGCGAAGCTGCAACCCACACCGAGAATGACATCGGCTTCATTGAGAAACTCAATCACCGGACGTGGATTGGCGCGACCACCCGAGCCAAGTGAGAGGGGATGGTCTTCAGGGAATGCGCTCTTGCCTTCAAGTGATGTGGTGACCGGAATGTTCCAGGCTTCTGCCAGTGCGCGCAGCTCTGCCCAAGCTTTTGCGTAGTGAACACCTTGCCCGGCGTAAATTACGGGACGTTCTGCAGCGGCGAGAACTTTTGCAGCAGCGGCGACATCCGCGGGGTCTGGCGCAGTGCGTGCAGTGAAGCTGCGCACATAGGTGAATTCTGGGACGTCTTCGTTGAAGACATCGAGGGGAACTTCGAGTAACACCGGTCCCGGTCGGCCATTGCGCAACTGGAAAAAGATTCTCCTGAGAATTTCCGGAACGGCACGACCCATGGTGACCGGCTCAGCCCACTTGGTGATGCCACGCATTTGTTCGGTGGAATTGAAGTTCGGGTAATAATGGGCGAGGCGGCGGGGATAACCCGCCGGAATCACGAGCACCGGCACGGATTCGGAATAGGCCTGGGCGACGGCACCAAAAGCGTTCTCTGCTCCCGGACCGTGTTGCATACAAAACACGCCAATGGAGTTGCCTGAGCTGACACGCGACCACGCATCGGCCATGTGTAGACCCACACGCTCCTGGCGAACGATGACGGTACGGATATCCACCGCAGCGGCGGCTTCGATTAATGGATTCACTGGATAGGCGAAGAGGATTTCTACCCCTTCGGCCTTCATAGCGTGGGCAATGGCATCGACAACTTTCATTGAGCTTTCTCCCCCGAATTCGAATGTGAACCCCTGAACCGACAGCACTTCAGCGGAGTCCAATCTGGATGACGCTGGTAGGATATCAGACACGAACCGGAAAGCCGGCCAGACCAGAAAAGATGCCATACATGAGGGGGAGAGGACCATGCCGACTGCGGCCGCAGCCATGAATGAACTCGCTTTTTATACACTCGCCGGAGCGCCGCGCTCACCGCGAGACCTCATCGATGAAGTCAAAGCCGCTGAAACGCTGGGTATCGGTGCGTGTTTTATCTCCGAACGTTTCAACATCAAGGAAGCCGCGACGCTCTCGGGTGCGGTGGGTGCGATCTCCGAACGGATTGGTATCGCGACGGCTGCCACGAATCACAATACCCGGCATCCCACGGTGACGGCTGCTTATGCCACCACGATGCACTTTCTGACAGGTGGTCGTTTTTCCTTAGGCCTCGGCCGTGGGATGGACCGCATGTTTGATGCCATGGGTGTTGCGCGCATCAAGACCCGAGATCTCGAAGATTTCGTGAAGCTCATGCGCCGTCTCTGGAATGGCGAAACAGTGATGAATCATGAAAGCAGCCTCGGCAAATTCCCGGCGCTGCGTCTTGATTCCGCCTTTCGTGAACACATCCCTGTGACCTTCACGGCCTTTGGTCCCAACTCCCTCGAGTTCGGTGGTCGCTACTGTGATGCAGTGGTTCTACATACGTTTTTCACGGACGAAACGACAGCTCGATGTGTTCAAGCAGTCAAATCCGCTGCGGAGAAAGCTGGACGTGATCCACGTTCGGTGCGGGTTTGGTCCTGTTTTGCCACGATTGGCGATCATATTCCCGAACCCGTGCGCCTGAAGAAAACTGTTGGCCGCATTGCGACCTATTTGCAGGCTTACGGTGATCTCATGGTGCGCACCAACAACTGGGACCCGGCGGTACTGAAGCGATTTCGTGAGGACCCGTTGGTGTCCAACTTCCCGGGTGCCATCGACCAGATCGCGACCACTGCACAACTCGAACACATCGGGACGCTGATTCCGGAAGCGTGGCTTGCGCCCGCCGCGAAGGGGAGTCCGGAGCAGTGTGTGGCGGCGGTATGCAAACAATTTGATCTCGGTTGTGATGGCGTCATTTTGCACGGTGCTTCGCCAACGGATCTTGAACCGGTGGTCAACGAATATGCGACGACGCGGGACGGATCGAAGTTTGCAGACCTGCCGGCGAACCCGGGCGGGCTCCGTACTTCGATCTGACCACATAAGAACGCTGGTGGCGTGATAGGGTAAAGCTGGAATCGCCATCGGGCGCTGGCGATAGGAGAGAGGGGACTACTGATGGCTTTCGCCAAACGGCACCGCCTGGTGCTGCTGTCGTTTTTTGCGGTCTTTATTTGTTACATCGATCGGGTCGCGATTTCCCTCGCCATCATTCCTATGTCCGACAGCCTCGGTTGGGATGTGGAAACCCAGACGATGGTGATGTCGTCTTTTTTTGTGGGCTACCTTGCTATGCAGATCGGTGGTGGCCGCCTCGCTGACCGGTTCGGTGGCAAGATTGTGCTGGGCCTCGGTGTACTCATCTGGTCAGCCTTTACCTTCGTTACACCTATCGCAGCGATGGCGACGTTACCATTGCTGATCCTTGCGCGGGTGGGCATGGGACTCGGTGAAGCGGTGACTTTCCCGGCGATCTACAGCATGTACAGTCGCTGGGTGCCACAGACAGAACGCAGTCGTGCCGTGGCGCTTGCGAACAGCGGCATTCCAAGCGGCACCGTGTTCGCCACTATCATGACGCCGATCATCGCCGTGCAACTCGGCTGGCAGTGGGCGTTCTATTTCTTTGGGATGATCGGTGTTGTGTGGTGGCTGGTGTGGCACTTCGCCATCGCCAAGTCACCCGCTGAACAGAAGGGGATCACGACAGAAGAGCTTGCAGTGATCAGCGCCGGCACCATCGCCAGCGACGCGAAAGAAGCGGCGCCCTGGAAGAAAATTCTCTCCAACCGCCCTGTGTGGGCCATCATCATTGCCCACTTCTGCAACAACTGGTCGCTCTACGTTCTGTTGTCGTGGATGCCGACATTTATCAACAAAGGACTGGGCGTTGAGTATTCCAAGGTGGGGTGGCTGACAATGATCCCGAGCCTTGGATCGTTCGTGATGCTCAATGTGGCTGGAGCACTCGCGGATCGCATGATCGCCTCCGGTCGTGACGTCACCTTCGTCCGCAAGCTCATGCAGACGATTGGCTTCGGCGGCATCATCTGTTCGTTAATGGTGGTGGGGTATGTGGACTCTGTCTGGGCAGCGATCACCATCATGACGATTGGCAATGCGCTTGGAGCCTTTGTCTCCGGGGGGTTTGCCGTGAACCACATGGATGTTGCGCCGCGTTATGCGGGCACGTTGATGGGAATCACCAATACCGCCGGCACGATTCCCGGCATCATCGGTGTGACGTTGAGTGGGTTGATTCTCGCTGCAACGGGTTCGTGGACACTGGTTTTCCAGGTCACAGCCGGTGTGACGTTGTTTGGCCTGATTTGTTATCTGTTGATGGCGAGTGGCCAACGGCAGATCGATTGATCGCAAAGAAAAAAGGGATCCTGATGAAAATCGTGAAGATCGTTGTTGCAGTGGTGGTGATTGACCTTCTTATCGCTGCGTACCTGTTGCCTATAGGACCAGTGCCCGGCTTTATCATTGGTGGTACGCCGACAACAACGCCGACAGCGTGGCCAGATACTTCCGGTGTACACGAGATCAGCTTGGGTGTCGCAGGCACACTACCTCGTGTCGTGATTATTTGGGTGGTTGATCATGAAGGTGAACTACATGTCGTCGGCTCGAAAGAAAGCGGCTGGGTGAATATGTTGGGGGAAGGCGGGCCAGTAGAGATGCGGCTCGGTGAAAACACCTATGCCCTCACAGCCGTTCGAGTGACCGAAGGTTTCGAAGGCATTCTGGCGTCCTATATCGGCAAGTACGAGAAGGACTATCCCGAGATGATTGCGGGCTTCCCCAAGCTCGAAGAAGCACGTGATTCAGTTGGTGTGTTTCGCCTGGAGCGATGAGCTTGGGAGAGCCTTATTGTGGGAGTGGCTTCCACAGAAAAGGGTGTCCCTTAGGGAAACTCTGATTAACTAGATATTTTCGTCAGAACCCATACCTCCTTAGGGCGAGAGGAGCGTAGAAAAATCGCGGAAATGCAGTAGTTCCGCGATTTTTTGGAGCGACGATCAACGAAGTTGTGGCGGAAATAGACGTTAATCAGAGATTCCTTAGCTCACCACCTCAAACCGCACACCTGCATTTGCCGGTAACCGCTCGAGCAGTGACTCGCCCAGCGCGGAAGCCGGCGTCCAGAAACCACCACCGACGGGACTTTCATCACGCGCCAACGCCACGGCGCACTCCGCAAGCATCTTGGATGTAGACCCATACCCCGGATCTTTATCGCCAGTAATTCGACCCCTCAGATGCTTCGCTGCGTCGGTTGGGTGTTTCGCCAGTAACTCAATCTTGAAGAAGCCGTTTTCAATCTGGCTTTCACTCGGACCTTCGCCCGGCTTCGGCATGACCCTCTGCAGAAGTTCACGAAGCGGCGGTACTCGCGTCATGGCGTTCATCGTACCGAAGCCGACAGCCATCGCTGCCGCACCAACAAAACCAAAAGGGCCTGAAGGCATCAACGTCGCTTCGTCGTAACGGAAGTTACGACCCCACGGATAGCCCATGAGTGCATTGCTGCGCCTCACCACGCGTGTATTGATGCCCGCCATCACGAAGGGCGCAACCCAGGCATTGAAATCGGGATCAAACTCCGGGGTGGTGTGATCCGGTCCATCCTGACCACGGTGACCCCCTTCAGGATCAAGGGCATAAGGGTCTGCAATGAGCTTCCAAAGCGCAGGATCCCGTTCAGCGAGTTCGGCCATGCTCCACATGCTGTCGAGGGTGCCGCCCGAGAACCCCCCTTTGAAATCACTCCCGCGATATTTCACGTGGCACGCAGCGATACCATGGCGTTCCTGCATGAGCTTCTGCATGAAGAGCACGCCGAGGTCCGACGGGATGCTGTCGAAACCGCAGGTATGCACGATCCGCGCCCCAGATCGTTCTGCAGTATGTTGATGTTGATCGATCATGCGGCGCATCCAATGCACCTCACCCGTGAGGTCACAGTAGTGCACACCGAGTTCTGCGCAGAGGCGCACCACATCGCTGCCATAACGGGCGTAGGGACCGACTGTAGTGAGGACGACACGGGCTTTGCTGATCGCTTCGGCGAGAGTTTCCGGAAGGTTGCTGTCCGCCACCTGCAATGAAATGCTCGGAGGCAGTTGTTCGGTCTTCACTAGTTGCTGGAGCTTATCGAGACTTCTGCCGGCAACCGCCCAAGTCGTATTGGATGTATTGCCTTCCGCATACCGCTTCTTCAGATGCCGAGCCACAAGGCGACCGGTAAAGCCAGTGGCGCCGAACACAAGAATGTCGAATTCCTTCTGCATACCAGTCATTTCCGGGCGGATGGAGTTGGCTTCGCAAGCTGGTACTCTGACGCATCTCGACATGCCGCTGCAACCCGACAGACCGGCACTTTTTTTCAATCAAGGGGTATCGCTGGCTGGAGCAGAAACTTTGAATCGTCTGGTGTTTTTTGGAGTTGCCGTAGCCGTGTTGCTCGGCCTCATCTTTGTCTTTCCGGTGGGTGACTGGGTGTTGACCTTCCTGGGATGGGTGCAGTCCAATCAGGGAACGTCCTGGCTAGTGTTTATCGCCGCCTATGTCCTCGCCTGTGTGCTGCTCGTTCCAGGCTCGTTGCTGACACTTGGGGCCGGATTTGTATTTGGATTACCGGCAGGTCTGGCCATCGTCTCCCTATCGAGCACCCTTGGCGCAAGCGCGGCGTTTCTGACGGGTCGATATTTCGTTCGTGACTGGGTTGAGAACAAACTCTCTGCATATCCCCGTTTTGCCGCGCTCGATCGCGCGGTCGGTGAACGTGGCGCGTTGATCGTGTTGTTGACGCGACTCTCGCCGGTCTTCCCGTTTAATCTTCTGAACTATGGTCTTGGTATCACTCGTGTGAAGTTCTGGCACTACGTTGGCGCATCGTGGCTCGGCATGTTGCCAGGTACCGCGCTCTACGTTTATCTGGGTTCGGCAGGGCAGAGTCTTACCGCTTTGTTTGCGGGTGAACTCGAAACTTCGGTACTCACTCAAGTGATGTTCGCGGCGGGTCTCGGCGCGACATTGTTGCTCACCATTCTGATCACCCGTTTCGCCAATCAGGCGCTGAACGCACAACTGGAAAACCCATGACCGACTATCCCGGCGCCAACTTTGACCTGAGTTGGCGGGAAGCACTGCATCCTGCGAAACACGTCAACCCCAAGGCGAAATCGCGTTACCACTTGATCGTGATTGGCGCGGGTCCTGCGGGTCTCATCTCGGCGATAGCTGGAGCTGGGCTTGGCGCGAAGGTCGCCTTGGTGGAGCGTCACCTGATGGGCGGTGACTGTTTGAACGTAGGATGTGTGCCTTCCAAGGCGCTGCTCGAATATACGAAACATCACACCAATCCCAACTTCGATGACGCCTTTGCATGGTTGCGAGAAGTACGTGCGCAGATTGCACCTAACGATTCTGTCAAGCGGTACACCGAGGCAGGTGTCGATGTCTTTCTCGGCAACGCAGTGTTTGAAAATCAACACAGCGTTCGAGTCGGAGATGTGGTGTTGAAAGGGCGGCGCATCGCCATTTGTACCGGTGCAAGCCCCGCAGTACCTGCTATTCCCGGATTGCGTGAATCGGATCCGCTGACCAATGAAACACTGTTTGAGCTGCAGATGCGGCCACCGCGTCTGGCGATTCTGGGAGCAGGTGCAATTGGTTGCGAAATGGCACAGGTGTTTGCCCGCCTTGGCACTGAGGTGCATCTGTTTGAAATGGCTCCGCGTGTCTTGCCGTTGGAAAACGAAGCGGCGAGTGCAGCGCTCGATAACGCCATGCGTGATCTGGGTGTCAAGCTGCACATTGGCAAAGCCGTGTCGCGGGTGAGCAATGACAATGGATTGAGTGTGCATGCGGGTAACGAAGCAGTGGGCGTGGATGACATTCTGGTGGCGCTGGGGAGACGCCCAAACACAGCGAATCTTGGGCTGGAGAAGGCGGGTGTTGCCGTCGATGAACAGGGTTTCGTCATCGTCGATACCAAGCTGCGCACCCGTAACAAGCGCATCTACGCAGCGGGCGATTGTGCAAGCCGCATCCAGTTCACCCACCATGCGGATGCGCAGGCAAAGGTACTGGTACAAAACGCACTTTTTGCGCCTACTGCTAAGTTGAACTCAAGCCTGGTCCCACATTGCACCTATACCCAGCCGGAAGTCGCGTCCGTTGGACGAACCGAATCAGAGCTCAAACAGTCGAATACACAATACCAACGCCTCGAAGTGTCTTTTGATGAGTTAGATCGAGGACATGCAGAACCCTTTCCTTCTGGTTTTGCCCACGTGCTGGTGGAAAAAGGCACTGACAAGGTTCTCGGGGCGACCATCGTTGGTCCTGATGCGGGTGAACAGCTGATGCCGGTGTGTCTGCTGATGAGTAACGGCCTCGGACTCAGCGCAGTAGACCGAACGATTGTGTCCTATCCGACCCGGGCGGAGTATCTGAAACGAATCGCTGGGCAGTGGAAACGTACGCAGCTGACACCAACGGTTAGCAACTTGTTCCAACGATGGTTCAAGTTTACTGATGCTTGAACGCCTGCTCGTCACCCTGGTGGTGTGGGTGTTCTGTGCGCCTGCAGCGCACGCCTCCGCCAGCCCGGAAGAACTGCATTTCCTTATCCCCGGAGGAGCTGGAGGTGGCTGGGATACGACCGCCCGTGCAGCAGGCGCGGCGCTTCTATCTGCAGGTTTAGTTGCGCAGGTGTCCTATGAAAACCGCAGCGGCGCGGGTGGTGCGAAGGGATTCGCCTACATGCTCGATCGACGTGCCCGCAGCGAAGCCGTGCTGATGGTGAGTTCAACACCGATTCTTGTAAGGACACTTCGACCCGAGTTCCAGCAAAACTGGCGACAACTCACACCGGTCGGTGCAGTCATCGGCGACTTTGGTGCGCTCATGGTGCGTGCGGATGCGCCCTGGCCGAACCTGGAAGAACTGATCAAGGCGCTCCAGTGCAACCCCCGCTCCATCAAGTTTGCCGGTGGGTCCAATCGTGGTGATCTCGATCACCTGATCCTCGCCGCTGCGTTCGAGGCGTTTGGGTTGTCTCCGCGGGATGCGCGTTATGTGCCTTATGGCGCTGGTGGGGCTGCAACACTGGCACTGCTTTCTGGTGAAACTCCCGCCATGGCAGCGACCATCGGTGATGCCATGGGGCCGATTCAGGATAGCGCCATTCGTGTGTTGGCGGTGGCCTCGCCAGAGCGGCTGCAACAGTTGCCAGACGTGCCGACCTTCAACGAGCTTGGTTTTGACTTTGAGTTTCTTAACTGGCGTGGTTTTTTTGCCGTTCCTGATTTGGAGCAGGCGACGTTGCATGAATGGACGTCGCTGCTCGAAGCCTTAAGTCGTGCGCCTGCGTGGCAGCAGGAAATGCAGCGACATGGCTGGATTCCGGTAACTCATCGAGGCCCGGAATTTGCCGCTTATCTGGATCGTCAGGAAATCCAGATTCGCCGCCTGCTCAAAGCACTGGAGGCGCCCCGGTGAAAGCTCGCCTTCCGGGCATTGCTCTGGTTTTGATCGCAGCGGTATATGGCATGCAGGTGCTCAAGATCCCGGTGCCTTCTGCGGACGCACTCGAAGCGATGACCCCGAGAACGTTACCCGCTGTCCTGGCGGTTGCGCTTGGTTTCATTGGCCTGGTGATGGTGGTCAGGCCAGCATCGTCGGAAACGTCAATGGAAGCCTCGTTGTCGGGCGCGTCGAATGTCTGGTTGCGTGCGGTGGGACTCTTGCTCCTTGGTCTCCTGTTCGCGATGTTGATCGATCCGTTGGGCGTGTTGTTCGCCAGCGCGCTAATTCTGGCGCTGGCGTTGTATCTGATGGGTATTCGCCGGCCCGTTGTGTTGATCGGCGTCTCGTTGGGATTTAGCGCATCACTGTGGCTGCTTCTCGTGGTCGTATTGGGATTGTTTCTTCACCCGGGTGATCTCTGGACGGCTGATGTTTGAAGGCCTCGACATCGGTATCCAGACGGCCTTCACGCCGTTTAACGTCCTCATGGTGATGACCGGGTGTTTTGCCGGTACGTTCGTTGGCATGTTGCCGGGCCTTGGACCCGCGACCGCGGTGGCGTTGATGGTTCCAGTGACGTATTCCCTCGATCCTGCCGCAGCGTTGATCCTGATGGCAGGTGTCTACTATGGCGCCGCCTTCGGCGGGTCAACTTCTTCGATTCTCATCAATGCACCCGGTGATTCGAGTTCAGCGGTGACGACCTTTGATGGTTATCCCTTGGCTCGACAGGGCAGGGCGGGCAAAGCGCTGGCCATCGCCGCATGGGCGAGTTTTTCGGGTGGAATGTTGAGTGCTGGAGCGCTCTTGTTCGCCGCGCCGTTACTGTCAATAGTGGCGTTGTCGTTCCAGTCACCGGACTACTTTGTATTGATGTTGATGGGGCTGACTGCGGTATCGGCGTTGTCGGGCCCCGGGCAGGTGCTGCGGAGTTATGCCATGGCGATCCTTGGCATGATGCTCGCCACGATCGGCACGGATGGGATCAGCGGTGTTCCACGGCTGACCTTTGGGCAACTCGAGCTTATCGATGGCTTGAGCTTTTTGTTGATTGCCATGGCGACCTACGCGCTCGCTGAAGTCCTTCTGGTGGTGTTGCAGAACAAGGCACCTCCTGAGAACGCGGTGCATACCACTCACCTTCGGGATCTGGTTCTCGAACGGAATGAAATTCGTGAAATCGCCCCTGCGATTGGCCGTCATTCCTTGCTCGGGTTTTTTATCGGCGTGTTGCCCGGCGCCGGGGCGACGCTTGCTTCTTTTCTGTCTTATGCGGTGGAGAAAAAGTTTGCAGGGGCGGGCGCGCGACCACCCTTTGGACACGGCAATCTGCGTGGCGTGGCTGCGCCGGAAAGTGCCAACAACGCAGCCTCGACGGGTGCGTTTGTACCGTTGCTCACATTAGGTATTCCAGGATCCGGAACGACGGCCATCATGTTGGGCGCGCTCATCGCCCATGGTCTACAGCCTGGACCAAGACTCTACGTCGATCACCCCGAAGTCTTCTGGTCAGTGATTGTCTCCATGTTCCTCGGCAACCTCATGTTGCTGGTCATCAATTTACCGATGACTCCCTGGCTCGCACGTCTTCTGCGAGTTCCGCAACCGGTATTGATGCCAGTGGTGATGATGTTCTGCCTGCTTGGGGTCTATCTAGTGTCGTTTGATGCGATGGACATCTTAGTCATGATCATCATCGCCGTAGCGGCAGTTGCGCTGCGTTGGCTGCAGTTTCCGTTGGCACCTTTGTTACTCGGCTTCGTGCTCGGGGGTTACCTTGAGGACAACCTGCAACGAACACTGATCCTCTACGACGGTGGATGGCAGTTTCTGTGGGAGAGACCGGCGTCGCTGGTTATGGCCGTGGCGACGCTGGTCTTTGTGGGCTGGTCTTTGCTGCGCCGAAACCAGGCTACTGGGCTGTAGCCGGTTGATCTGCTGGGTTGCCGGTCTCGGATGCGTCACCTTGAGCGATGCGGTCCCAACCGAAGAGATCGTCCACGATGACATATAGCGCCGGCACCAGAATCAGGGTGATGACGGTGGCAAAGAGCACACCGTAGGCCAGCGAGATCGCCATGGGAATGAAGAAGAGTGTCGCGGGTGTATCTGAATACATCGTTGGAATCAGGCCAACGAATGTGGTCGATGAAGTCAGGATGATGGGCCGGAAGCGAACGACGCCTGCATCGAGTACCGCCGTCATCATGTCCGTGCCGAGTCGACGTTGGCGATTCACGTAGTCCACCAGCACCAGACTCGAATTCACGACCACACCCGATAACGCCACAATCCCGAGAGCGGAGAAGAACGACAACTGGAAGTTCATGAGCACGTGACCAACGATGGCACCAATAGCACCAAAGGGGATCACACTCATGATGACGACGGGCTGCATGTAGGATCGCAGAGGCACGGCGAGCAGCGCGTAGATGAGAATCATCGAGAGCAAGGCGCCGATGGCGAGGCCAGTATACGCCTTCACACGTTCTTCCTGTTCGCCCCCGAGACCGATTGTCAGACCCGGGTACTTAGCGCGCAGTTTGGGCAGCACTTCTTTCTGGATCGACGCGTTGATCTCTTCGGGGCTGATGACGGTGCGATCCACATCTCCGGTCACGCGTACCACGCGACGTCCGTCGGTACGATTGATGGTGGAATAACCGTTGCCGAGCTCAAACCGGGCGATGCTTGAGAATGGCACTTCAACACCGGCAGGTGACCGGATGTACATGTCTTCGAGATTTCCGATGGAGCGCCGTTCCTCTTCGGGGTAACGCACCATCACCTTCACTTCATCTTCGTCCCGCTGGATCCGTTGCACTTCAGCACCATAAAAGGCATTGCGAACCTGCGAGGCGAGATCGGCGAGGGTGATGCCAAGGGTGCGTGCTTCCGGCAACAGTTGCAGCTTGATTTCCTGCTTGCCGGCGCGGAAGGAATCGGTGATGTCTTGCACGCCGTCATATCGTGCGAGCTCCTGGCGCAGCTCCAGCGCGGCTTCGCGCAGGATGCCTACATCGGTGCCACGAAGCTGATAGTTCAGCGCTTCGCCCGCAGAGAACGAATCGGCACTGAAGGTCAGTTTCACCGCATCCGGAATTGAGCCCACCAGCTCGCGCCAACGTGCGGCCACTTCTTTGGAGCTGATGTTGTTGCGTTCGGACGGTGGTCTGATTTCGAGCACCACCTCTGCAAGGTGACTCTTCCCAGTAGTGAAACCGCGGGGAGGTCCTCCCCGATCTGCAAGTTTGCCGATGGTCGTGAACTTGTAGAGCACTACGTTTTCGACGCCGGTTTCAGCGGCGAGTTCGGCAGCGAGGGTATCTGCTGCAGCTTCGATTTTTTCGGCTGCCGCGGAAGTCACATCGACGGATACGCCTTCCGGCATTTCCAATGTAGCGAAGATTTGATCACCTGGAATGGCTGGGAAAAACGCAAACACCGCACGACCGCTGGCGATGAGTGCGAACACGACGATCAGGACACCAATGCTCGCTGCCAAGGTGACGTAGCGCTGTTCGACACACTTCACCAGGAAGGGGCGGTACTTATTCGCTGCCCAATGTTCCATGCCGTCGGCAAATCTCCGCTGGAAGTTGTTCCAGCCAATACTGAAGCGGTTTGAGGGCGGTGTACTTTTCCGGTGGGCCAGATGACCCGGGAGAATGAGCATGGATTCGATCAGGCTCGCGCACAGCGCAAAGATGACAACCCAGCCAATGACACCAAAGAACGATGCCATGCGTCCTTCCACCATGATGAGCGGCAAGAAAGCGGCGATCGTGGTGAGCACGCCAAAGATCACGGGAATGGCCATCTCTGTCGTCGCCTTGATGGCGGCTACTGGCGGTGCATAACCCATTTCTTCAAAGCCGTAGACGCGCTCACCGACGACGATGGCGTCATCCACGAGGATACCAAGCACAAGAATGAAAGCCATCACGGACATGGTGCTCATCGTGATATCCGCATAAGGGAAGACCGCGAACGTGCCTAGCAACGCCACGGGAACACCAGCCGCGACCCACATGGCCACACGGAAGCGGAGGAAAAGTGTTAGCACGATGATGACCAGCGTCATGCCGAAGATCGCAGAGCCATTGAGTGCGTCGAGTCGCGTTTCAAGTTCGGCAGCCTCGTCGGACCAGATTTTCGCGGTTACCCCTTGAGGCATTTGCGGGACCTTGGTCTTGAGGTACTCCTTGGTAACACGCGCGATGTCCGGTGCGTCTTCTTTGCCTACCTGCCAAACCTGCACGATTACGGCGGGTTGATTGTTGAAGCGCGCACGCAGATCGCCTTCTTCAAAGGTGTCTCTGATGTTGGCGATGTCGCGAAGATACAGCCTGGTGCCATCCGAGCGCGTTACCACGACCACGTTCTCAAATTGTTCGCCCGTGTATTTCTGGCCTTTGGCACGCAGCAGGATCTCGCCACCTTCGCTCTTGATGGTGCCACCGGGCATATCGAGAGAAGACGCACGTACAAGTTTGGCCACACCGTCGAGCGTCAAGCCATAACGCCTGAGGTCTGATTCGGAGATCTCGATGGAGAGTTCATAGGGGCGTACGTAAGACAGATCCACGCGAGAGATGCCCGGCAAGGAAGCGATCTCTTCACGCATGGTCTTGCCAAGTTCTTTAAGCGCTCGTTCGTCAGTGTCACCGAAGACCGCGATACGCAGCACCGACTTGTACAACGTGAACTTGGAGACGATGGGCTTCTCGGTTTCCACCGGCAGGGTGTTAAGCCCATCCACCTGACTTTTGATTTCGTTGAGTGCAGAGGACGCATCCACATCATCGGTTAGCTCGATCTGCACCGTGCATTGGCCTTCACTCGAAAAGCTGCTGAGTTTCTCGATGCCATCGGTGCTCTTCAGGGTTTCTTCAATGCGGATACAAACACCTTCTTCCACCTCTTCCGGAGCAGCGCCGAGATACGGGACACTCACCGTGATCGCGCGTGGATCGATGTTCGGAAACTGTTCCTGACTGATGGTCGCCAGGGAGAGGAGCCCAGTGACGATCATCATTAACATGAGCAGATTTGACGCCACTGGATTGTGCGTAAACCAGGCGATGACCTTTTCCATGAGCGTGCGTGCTCCTGTTAGCCTGCGTTTTCGACGGGTACGACGGACATGCCTTCAACCACGGTTTGAATCGGCGAAACACAAATGCGCTCACCGGACTGCAGACCTTCACGCAGCAGTACCTGATCTTCGTACAAGCGGAAGGGTTCAATCGTGCGGTAGTGCAAGGTGTTGTTGGCGTCGACGATCAGCAAGCGATTGCCATCCCGCAATGCGCTTCGTGGCAATGAGATCGTGGTGTCGACGGTCAGACCTTCGATGGTGGCATCCACGAATAGACCCACGGTCAGCGGCATTTCACCCTCCACGTTGTTGATGCGGGCGATGAGCTGCACCATGCGGCTGGTGAGGTCGATCTGCGCATCCGTACGCACCACACGACCTTCCCAACGCAGTTTCTGGCCGGCGAATTCTGCGCGAATCGTGACTTTCGGCTGCTTGTCCTCAGGCAGGTTGTTCAGCAACTCGATCGGCAGGTTGAGGTAGGCGAGCTGGCGATCAGCCACTGGTAGTCGCACCTCAACCGCATCGTTGGCGTAGAGCGTGGCGATGGGCGTGCCTTTTTGCATGTACTGCCCCACATCAACGTTCTTCTGTCTTACCAGGCCTGTGAAGGGTGCTCTAATTTCGGTGCGCTGGAAGTCGCGATGGCTCTGTTCAAGGTTGGCTTCGGCATCCTGACGAGCGGCTTCTGCCACCCGCAATGCGCGCACTGCGTTTTCAAACTGTGACTGGCTGATGAGTTTTTGTTCCGCCAGGGAAGATATGCGCTGGTGTTCGTAGCGGGCGTGTTGAAGTTCTGCCTCGGTGCGTTTAACGGCTGCTTCGGCTCGTTCGCGGGTATTGCCCGCATCTTTGTTCTCGAGGCGCAACAACACATCACCCGCGTTGATGAAGCCACCGGCGTTCATGGAGTCCGCCATCCAGACGATCCGTCCCGGGACTTCCGAGATCAGATCGGACTCGGTATTGGGCAGTACGGTCCCTTGGGCCTTGACCCTGAGTTGCATGGGTCTGGGCGCAACGGTCATCACGCGCACCGAGGTGGGATTCACTGCGGGTGTCGAGGGCGTGATCTCGGGGGCCGTGGCCATGATGCCGGCGGCGGCCAGGATAGACCCGACGATTACGAGGGCGGGGAGAATCAACTTCTTGATGAACCCGGTTTGATTGGTCATAGCGACACCTCGACAACGTTTGGTGTGGGTTCGTTCGGGTTGAGTGCCGCAAAGACAACGGCACGGTTGACGGTTTCAAGTGCCGTGATGGCAACACGCGCAGCGTCGCGGTCGCGCTGCAGCAGGGCATCATCCAGATCCTGCAGCAGCTCGACGAAGGCGCTACGATCGATGTTCGTCGGTGGTCGGATATCCGCCATGCCAGCAATCAGCTGCTCGAACAACGCTTTGGCCACAAGCTGACACACGATGTGGCCACTGGTCATCATCAGGACCCGGAAGAATTCCATTCGGGCGAGCGTGTGTGCGGCTTCATCAAATTCTTCATGGATGAGTGGTCGGAGTGCTGCACGAATGCTCCGAATCTCATCTTCTGTTGCCTGTCGGATCACTCGGTCTGCGGCGACGATCACCAGGGCGTTGATGGCTTCGAATATATCGATGACGAGAGACGGCTCCGGGGTTGATGTGCGTCGCAACATATACCCGATGACGTCGAGACTGGCGTGTTCGATGGGCGCAACACGCGCGCCACCGGGCTCGATCGACACAAGCCCGAGTTGCGAGACCATTTTCATTGCCTCCCGAACCGCGCCTCGGTTGGCGTCAAAACGTGCTGCCAGGTCGCGTTCAGAAGGCAACCGCTCTCCGGGCCGAAACCGGTTGGAGAGAATCTCTTCCATCAAGACGTCGGAAATTTCTTCGTGTTTGGTCATGGCTCTATCTGGGTAGACGCTGGGTAACCGCGGCGTGGACATCGGGATTTGTGGTCTGACCTTTCTGGTCAGACCAATTTGGTCAGTGCAACTATAGTCGTTTTGTCCAAGTTAGCCAAACAAACGTTACTGGGGGTATCAAAATTTGTGATTCAGCCGGCGGGGTGGCAGAAGGGGGATCAAAAGTATGGGGCTTCAAGTGTTGAAATCGGCATTTCCTTCGCGTGGATTCCCCGCCTATCATCGCCGCTTCGTCCCACATCACGGTCAAGGACCCGGCTATACCTTGAAACTTCGTGCCCAGCTCTTGCAACTCGTCCTGATCTTTGGATTTTCGTCATCGGTGCAGGCCGCCGCGCCGAGCGAAGCCCAGGCGCTCTTCGACCAGGCGGCCAGCAGCGTTTATCAGATCCTCATCATCGAAGCCGAGTCAGGGAACAAGTCGGCCATTGGCTCGGGATTTCAGATCGCCGGAACAGATCTCATCGTCACCAATTTCCACGTGATTTCTGGTGCATTGCACAAACCCGAGAAGTACCACATCGAGTATCTGGACAGCACGGGGGGACGAGATCGCTCTGAGCTCGTGGACTTCGATGTCATCCACGACCTTGCGGTCATCCGCCGTCGTAAAGATGCACCGGCGGGCGGTATCGCCATCGCCGCGGGTGAGGTGCAAAAGGGGGAGTCCGTATTCGCCCTCGGCAATCCCTTTGACCTTGGACAAACCATTGTGCCGGGAACCTTTAACGGCCTGCTCGAGCGCAGTTTCTACCAGAAGCTCCTTTTCAGCGGGTCACTCAATCCGGGCATGAGTGGCGGGCCCTCCCTCAATCAGGTGGGTGAACTGATAGGGGTGAACGTAGCGACCTCGGGCAATCAGATCAGTTTTCTTGTCCCGGCAAAGTACGTCACTGCGCTGCTCGATAAAGCCGCGCTGCGCACCGAATCGTTAAAGGCGGAAAGGTATCAGGGGGAGCTTGAAGAGCAGCTGCATGCCGATCAGGCCTATAAGTTCGCATTGTTGCTGAAACTCGACTGGCCGACCCAGAAGCTCGGTGAGATGCAGGTGGCCGGAGAGGTGTCGGCGTATTTCAAGTGTTGGGGCAATACCAGCGACGACAAGGAACAGTTGTATCGCCTCACCGAAAGTTCCTGTACCTCCGAGGACACGATCTTTCTGTCAGATACGCTGCAGACCGGTGCCATCGACTACCAGTATGGTTGGGCGACCTCCACGGAACTCGGCTCGCTGCGGTTCCATCGCTTACTGACCGACAGTTATGCGCGCATGTTCACGCGTAATCCGGCGGGTGAAGATGATGTCAGCAACTATCAATGCCGGACCGACTTCGTGCAGGCGACGGATGATCCTGATCGTGTGAATCGAACGGTGCAGTGTGTGCGGCAATACAAGGAGTACCCCAAGCTCTTTGATGTGTTGTTTCTGTCGGTGATGTTAGGTGGTGACAAACGTTCGCTTTCTAGCCACTTCGCACTCTCCGGGGTCAGTCGGGAGAACGCTGAAGCGTTTACTCGCAAATTCATGTCGCTCAGGACGAGGGGGTCCTGATCATGGCCTTCGTCGTTGAAATCACTAACCGTTCCGGTGGCGTGCTGGAGCGTCACCGTATCGAAGGTGAGGCGTTCACCGTGGGACGTGGCTTCGATAACCACATCATCGTTAGTGACCCTTATGTGGATGTGCACCATTGCGTGATTGAGCAGGTCGAAGACGCGGCGGCAGGAACCTGGAGGGTGCGGGTTCTACCGGGTGCGACACCGCCGCAGCTCGATGGTCGTCGGCTCGAGGATGAAACGGGCAGAGTCGTGTCAGGCAGTCACCTGATCCTCGGCCGTACACAGCTGCGTATTTATGCGCCGGACCATCCGGTGGAGCCCGTGCTGCTGTTTGATCGCATCGAACAGCTCTTTGTTTCGCTCGCCACCCCGGCGGGTGTGTTTTGGAGCGTCACCGCGTTTGCGGCCTTGTTACTCGGTGACTTGTGGTTGCGCTCGTGGCACGAACTTGAAGCGAGCTCGATCATTCAGGAGTTGTTTGGCTCATTCGGCCTTTCTATCGGTTGGGCTGCGTTCTGGGCGGTGGTCGCGCGGATATCCCGTGGGGAGCCGAGGTTCTTCCATCACTGGTCGGTGGCCGCGATGGCGGTGGCGATCAACATCGTCGGCGAGTTCTTAATCGACGTCATTGCGTTTAACACGGCTTCTGTTGAAACACGTGATGTGTTGTCGAAACTCCTGACAGGTCTTTGTCTCGCGTTCGCACTCACGCTCAATCTGCGTTTCTCACTTCGGCAGAGCGTGGTGGCTCGGCATGCCTGGGCACAGGGTTTTGCCTGGGCGGTGGTGGGTTACGGCATTCTCACGTCGATGCAGTTCGAAGCCTTTTTTTCGGGTGCGCCGGAGTATGACGGCACCGTCATGCCAGAACTCTGGCGAGTGGCTTCTGCGGTGCCGGCGGAGGCCTTTGTCGAAGACAATGCTGCGCTCTTTGAGTTTCCTCAAGAGGACGAGGACGAGGAGGAGGAGGACGAGAAGGAAAAGGACAAGGACAAGGACAAAGAAGGCGACGAATAGGTTCGTCGCACCTCAGTGATTACGCTGTTGATCAGGGTGCTCTGTCCAGCGCACCCGGCTCACGACATCTTGGGTCGCCAGATCGCCTGTTGTGCCACATCCGCATAGTGGCTGCTGAGTTCTTCGACACTCCACGCATCTTTGTGAAAGGTCACGCCAACTTCCGCTGGGTGTGACCACAGCGCCGTCTTGCGGCCGTTAAATGTCAGGCATTGACCCTGCAGGTGTACGGCCTTGTCACTGGCGAGCCACACCATGCCTTGTGCCACCTCGTACGGTTTCCCAAAACCCATATCGACGGGTCGTGGCGGCTCAGTGCCAGCTGCGCGTGCAGCTGCATTGGCACGATCAAACACCACTTGTGTCATGTCCGTTTCTGCGATGGGCCACATGCAGTTACAACGAATGTTCGCTTTCGACAGTTCAAGGACCGCGGTGCGTTGCAGCCCCATCATGCCTTCCTTCGCCGCCGCGTAGTTGCCTTGGCCGAAACCACCAGAGAGGCCCGATGCGGAAATCACCAGAATGATGTGACCACCCCCTGCGTCTTTCATGGCGAGCCCAGCCTGTTTGATGCAGAAAAACGCGCCGCGCAAATGCACAGCGATCACGTCATCGAACTCTTCTGCTGTCATTTTCAGCAGAGTTTTGTCGCGAACGATGCCGGCGTTGTGAACGATGGTGTCGATGCCGCCCCAGGTATCGACACAGGTCTTCACGAGACCGACGGCGGTACTCTCTTCAGCAATGGAGCCGGTGAAACCCACCGCAGTTCCGCCACTCGAACGAATCCCCGCAACCACTTCATCGACAAGCCCTGTATTCGTCCCATTCACTACGACACGGGCACCCGCCTTGGCGGTTTCTTCTGCGAAGGCGCGACCCAGACCGCGCGTTGAACCGGTGATGACGATGCGTTTGCCGTCGAGATGACCCATGGTGTTGTTTCCCGTCGCGTTGTATGTGAAGTCTGGATTATTCGAGTTTCAACGCCCGATTGCGATGCGTCGATGTAGATTCAGACGATCGATGTCGTCTCGCTCAGCGCCGATGATGATGGCGTTGAGGAATTGTCCGTACTGCGAGTCTTCCAACGCACAGTCGCATCAGCGTGCACCGAAAAGATCCCAGGCGCGCCAAACTGGCGGTACATTTCCCGCTGGCGGGATATCGTGTGCGGAACCTTCAAGTAATAGCGAACCCTGTTGGCTTTCCCAAGGAGAACTCAATGAAGCTCACTGTCGCTCCATTGTCCCCAGAAAACTGGGTGGACCTCGAAGCGGTGTTTGCAGGGAAAGGGTGTTCCTTTGCACACAGCTGCTGGTGTATGGAGTATCGGTGGGGTCCGAGTCGTCCCAAAACGAAGACAGCGGAACACCGGGCGGATGCGAATAAAAAAGGTCTCTTGGATCTGGTTGAAGCTGGCCAGACACCTGGCCTCATCGGTTATGACGGGAAGACGCCGGTCGGCTGGGTTTCACTCGCACCACGCGAAGAATATCGTCGACTCGAGCGTTCATCGGCGATGAAGGCGGTGGATGATCAACCGGTCTGGTCCGTGATCTGTTTTGTCGTTCCGTCGGAGTATCGACATCAAGGCATCGCGGCAGCGCTGCTCAAGGCGGCGGTCACTTATGCGAAGAAGAAAGGTGCCAGGATTGTAGAGGCTTACCCCATCGACAAGCCCACCCGGTCGAGCGATGGTTTTATGTGGTTCGGTGCGAAGTCGATGTACGACAAGGCTGGATTTGTGGAAGTGGCGAGACACAAACCGCAGCGCCCGATTGTTCGGTTGAAGACGAAGTAAGCGAAGCACTAGAAGAAGCAAGTGACGCACTAGAAGAGGATGTTAAGCGATGAGAGTGGACGAATACGTACGTCTGGACGCAACGGGGCTCGCCGATCTCATCCGGCGCCGGGAAGTCACAACCTCTGAAGTTCTGAGTGCGTGTCTGAACCAAATCCATACACGACGTGATCTGAATGCGGTGGTGGTAGAACTCGACGATAGAAAGCGAGAGCAGATCGCGCGAGGATTGTCGGACGCCATCTTCACCGGCGTGCCCTTTCTGCTGAAAGACTTGGGGCAACACTACACAGGGACAGCGACGAGCAACGGATCACGTCTGTTCAAGGACGAGGTCGCAACATTCAACTCCACTTTAGTCGACCGTTATCTCGCTGCCGGGCTGGTGATTGTGGGTAAGACCAACACACCTGAGTTTGGACTTGCGACCACGACCGAGCCGCGACTTTTTGGTCCTGCCCACAATCCTCACAACACAGACCATAGCCCAGGTGGATCGAGCGGTGGTGCTGCAGCGACCGTCGCAGCCGTTATCGTGCCTGTAGCGCATGCTTCTGATGGCGGAGGGAGCATCCGTGTTCCCGCCAGTGCTTGTGGTCTCTTCGGGCTTAAACCTACTCGGGATCGAGTGCCGCTCGGGCCGGAAGAACTTGAGGGCTGGGGTGGGTTGTCGACCACCCACGTGATCAGTCGAAGTGTTCGCGACAGCGCGTTGTTGTTGGACCTCACACAAGGTGCCGAACCGGGTTCACCGTATCACGCGCCGCCTCCGCTACGGTCCTGGCAGCTCGAAAGTGAACGGCCTCCTGGAAGGTTACGTATTGCGTTGTGTGCACGTAGTTTCACTGGTGCACCCGTGCTTCCAGAAATTCTCGAGCTGCTTCAGTCCTTGGGTGAAACCTTGCGCAGACTGGGTCATCAAGTCTCGGAAGCGGCACCGACGATTGATGCCAATCGTTTCAAACGTTCCCATGGTGTGCTGGCTATTTTCCATGTGGCGGCGCTGCTGAATCGGCGTGCCGAATCGCTGGGTCGTGCGATACGTGAAGAGGATGTAGAGTCGGTCACTTGGCAGAACTATCAGGCAGCACGACAAATAAGCGGCGCCGATTACGCACAAGCGCGGGGTGATGCGAGTCATGCAGGGCGAGTGCTTGATCTCTTTTTCCGTGACTACGATCTGCTCCTGACACCGACCATGGCGATGCTGCCCCCAAAGCTAGGTGAGATGGACACGATGGGCAGCGAGTCGGGGCGCTACATCGACATCCTGTATCGCATGATCGGATTCACCGCTTTGTTGAACAACACCGGGCACTCGGCAATTTCAGTGCCGGTGGCGATGTCGCGTTCAGGTCTGCCGGTCGGGATGCAGCTCGCGGCACCGCACGGCGCAGAGGGGCTGCTACTGCGTATCGCGCGGCAGCTCGAGGTGGAAGGTGTTGCCGTGGCGCGGCTTGTGAGTGGTCAAAATTAACCCGAGGAAGATCAACCATGTGTGAATCTCACGACGTCAGCAATCAGACTGAAACGCGCGATCCGCGCAGTGGGTACGCCCGCGTCGAGGACTGGCCACGATATCCGGAAGACATGCAGTTTGAGATGGGCTCCGGTGTTGCGGTGGACCGTCATGGGATCATCTATCTCTTCACACGCGATGTAGAGCATTGGGCGGCACATCCGTTGGCGATGAAAGACCGCATGGGGAAAAGCAGCATTTCAATGTTCACGCGGGAAGGGGACTACCTCGGCAAGTGGGGCCCTTCGAATGAGCGAGGCTTCGCGCTCGGTGCACATACGCTCTACATCGAAAAGGATGGCAACTTCTGGACCACGGATCGTGACGGCCATCTGGTCAAGAAATACGCGCCTGACGGAACACTTCTGTTGACACTGGGTGAGCTTGGCAAGTGGGGTGATGGTCCGGATCGATTCAATGGACCTACCGCGGTTGTTCAACAACGTAATGGCAACATCGTCGTGGCAGATGGTTACTGGAACTCACGGCTCGTGTTCTTCACACCGGAAGGCGAGTTTATTCGCAGCGTCGGCGAGTGGGGTCGCAAACCCGGACAGTTCAATACACCCCACGCACTCGCTGAAGATTCCAAAGGGAGACTGCTCGTGGCGGATCTCTGTGGAGGTGATTTCCACGCCTACATGACGGTGCCGGGGCAAATTCCGCCCCATCGATTCAAGCGCGAAGAGGGGTGCAAGAGCCGTATCCAGCGCTTTGATGAACACGGCAACTACATCGATGAGTGGACCCACATTGCGCCGCTCAGCATCGCGACCTACGGCGACAAGGTCTATGCGAGCGACAAGATGAGCAACCTGGCAATCCTCAATGAGGATACGGGCGAAGTGCTGGATCGTGTTGAAAGCATCGCGATCTATATCCATCAACTCGCGATGGATGTTCACGGAGATCTCTACACGGCGAGCGTGTATCCCGAACATGCCGGTGAAAAACGTGGCCGGCTCGGACCTTCACACCGTCGTTGGACACGGGGTAGTTAAGTTTCGAGTGGATGAAGAAATGACGCCGAATGGACAGGCGTGGCGAAAAAAGACCGCGACAGGTCGCGATGCCGCGAAATAACGCTGGCTATCCGCTTGACGTGCGGCCAGAATACAAGGAGTTTGACCCTGACTGATGCTGTGAATCGTTCACCTGTCCTCGTCCCGTCTGTTCCATTCGCGCACTGCTACACCCGTGCCGCTTAAGCTGTCTGACGCTCGTTGCTCTTGTCCGGTTACTTCCACCGTCGCCTCAAACCATGAATCGATTTCAGCCGGCGCGTTTTTGCGCGTTAGCAGAAACGGATTCCGCGACTGCCTCAAGTCCCGGCAGGCACGGAGTTCGACAACATCACATCGGGACGCTCAGTGAGTGAATTGAATGGGTAAGAAAGTCTATTGCGGCAACCTCGCGTACAGCGTGCGGTCCGGCGACCTCGAGCAACTCTTCGGTGAGTTCGGCACGGTGGTCAGTGCACAAGTGATCGAAGACCGGGAAACCGGCCGCAGCAAGGGGTTCGGGTTTGTCGAAATGTCGACTGACCAGGAAGCCGCAGCAGCGATCTCTGGCCTGAACGGCAAAGAGAACGACGGTCGCAAGCTCATGGTTAACGAAGCCAAGCCCCGCGAAGATCGTGGTGGTGGCGGCGGCGGTGGCCGTGGTGGTTTTGGTGGCGGCGGCGGTCGCAGTGGCGGCGGCGGTGGCTACGGTGGCGGCGGCGGTGGCCGCAGTGGCGGTGGCGGTGGCGGCGGCAATCGCTGGTAAGCGACACCTGAACTGACGCTCAAGCGACCTGGTTTTTCCAGGTCGCCCGCTTCGGGTCGTCAGATCATCTTGTCTCGTTATCGGGTGGTTCTGACGGCGTTCTTCGAGAGTAGCTGACGAACTTCTTCTGTGGAGTAGCCGGCTTCCGTCAATACTTGTTCGGTGTTTGCGCCGGCGAGCGGTGACGGCCCACGTGGACGTACATCTGCGGTGCTGAACCGGAAGGGTGCGTTGACGGTGCGGTAGCGACCGAGCTCAGGATGTTCGATCTCCGGAAAGAGCCCGATGGCATGCGCGTGGGGATCACACGACACTTCATCCAGGGTTAGTACCGGCCCCCAAATCAACCCTGCTTTGTCGAACAGAACACCCCATTCATCGCGGGTCTTCGTCGACAGCGTCTCATCGACACCTTCCACCAACGCCCGCATGTTGCGATAACGGCTTTTGCCGTCTTTGTATCGTTCATCCTGCAACCACTCTTCTCGGCCGATGGTGCGGCACAGTCGTTCGAAAGCACCACCATCCATCATGTTGAAGACGACCCACTTGCCATCCCCACACGGAAAACGATTGCCCGTGATGGACAACAGATCATGCCGCGCTCGACGCCGCACTGGCGCGTTATCGACAGCCGTGACGCCGTAATCGGAGGCCTGAGTCCACACCGCAGTTTCGTAAAGTGACGTTTCTACGACCTGACCTTCGCCCGATTTTTCCATGAGGCGAAGCGCGGCCAGGATCGAAGCCAGCATTGACAACCCGGTGGTGTGGTCGCCCTGTGCTGGGCGCGCCATTGGCACAGTGCCCGATTCACCTTCTCGCATCGCGTCATAGAGTCCGCTTCGGCCAAAGAAAGCGGTGACGTCATAACCCGGACGCCAGGCGTCCGGACCTGTCGTGCCATAACCCGTCAACGTGGCATGCACGAGATGTGGATTGGTGACAAACAACGACTTCGGATCAAGACGAAATTTCTGCTGGCGCTGAATCAGCAGGTTACACATAAAGATCTGCGCGCCTTTCACAAGGCGATGCACGACCTCGATACCCTCTGTTGTATCGAGCGCAACGACGATGGATTTTTTGCCGCGGTTGTCGACATCGAACTGCAGATCGTAATCCTTGAAGGCAGTATCGACCTTGGCAGGACGGCTGTTGTTGCGCATGGGATCGCCACCCGGCGGTTCGATTTTGATGACGTCTGCACCGAGATCGGCGAGCAAGGCACCAGCGCTCGGTGCTGCCATCCAGCTGTCGATTTCAACTACACGAATACCGTCGAGCGGTGCAGCCATCAAATACTCCGGGTGAACTCATGAATGCCGGGAGTATCCTATAGCCATTCAGTGATTGGGAGCGGGCATGGTACGTATTCGTAGTCGTTTGGCGGCATTGGCCGCTTTGGTGTTGTTGTCAGCATGCCAGCAGCCGGCGCTACCGCCTGCACCTGAACCTCCTCCGTTTGATTTGGGCTTCGATATGAAGATGCTGATGTCTCATGTCATTGAAGCGGCGGCAGAAGTGGTCTGGGATTCGGCGGGTGAAATCGTTTATGCAGAAGGAGTTCAGGACCTGGCACCCACCGATGAGGAAGGTTGGCATCACGTTGAAGCCGCTGGCGCGATGATCGTTGAAGCCGGAAATCTCTTGTTGTTGCCCGGGCGCGACCCGGGTAAAGCCGACTGGAAGCAGTTTGCCAGCGGGTTATCGGCGATGGGTCACAAGGTCATGCACGCCGCCAAAGCGAAGGACAAGGACGCACTCTTCCAGGCCGGCGCGGATCTCTACAGCATGTGTGTCGCTTGCCACCAGGTGTATGCCCTGAATCTGCCGGTTAAAGTCGACATTCAGGAAAACACAGCGCCAGATAACGCGGAGTAAGTGGGGTAAACGATGGCGGAGAGCTACCAACATCTTCGTGAGCGCGCGAAGGCAGTCAGTGGGCGATCAGGCAGCGTGCGTCAACGCATTCCCGTCGAACCTAACTTTGATCCTTGGTCGGTGCCGATTGGTGAACTCAACGTCGCTAATCCGGAGATCTTCCGTCAGGAACTCTGGCCAGCGTACTTCAAGCGCCTGCGGGATGAAGCGCCGGTTCACTTTACTGAGGACAGCCAATATGGCGCCTATTGGTCCATTACGCGCTTCAACGACATCATGGAGGTCGATAAAGCCCACGATACCTTCTCGTCAGATTTCACCATGGGTGGTGTCACCATTCAGGGTCGAGCGACGTCGATGCAAGAACTGCCGATGTTCATTCAGATGGACCCTCCGAAACACGATGCGCAGCGTATGACCGTGGCGCCGATGTTTACGCAGCGGTCACTCTCGGAGCTCGAAGCGGTGATTCGAACAAGAGCCGGCGAGATTCTCGACGCTCTCCCGCTGGACACCGAATTCGACTGGGTACCCGAAGTCGCCGTCGAACTCACAAGCCGAATGCTCGCAACACTCTTTGATGTGCCCCAGGAGGATCGACGCACCCTCATCCGCTGGTCGAACACCGTCAGCAATGCCGATGACCCTGACTACATCACCGATGCGTCCCAGTTCTGGGAAGCGATGGCAGAATGTGGTGACTATTTCGCGCGCATGTGGGGGCGCAAGAAGAGCGCCGCGCCGCAGTTTGATCTGCTCTCCATGTTGTCCCACGCGCCGGCGACGGCGAACATGGATCGCCGTGAATTGCTGGGCAACGTGATCCTATTGCTGGTGGGCGGCAACGATACGACACGCAACTCCATCAGCGGCGGTGTGCACGCGCTCAACCTCTTTCCCAACGAATTTACAAAGCTGCGCGTGAATCCAGGTCTCGTTCATTCCATGGTGCCTGAGATCATTCGCTGGCAAACACCGTTGATGCACATGCGACGCACCGTGATGAAAGATGTGGAGTTTCGGGGCCATGCCATGAAGCGGGGCGACAAGGTAGTGATGTGGTACTTGTCCGGGAATCGCGATGAACGCGTGATTGAAAACCCGGATCTCTTCATCGTGGATCGGAAGGACCCAAGGCATCACCTGAGTTTTGGATTTGGCCTGCATCGTTGTCTCGGGAATCGACTCGCAGAGATGCAGGTGCGGGTATTGTGGGAAGAGATTCTGAAACGGTTCAGCCAAGTTGAAGTGGTGAGTGAGCCGGTGCGTGCAAGTTCATCACTCTTCAGGGCGATACAGTCCATGCCAGTGAGGGTTGCCGCGTAACCCGCTCAGCATCAGTAGGACTTCGGCAGGTCGAGCACGTTCTCGGCAAGGAAGTTCAGAATCATCTGCTCAGACACCGGCGCGATACGCGCAATCATGGATTCACGGAGCAGCCGTTCTACCTGGAACTCTTTGGCATAACCCATCCCGCCGTGGGTCAACATCGCCTGAGTTGCAGCAGCAAATCCGGCTTTGCCGCCTAGCAGCTTGGCCGCGTTCGCTTCAGCACCACACGGCAGTCCTTGGTCATAGAGCGATGCGGCGCGCATGGCGAGCCAATACGCTGCTTCAAGATTGGCCCAACATTCTGCTAACGGGTGCGCTATGCCTTGGTTTTGGCCAATGGGACGGCCAAAGACCACACGCTCCTGGGCGTACTTGGAGGCACGTCGAATCGCGTCCTGCCCGAGACCGACGGCTTCAATGCCGACGAGAATTCGCTCCGGATTCAGGCTGTGCAGCAGGTAGTGAAAGCCGCGACCTTCTTCCCCGATACGGTCTTCTTCAGGAATGAAGAGATCATCGATGAAGGTGGCATTTGAATCCACCGCCGCACGACCCATCTTGGGAATACGTTCAACGGTGATATGCCTTCGATCAAGATCAGTAAAGAACAGCGTGAGCCCGTCTGTGCGTTTGTTGACGTCTGACTTCTTCCTGGTGCGGGTCAGCAGCAGGATCTTCGAAGCTTCCTGAGCGGTGGACGTCCACATCTTGCGCCCGTTAACGCGATAGCCACCCGGGACTTTGGTCGCAAACGTCTCGATGCTGGTGGTATCGAGACCTGCATTAGGCTCAGTGACACCAAAACACACCTTGTGCTGGCCGCTGATGATGGGTGGCAACATACGTTGCCTTTGCTCATCGGTGCCGAGCACGACGATAGGGTGAGGGCCGAAGAGATTGATGTGCACGCTCGATGCCGCAGCCTGACCACCACCACTTTTGGCGATGGTGTGCATCATGATGGCAGCTTCGATCACACCAAGACCTGAACCGCCGAAGGCTTCTGGCATGGTGATGCCGAGCCAACCTCCCTTGGCCAAGGCTGCAACGAATTCCTCGGGAAAGCGTGCTTCGCGATCACATGCGCTCCAATAGGTATCGTCAAAAGCACTACAGACTTTGCCGACATTGTCAGCTATGGCGTGTTGGGCTTCCGTGAAAGCGATGTGCATCAGACAAGCTTCAGACGCATGCCACACAGCATGATGGTGTCATCGTGGATCGCCAGGCCCCGTCGCTTAGCTGCAGCCAGGATTGCAGTCTTGTCATTACAACCAATGTCTATGCCGCCCAGCCCCTCAGGACGCCCGTCAGCACACCGCACGAAACGAACGGTGGCGTTGTCGAGGGGCAGGGTGATGCCATCAGCTGCAAGCGCGATCTCGCTGATTTCGCTCCACCGCGCGGCGACTTTTTTGGGGTCGTCAGTTTGAATTTCTGCAGCGACGATGCCCGCCACACGCGCGGTGTCCTTGAATTTCTGCCACTCAGGACCTGAAGGTTCCCAAGGGCCATCGTGATCATGAGCGTTTTCCCCGAGTGCTTCGTCAATCTCGAAGAACGAACCCCCCGTGTCCTTGGGGTGCAGCTGCATGTTGCGAAAGTGTTTGTTCTCGAACTGGTTGACGATGCGGACGCCGAGATCGGCAATCCGCTTGCGACGGGGCAGGTGATCATCACACTGCGTAATCACCATGTAACCGCCGTCACCACCGCGACGTTCAAGGTATCGGCCGCCGGCCGTGTTTTCACGCTTAGGTGCTACCACTTCCAGCAGGATGTTGCCGATGGGGAAGAGCGCGTTTTCGAGTCCGAAATGACCGACGCCCGGATCACGAAAGGCGACCTTCACACCAAGCACATCAATCAATGCCGCTTCGATGGGTGCCAGCTTTTCAGCGACCAATGCAATCTGACGAAGTCGTAGCCACATGCGCAATTCCTCCTGACAATTCTCAAACGAACACTATCCCTGCTGCAGACTGTTGAACGTCTTTCCTTCTGCCACCAGCTTCTCCAACAGCTTCGAAGGCTTGAAAGCAGTACCACCATATTCTGCGTCGAACTTTTTAAGGTCAGCGAGAATGTTCGCAAGCCCCTGTTTGTCCGCCCAGTGCATAGGCCCACCGACGGTATCCGGGAAGCCATAACCGTTGATGTAGGTGATGTCGATATCGCAGGGCCGCAGGGCAATACCTTCTTCCAGGACTTTCGCGGCTTCATTCACCAGCGGGTAGAAACAGCGCTTCAACACTTCTTCATCGCTGACGGGGCGACGGGTGATGCCAGCTCCGGCGGATACTTCTTCAACGATTTTTACGACTTCCGGATCAGGTGTTCCCGCACGGCTACCTTCCGGATAGATGTAGAAACCGCGGTTGTTCTTCTGTCCGTAACGGCCCATCTCTGCGAGTCGATCCGCCACACGTTGCGCGGGTGGAATATCTTCAGTTTTTACGCCGTTGAGTTTACGTGCACGCCAGCCGAGGTCGAGACCGACGAGGTCGTTCATGCGGAACGGCCCCATGGGCAAACCGAATCCTTGAATGACGTTATCGACCTGATAGGGCGTTGCACCTTGCAGAATGATCTCTGCCGCTTGGCGGGTGTATGCACCGAGGATTCGATTGCCGATAAAGCCGGGTGCGTTACCAGAAAGCACCGCGATCTTGCCGATTTTTTTGCCAATGGTCATAGCGGTAGCGATGGTCGACTTCGAAGAGTGTTTGCTTCTAACAACTTCCAGAAGGCGCATGATGTTAGCGGGGCTGAAGAAGTGCATGCCACAGACGAGCCCGGGACGCTTCGTCGCCATGGCGATCTGGTCCACATCGAGGCCAGACGTATTGGAGGCGAGCATCGCGCCCGCTTTTGCCACGCCATCGAGCTTTGTGAAAATCTCTTTTTTGAGGTCGAGGTTTTCGTAGACCGCTTCAATGATGAGGTCGGCCTTGCCGAGATCTTCATACTTCACCGTACCGGTGATCAGCGCCATACGCTTGTCGACGTCTTCCGCAGTCATGCGGCCTCGTTGTGCCTGGATGTCGTAGTTGCGTTTGATGACGCCAAGCCCTCGAGTGAGCGCTTCTTCAGTCATCTCCAAGACGGTGACTGGAATGCCCGCGTTGGCAAAACACATCGTGATTCCGCCACCCATCGTCCCGCACCCGACGACGCCGGCAGATTTCACATCATGCAGCGGGGTGTCTTTGGCGATGTCGGGGATCTTCGCGACTTCACGTTCACTGAAGAAGATGTGGATGAGCGCCTCGCGCTGCGGATGACGCAAGCACTGGCCAAAACGTTCTTGTTCGACAGCGATACCTGCGTCGAAGGTGCCGGCATTCACAGCGCCTTCTACACACTGAATGATCATCTCGGGCGCAAATCGACCCCGCATCGTGCGCGCCACCTGCTGACGCGCTTCCATGAAGACTTTGTCGTTGCCGCGGTCCGGATCTATCATCTTCGTTTCGTTACGGATCTTGCGTGTGGGGCTGCCACGGCCGACGAGGTCTTGTGCAAACTTGACCGCACCCGCAACGATGTCGCCTTCGATAACGGCATCAACAATGCCCAGCACTTTCGCTTGCGGTGCGGGAATGCCATCGCCGGAGAGCATGAACTTGAGGGCCTTCTCCGCGCCGATCAAACGGGGCAGACGCTGAGTGCCACCGGCGCCGGGCAATAGCCCGAGCTTCACTTCAGGCAAACCCACCTGAGCTGTGGGCAGTGCCACGCGGTAGTCGCAGCAGAGGGCGACTTCAAGGCCGCCACCGAAGGCGGTGCCATTCAGCGCTGCGATGATCGGTTTGGTGCTGTTTTCCATGTTGCGCAGGCATTCCGCGAGCCCGGGGCCTTTGGATTCACCACCAAATTCAGAGATGTCAGCGCCGGCGATGAACGCCCGTCCAGCACCCGTCAGGACGATGGTCTGTACCGCAGTATCAGCGAGCGCCTTGTTGATGCCTTCGTGCAAACCGGCGCGAACGCCGCTCGACAGTGGATTAACGGGTGGATTGTCGACGGTGAGCAGCGCGACATTGCCACGCACTTCGTAGTGCACTGTGCCTTTCATGAAATTCCCCCCGAAAACGTATCGGAAAACAGATCGTTTTGGCCGCGGCGGGTCCTTGAGTATGGAGCCGGTCCCGCGGGCGAGGGGGACAAACTAAACGGGGAGGATGATCAGTGCAACCGTGGGAAGCGCCATGGTACGAGCGACTTCCCGGTCGCGATTTTCTCATGAGTGCCGCGTAGCAGGTTCGCGGCCATGAAGCCGCTCCCACACGGACCTAAATCAGCACATCTTCTCGCCGCAGAGTTTCTGCATGACGATGTGGCCGAAGAAGAAGTGCACATCTTCAGAGAGTTGCATGTCGTTGACGTCGGCGTGGACGTGGTGTTTTGCCAAACCCTTGAGCTTGCCACCGGTATAACCACACAGCGCCAAGGTGACGCCACCGTTCTCGTTGGCCCAAAGTACCGCTCGGAGCACGTTTTCTGAGTTGCCGCTGCCGGAGATACCGAGCACCAGATCACCCGATTTCATCACGTTCTTGAGCTGCTCAATAAAAACATCTTCGTAGGAGATGTCGTTGCTGTACGCCATCACCATGCCGATGTTGTCGCAGAGGCTGCGACCGTAGAACGGGGTGCCGGTGGCGAGGAAGATGCTCTTGTTCTAGTCATTGATGAAATGCAATGCCATGAGCGCACTGCCACCATTGCCGAGCGTGATGATCTGCTTGGCTGCACGCCAGGTGCGCTCAATGAGGTCAACGCCTGCATCCATCTGTGCCGCATCGAGCGACTTCAGAACATTGCCAAGACGGCTCAAGTAGTCGGCGGAATTTGCGATTGGTGTTCTCATGGGACGTCGTGCTCCATCAAAGCCGGAGTTACCGGTTCTGTTTAGTGGTGTCAGTGGTAAAAAATGATGCGGCTGTCGCCGTTTTCAAAAGCGAACGGTACCGGACGCAAGTCAGACAACGCCGCCTTGACCGCTTCGTGACGATCCGGCGGTGCGTAAAACGCGAGGAATCCACCTGCGCCTGCGCCGAGTAACTTGCCACCCGTGGCGCCGGCTCCGATTGCTCGGCTATACCAATCGTCGATGGCGGAAGTGCTGATGTCGTCGCTGATGCTCTTCTTCAGTTCCCAGTTCTCATGCAGGATTTCACCGAACGCCGAAATGTTGTTGCGTTGCAGTTCGTCCTCGAGGGAATAGGCGAGTTTCACCATCGTCTGCTGGGTGTGTTGTTTGTCCCCGCTCGACTTCATGAGGTCCGATTGATTGCGTAAGAGGTTCGAAGCGCTACGGGTAATACCGGTATAGAAACAAATCAGACCTGATTCGATGGCGCGAATGGTCTCCGGCTTACAGATAATGGGGTCTACTGAAACCGGGTCGTCTGCGTGAAACTGGATCAGGTTGAAGCCGCCATAGGCCGCCGCATATTGATCCTGTTTGCCGATGGGTTCCTGGCAACGGCCGAGCTCAATCTCGCAGCTCTCCGCAGCCAGCTGTTCTGCGGATGCGTACTGGTCGCGGTAGGCATGCAAAGCGTGCAGCAGACCAACGGTAAACGAACTTGATGTGCCCATCCCTGTACCCCGAGAAGGGATATCGGAGATCGATGTGATTTCGATGCCACCTCTGATGCCTAACATCAGCAGGAACTCACGTACGAGCTGGTGCTGAATTTCCGAGACACAACGTACTTCTTCGGTCTTCGAATAACTGACGCGAATGTCGTTGTCGAACTTCGGGTTAACGGTGACGTAGACGTATTTGTCGACTGACTTGCTCACGACAGCGCCACCAAAGGAACGATAAAACGACGGCAGGTCGCTGCCGCCGCCGACGAAGCTCATCCGCATGGGGGTTCTGCTGATGATCATGGATAGTGTCGTTCCGTGTAGTAGTTCACAAAATCGGTTCTGGTGTCAGTTGAGCTGACCCGCGAGTACATGTTTCAGGATAAGCGGACATGGTTCGGATATCTTGCGTCCAGCGCACAAATTGTCCTTTGCAAGTTAGTCGGTCTTCTTGACCAATGGTGTAACTCGCTCTTCCTTCAGAATGAAAGTCACCGCCGCACCGAGATCCGCGCAGATCAAATCAGCGGCGACAGGATGTCGTCCATCTTTGCCAGCGTGTCCAGTCTCGACACATACGGAGCCAATGCCTGCGCGTTGCGCGGCGAGGATATCGACGGTGGTGTCGCCGATGAACCAGGAGCGCGAGCGGTCGATGTTGAGTTCGGCACAGGCGCGGTCAATCAACCCCGTCGCCGGTTTACGACAGGTGCACTCGATTTTCAGATCAACCCGTTCACCTGCAAAACCACACTCCGGATGGTGGGGACAGTAGTAAAGCGCGTCGTAATACGCACCTTCCCGGCCAAGCAGGGTCTCCAGCTTGTCATGAATGCGACGCAGGCCTGCCTCATCACAATCGCCGCACGCCACAACCGGTTGATTGGTGATGACCACAGTCCGATAGAAGGATCGATTGAGTTTTTTCAGCGCTGCAGCGACCCCGTCGATCAAGACCAGTTGGTACGGATGACTGATCCGATTCACTTCCTGATTGAGCACGCCGTCACGGTCGAGAAACACTGCGGGGGCAGGTGAGCGCAAGCTGCGTGCGTTGATCAGTCCGGAGCGCAAGTCGCCAACAACTTTGTCCACTCGCTCGGGTGTACCTGCATCTTTAATGTACTCCGGACTGTTGTAACCTTTGAGCCGTGCGCCGGCTTCGAGCATGCGTGGAAAGAGATGTTTGCCAAAGTCGAGCAATCCCGGTAGTGCCTGGAAGGGCAACAACGCAGATCGTTCGATCACATAAAGCGCGGCGTTGACGAGATTGGCAGCGATGAAACCTTCAGGATGGGGATAGGGAAAAACCCCGGTGACCTGCCCATCATCGGTGATAGCCACCAGATCGGAATCGTGGGGGTGATCATTGGGGTGCAGGAACAGCGTTGCTTCGGCACCCGCATGTCGATGTGCGTTAACGAAGCGGTTGAGATCCACATCGAGCATGGTGTCGCCGTACATCACCACCATCGTTCCGTTGACGGCATCGAGCTCATCAAGAATAGCACCCGCAGTGCCTCGTGGTTCAGTCTGACGAACGTAAGTGATGGCCACGCCGAATGCCAAGCCGTCACCAAAGTGATCCATGATCACGTCGCCGACCTAGCCCTTGGCGCCGCCGGGGTAGCGAATTCTTGCAGCGAGCTGCATGGCTTCGATCACCGACTCCGCGATGAATCGAACTGTCGCACCCGCATCGCGATTGCCGATGTTGAACCAGTTGAGCTTGTCTTGGCCGAGTTCAACGATGCTGAACATGGCCGCAACAAGATCACGCACGTGCAGGTAGTTCTTCTGCTGGTTGCCATCACCGAGCACTTCCAGTTCGCGAGGATTAGCTCGCAGCTTGCGAATGAAATCGTGAATCACACTGTGAGTGGAGCGATGGCCAATCACGTTCGGAAAACGGAACAACCAGGCGCGTTCGAGATGGCTTTCCACCGCGGCCGAGATGATCGCTTCTGAAGCGAGTTTCATGGCGCCGTAATTTGAAATCGGGAAGAGGGGGCCTGTGGTTTCCGTGAGCGCCACTGGCAGATCACCGTAAATGGCTGAACTTGAAGCGAAAGCCAGACGTCGAATGCCGTGACGTTTCATCGCCTCGAGCGTGTTGTAGGTGGTGAGAAAGGTATTGCGCAGATCGACGTTGGCATCAGCAATGCCCGCGCTGATATCTGAGTTGGCCGCCATGTGCCAAACCTGCGTGACCGGTTGCCGCTGCTGAACGGCGGCAAAGACGGACGCTGCTTCGTCGGCGTTGGCGAGATCCGCTTCGATCAACGTGAAACGGCTGTCTTGCAATGGTTCGACTAAGTTCTCGCGGCGACCTAGCAGGAAGTTATCGATGCCGGTAACGGTATGACCTTCTGCCAGCAGTCGATCAACGATATGGCTGGCAATAAAACCGGCAGCACCGGTGACGATGATGGCTTCAGACATGACCCGGCTTCCTGCTGTCGGTGAATGCCTAGACACCCAATACGTGTTTGTAAACGTCCACCGTCATTTCGACGGCGCGGTCCCAAGAGTAATTCCGGTTAACGAAGTCACGCCCAGGGCCTTTGAGTTTTTCCACCTGACAGGGATTCTCCACCAAGCGGCGGAGCTGTTTTGTCAGATCGTCCACATCTCCAGCGCGATGCACAAAGCCGAACTGTTCTTCACCGTGGCGAATGACGTCGAGACTTTCCTGGATGTCCGAAGTGAGCACGGGGCACCCGTGGCTTAGAGCTTCGAGAATCACCGCTGGCATACCTTCAAGGTCTGACGGCAGCGAGAAGAGAAACGCGTTGCTGTATATCTCGTGAACTTCGTCACGCGAGACATAGCCGGTAAAGATTATGCGGGGATCACCGTCGGCAATGTTCCTGAGCCTCATGGTGTAACTGCCGCCGGAATCGTCGTGTCCGGCGACAACGAGCTTCAAGTCGGTTTTGAGCGATTTGAAAGCCTCAATGAGTTAGTGCGCGCCTTTTTCAGGGACTAGACGATTGAGAAAGAGAATGAACTTGCCGGGCTCGAGTCCAAAATTCTTGTGGATCAGGTTGACCGGTAGCACCTTGGGAGCGCTGAAACCAACCGGCACAAAGAAACACTCTTTGCGATATCGGTCTTCGTAATACCTTTTCAAGTTTCGAGACACGCTGATGATCGCGTCCGCCGAGTGACCCATCATCCAGTCGCCGGACTTGATCACTGACCGTCCCACGCGGCCCCACTTCTCGCGTAGCCAATCGAGCTCGTGAACTGTCACAACAACTTTGCTGCCAGAGATTTTTGGAATGGCCGAAAAGAGAGCGGGTCCTAGCGCCTGAAAATGCACCAAATCAAATCTGTGTCGTACGGCATCCACCGCGCTGAAGAACGAGTGACTGAAGGCTTCGAGTCCCTTTGCCTGCAGGCTCGGCGCGTACAATTGATGGGTGTAGTCCACCTTCGTATCGCCGACATAGTGGCGCCGGCAGTAAGTCCACGTGTCCGCAAACTGCGCCGGTACTCGCCGCACGATTTCGTCGACGTAGCGTTCTACGCCACCGAATGTCGGTGGTACACCACGTTGGCCGATGTAGGCGATATTAAATGGGTTCATGCCTTCCTGGGATGACAAACGGGGTAACCTGCGGGGTACGTCTTCATCGACGTTCCTGCAGGATGTTGCGGTAAAGCCCTGAGATCGAATCGATGTACCGGGCGGAGGAAAATTGTGTCGTGATCCATTCGCGGCCGTTCTTTCCCTGACGTTCGATTTCAGCGTTGTTCATTGCTTGATAGTGGCCGAGCAGCCTGACCAGATCGTCCGTTGAACCACTTTCGAAGATGGCTCCGGTTTCGCCTTCGCGGATCAGCTCGGGGATACCGCCGATGCGGGCACCCAGTACAGGCTTGCCGAGCGAGGAGGCCTCCATCAACGAAAGCGGGGCATTCTCGTACCACACCGAAGACAACACAATCGCTCCTGCGCCAGCAACAAGGGCATGCAGATTCGCGCCGGTCTGAAAGCCGGCGAACTCGATGTCTGCGCCGAGTTCTCTGACCAATTCTTTGAGGTGCGCCTCTATGGGTCCGGTTCCGACGATGGTCCCTTTGGTGCCACTTTTGGCGATGGCGGTGACAAAAGTGTCCACGCCTTTTTCTTCAGAGAGGCGGCCGAAATACACGAATCGTTCACCCGCGGCATAACGCGGTTCTAGCGTCCGTGCATCGATGAAGTTGGGTATGTAGGCAAACTGCTCCCTGGGCCAACCCCACTCAACAAATTTCTCCAGAAAGAACCTCGAAGGCACAACGAAACGGTCAACACATCCCGTATAACTGCCGAGCCAGCGATGCAGGGTCGACTCCAGCCAGACGACTCCAGATAACGCCAGAGATCCTTTCATGCATCGACGCGCCAACAAGTTGCGGAATTTGCCGCCCTTGCAGCGTTCACAGATCTCATTGTTGCTAAGCATCTTGTAGGCCGGGCATGCGATTTTAAGATCATGCAGCGTCATCACCACCGGAACGTGACGGGCCTTGAGCTCATGCAGAATTGAAGGTGACAAGTGATGGTAGATGTTGTGACAGTGCGCGATGGTCGGTTGAGTTCGCTCGATGAGGTCACTGATCTTGCCTCGGGTCTCGAACGAATACACCGCCTTTGACGCCATTTTCACTTTTTGGAGTCACGGGTAGGGGTTGTCGAATTCCAGTTCTTCGATGAAGTGAGAAGACCAAGGGGATGGCAAATTTTTAGAGTGCTGCATGCTGAACGGCACGACGTTCCAGCCGCGTTCGGAGAGCAGCCGGTTGTGTTCAAAGAACACACCTTCGCCACCACCACGTGGGTAGTGGTAATTGTTGATCGCCAGCAGCGTGGACATCTCTAGATTCCGTTTCTAACCCGGGTTCTACCGGTTCTTTTTCCTTTTACATCCCGGTTGTTACCGGAACGTCTCGCCAACAACCGCTGGCAACGTCACACCCGTTTTTCGGCGGGTTATGTTCAATTCGATCCAATCAGGCTGCGAGCAGCTCGACCACAGTCAGCAGGTCAACCTCTTCGACATGCCCCGTTTCTTCATGGTATACGCGAACCACTCCTGATTCGGCGCCACAGAGCACGAGATAGTGTTCTCCTTGCTGTTCATAGCGGCTGCCCTTGATGGTCTCGACCTTCATTTTCTTCATCCGGGTACAACTTTCTCCTGGATCGACGGCATGGTAACCGCAGTCGGCTGACTGCACTGTGGCAGAGGTTCACGTCATTTGTGAGCGGGGTGTAACTCATATGTCTCACGACGCGTGAGACCTGTTTCACACAGGCATCGTGATCTTGTGCAGGTTGGGCGAACGCGGCAACATACGGTAGAACGTGTTTTAAATAGCTTCGGAACGTTCGCGAATCTGGTTTGTTCCCGCGTTCCCGTCACGGAGTCCTGCATGTCGACTGATGCCACCACTCAATCACCCGCTTTTGATCCAGAAACGCTGCGGCGCAAGTACCGCGAAGAGCGCGACAAGCGTCTGCGAGCGGAGGGCAATGCCCAGTACATCGAAATCAAGGATGAATTTGGTCACTACCTTGAAGACCCCTATGTCGCGCCGATTGTCCGTGCACCGAAAACGGACACGGTCGAATTCCTGGTGATCGGTGGTGGTTTCGCGGGATTGCTCGCCGGCGCCCGATTGCGAGAAGCCGGTGTTGAGGAAATTCGCATGATCGAAAAAGGCGGGGACTTCGGTGGCACGTGGTATTGGAACCGATATCCCGGAGCAGCTTGTGATACCGAGGCCTATATCTATCTGCCGTTGCTGGAAGAAACCGGCTATATCCCGACAGAAAAATATGCCAAAGCTCCGGAAATCCTTGCCCATAGCAAACGGATCGGTAAACACTTCGACCTCTATCGCGACGTACTCTTCCAAACACAGATCACTGAACTACGTTGGAATGCTGATGCCTCTGCCTGGCGTGTGACCACGGATCGTGGCGACAACTTCCATGCGCGGTTTGTGGTGATGGCCAACGGTCCATTGAATCGCCCCAAGTTGCCGGGTGTTGCGGGCATTGGTTCGTTTAAGGGGCACTCCTTCCATACAAGCCGCTGGGACTACGATTACACCGGCGGGGACAGTTACGGCAACCTCGAGAAACTCAAAGACAAACGGGTCGGAGTGATCGGCACCGGTGCTACAGCAGTGCAATGTGTGCCACATCTCGGCGCTTCGGCGAAGGCGCTTTATGTTTTTCAGCGCACGCCCTCGAGTATCGATGTGCGCGCCAATCGAAAGACTGACCCCGATTGGTCGAACACACTGCAGCCCGGTTGGCAGCGACGTCGTATGGAAAACTTCTCGACCATTACCGGAGGTGGCTTCGCCGAAGTCGACGAAGTGATGGACGGTTGGACCGAGATTATCGGCAAACTCCTGCGCAGTCGGAACATGAAGGGCTCAACACCAACCGAGATCATCCGCACCATCGAACTCGCTGACTTCGAGAAGATGGAGCAGATTCGTGCGCGCGCAGAATCGGTGGTCGAAGATCGCGAGACGGCTGAAAACCTCAAACCCTGGTACCGCCAGTTCTGCAAACGTCCCTGTTTCCACGACGAGTACTTGCAGACCTTCAACCGTCCAGGCGTGAAGCTCATTGATACCAACGGCAAGGGCATCGAGCGGATCACGGAGAAAGGCATTGTCGCGGACGGTGAAGAATACGAACTCGACTGCATTATCTATGCGAGTGGTTTCGAAGTCGGCACGCCCATGGAACGTCGTGCGGGTTATCAGGTTTATGGTGAAGGTGGTGTAGCACTCAGTGACAAATGGCGTGCCGGTGTGTCGACGATGTTCGGCATGCACACCAACGGTTTTCCGAACCTGTTGATCATGGGCCTCTCACAAGTGGGTGGCAGTGCCAATATTCCCCATGTGATCGATGTGCAGGCGCGCCACATCGCCTATGTGCTCAAGAACGCCGTGGCTCGGCAGGCGCGAATCCTGGATATCTCCAAAGCGGCGGAAGAAGACTGGGTGCAGAAGGTGGTCGCCGCATCGGTGATGAGCCTCGACTTTCTCGAGACCTGCACACCGGGGTATTACAACAACGAGGGCCAACCACAAGGTGAGCTGATTCGACGTAACGGCGCTTATGCCCCGGGCATCATGGCGTTTTCACGCATCCTCGATGCGTGGCGCGAAGAAGGTTCACTGGCCGGAGTTGAGTTCAACTAAGGTAGGTCTGATTAGGCAGACCTACCTATGCAGTGCAAGGATGCGCTGCGAGGCGCCCGGAGGGTGCCGACGTGATCAACTCGCTGGAGCGAATTGATCAGAGATTTCCTAACTAGCGGGTACACAGATGAAGGTTTATATCTCCGTCGATATGGAAGGTATCAGCGGCCTCGTTCGTTGGCCGGATGTTTCGCCTCGAGGTATCGACTTCGAGCGCAATCGCCGCCTAATGACACTCGACACGAATGCTGCAATTGCTGGCGCCTTTGCCGGTGGTGCGACAGAAGTGGTCGTCGAAGAGAACCACGGCGTAGAGGATCTGTGTGTACTGCTCATGGATGAAATCGATCCACGTTGTCGTGTCATTCGAGGGGCTGGGCGGGGTGGATCGACAACGATGGCGGGACTCAAAACAGATTGTGGTGTGGTGCTGCTGATCGGCCATCACGCTCGCGCCGGATCCAGGCCCGGAATCATGGCGCACACTATTTCTTATGAGGGTTTTCGACTCGTGTCGTTGCATGGATTACCCATCGGTGAGCCCGATTTTTTTGCGATACGCGCGGGTGAACTGGGTGTACCCATCGGCATGGTCAGTGGCGATCAGGTGGTGGCTGAACAAGTTGCGGCGATAAATCCCGATGCCGAATGTGTGATCGTCAAAGAAGCCCTTTCCAATCAGGCGGCCGACTGCATTCCTCCCGCTCGCGCTCGGGATCTGATCAGTGCAGGCGCTAAACGTACGGTACGACGAGCGCATTCAGGTGCGTTCAAGCCATACAGCGCAGTACCGGCGCCTTACGTTTTTGACGTCGAACTGAAAAGCGCAATGAACGATGCCATGCGCAAGAACCTCGAAGTGCAGAAGGACTTCGAGATCGTGAATGACGGTCATGTTCGGGTGATTGCGGCAAACATGGACCTTGGCTTTCGGCGGGTCGCCTATCTCGGCTACGCCAATCGGCCAGGTGTGCTCAAGTACTGATAGAGTGTGCTGAAGTGGTTAACGATCGCTTCAGCACGAAGGCCGCTACTTCTTGCGGGCGTTGGCAAACGCATCTGCCATTGAGCCCAGTGACCGTGTGTCTGCTGGCTTGTTGTTGCCACGTGGACGATCACGATTGTCGGCACGTGCGTTTGACGGCGCATCACGCCGCAGCTCACGCTGATCCTGTGGTTGTTGTTTCGGTGCGGCGTCGGCCAGACGCATCGACAGTCCCACGCGTTTACGCGCCACATCCACTTCGAGCACCTTCACCATCACGATGTCGCCGGCTTTGACGACTGCCTGAGGATCTTTGACGACCCGGTCGGCGA
>SYFY01000184.1 GCA_005799745.1 Gammaproteobacteria bacterium
CGAGCATCACCGTCACTTTCACGCCGTTGGGCGTACCAAGTGAATAGAGCTGTAGGGGGTGCTTACCAACGGGCAGTTCTTTGTCGTGGGTCGGACCCGCGATGGGGCGATTGATATTGGCGAAGCGCCCACCACTGCCCTGTTCCCAGGTCCAGACGCGAGGTGGTACGTACGCAGGCTTGTCACTCATGATGTCCTCGATTTCCAAACTACGATTTTATTTCGTCGACAGGCTTATCCACGCGAGCGTGACCACCTGCTCGCCCTTCATGAACCCGCCGCCCTATGCTGCATCAAGATCAGCAAGCGGTTTCGTGGCGATAAAGGCTTCCATCGAGCTGCCACTGGCGATGCCTTTCGCTACACGCTCTTTGACGGTCACCAACATGTCGTGAAATTTCTGCAGATCTGCTTTCGTAGCGAGCGGGCCATGACCCGGAATGATCTTGGTCTCATCGTTCACCCGTGCGAGTACGCCGGCAGCGGATTCAATCAATCCGCTAAATCGACCACCGCCTTCAACGTCGCAGAACGCAAAAGCGCCGTTCACGAAGGTGTCACCCATGTGCACGGCGTTGGCCTTCTCAAACCAGATATGGCTGTGCCATCAGTATGCGCGGACGCGACATGCTCAACGCGAATGATCTCGTCATTCCAATGGAGCGTTACACCATCGTCAAAGGTCACGACAGGCAGCGCCGCTTCCGGTGATGCCGGCATCGTGCGGTTCATGAGGCGCGAAACTTGTTCCGATGCCATTTTGGTGCGCACGTTTTCGTGCGCAAAAATCAACGCGCCGGCGTTGCCAAAACCTTCGTTGCCACCGGTATGGTCGAAGTGGTGATGGGTATTAATGACAAAACGAATCGGTGCATCCTGCAGCGCCTTCACAGCCGCAGTGATCTTCGGCACCAAGGGCGCAAACTGATCATCGACGATGACCGGGCCATCACTACCGGTGGAAACCGCAATGTTGCCACCCTGCCCAATCAACATGGCAAGGCCCGGTGCGAGCGGCAACGTGGTGATTTGCACGTTGGAAAAATCAGGTTCCGCCGCAGCAGCAAATGCCGATACGCCCATCAACAAAACACCAGCCAACGTCTTCTTCATGTGTGATCACTCCAGGGAGAGGTGAAGCGCCAGCATCTCAGGTAACGCTTGCGTCTGACAACCTTCGGGACGTGCTGATCGTCAACGATCCGCAGCGGCGCCGAGCGTTGCCCGACGCGCAAGTATCGTCAGGAAAGCCGCCACCAGCGCACAACCCGCCAGGAAAATAAGCGCCATCTCATAACTTCCGGTGGACTCACGAATCCAGCCAACGATAAACGGACCGACGTAGCCACCGAGATTACCGAAGCTGTTGATCAGCGCGATCCCAGCAGCTGCGGCGGCACCGGTGAGGAACATGGACGGAATCGGCCAGAATGACGGTCTTGATGAATAGATGCCTGCGGCGGCGAGGCTCATTCCGGCGATGGCGAGCAATGACGTCAGATTAATCGCGGCCAACGCGAGGCCGATGCCTCCGACGGTCAACGCGATGATCAAATGCCACCGACGCTCCTTGAAGTGGTCACTCGACCAGCCAGCCAACAACAACGCTGCGACACCAATCGTCCAGGGAATCGCCGAAAGAAACCCGGTGACCATGTTGGTGTACCCAAGACCTTTGACGATCAGCGGCAGGAAAAACGCGAGGCCATAACTCGCGGTCAGCGTGAAAAGCCAGATGATCGAAAGTGTGATCAGTCGTGAGTCCGTGAGTGTGGCCAGGATTCCAGGCTTGACCTGTTTGGCCGCTTCAGCCCGCTCTTCATCGAGCTCCGATTGAAGCCAGGTCTTTTCCTCATCGCGCAACCACGGCGCTTCTGAAGGGTGATCTATGAGTTTTCGGTAAACCACAAACCCAAGACCCACTGCAGGCAGTGATTCAAGGATGAACATCCACTGCCAACCTTTGAAACCCAGCCACCCATCGAGCTCAAGAATCGCACCGGAAATCGCCGCGGCAATCGCGTTCGATGCCGGGACCGCGACGAACAGCGCAGAGATCACACGGCCACGATACTCACGGGGGTACCAATGGGTCAGGTAGTACAGCACTCCGGGAAAGAAACCGGCTTCAGCAACGCCTAAGAAAAACCGCAGAATCAGAAAACTCGTTGGCCCTTGCGCAAACGCCTGCAGCCCGGAAATGATGCCCCAGGTGATCATGATGCGGGCGATCCAGCGACGCGCCCCAACTTTGGCGAGCACTAGGTTGCTCGGCACTTCGAACAGCGCGTAGCCGATAAAGAAGATGCCGGCACCCAAGCCATACATGTAAGCCGAGATGCCGAGATCGGCGTTCATCGTGATGGCTGCGAACGCCACGTTGGTTCGATCGATGTAGGCGACGAGGTAGCTGATGATCAGAAGCGGCAGAAGTTGCCAGGAGATCTTCGCCATCGTGGCGTTGCGGATTTCGGGGGCCATAGGGGCGACGGCGCTGTTCCTGAACTGGCTGGCGACAGTGCCATCGGCGGGGCTTGGGTACAAGCTTGCAAAAAACTCCCGATAGATTCCGGGTAGATTGACTTGGCACTTGAATCCAAGAGCACGGATACTCCATCGCGGGATAGCTAAGGGGCGGGAATGACTTCAGGCAATTCGTTGACCAGGTGGATTTTGATCGCGCTGGTACTTGCCATCGCTTCGGGTTTGATTCTCAGAGCGTTGGGCGTCGATACCGCCACATGGATCGAAGTCTGCGGCATGGTCACTACCCTCTTCCTGCGCCTCATCAAGATGGTGATCGCACCACTCGTCTTCGCGACGCTCGTCGTCGGCATCGCCAAGATGGGTGAAGTGGAATCCGTCGGACGTATCGGTCTTAAGGCGATGACCTGGTTCATCGGTGCCTCACTGGTCTCCTTGACGCTTGGCCTTGTGCTCGTGAACTTCTTCCAGCCCGGCGTAAACCTCAATATCGAGTTGCCAGACGCCGCCGCAGCGAGTGGCGTAACCAGTACCTCTCTGAGCTTCCAGGAATTCATCGTACATCTCGTGCCAACCAGCATCGTTGATGGCATGGCGAAAAACGAAATCCTGCAGATCGTCGTGTTTTCGGTGTTCTTCGGCATCGGTTGTGCCGCCGTCGGCAAACAGTCGACCGTCTTGGTGGATGCGCTGGAAGGCGTGTCTTACGTGATGCTCAAAGTCACCATGATGGTGATGTGGTTCGCGCCGTTCGCCGTGTATGCAGCGGTGTCGTCAGCGATTGCGAAAAGTGGGCTCGAAGTCATCGCGGTCTACGGCACCTTCATGGCGGAGTTTTACCTCAGCATCGTCATCCTTTGGGGCGTGCTCTTTACAGCCGCGTACCTGGTACTGCGTGGTCGAGCCGTCGGACTCTTCAAAGCCGTGCAAGAACCGGTGTTACTCGCCTTCGCCACCACTTCGTCAGAAGCGGCCTATCCGAAGACGCTCGCTCAGCTCGAGAAGTTTGGCTGTAGCAACCGCGTGTCCTCGTTCGTTTTGCCGCTCGGTTATTCCTTC
>SYFY01000185.1 GCA_005799745.1 Gammaproteobacteria bacterium
GGTGAGATGCCGAGCTGCATCAACATCGGCACAAGGATCGGTGCGAGCAGCGCCCACTTCGCTGAACTCGAACCGATGAAGAGATTGACCAGCGTCGTCATCAACACCACACCGATGATGGTTACCGCGCCTGGCATCGCCGCTGCTTGCAGAACCGACGCACCTTCCAGCGCGAGTAAGGCGCCGAGATTGGATCGACCAAACTCGGCGATGAACTGCGCAGCAAAAAATGCGATGACGATGTAGTACCCCATGCCACTCATGGCCTGGGTCATGCCGGCGACGATGTCACGATGAGATTTCACGGAGCCCGCGACATAGCCATACACCACACCAGGAATCAGGAAGAGTACGAAGATGATCGGCACGATGCTCTTCATCAGTGGTGCATCCGCTGCCGTCAGCGGACCTGACGGCGAACGCCATGCACTGCCTTCGGGCCACGCGGTTAGCGCCAATAACACCACACCACCAAGCATCGCGAGCACTGCCGCCCTTAAACCACGCCGCTCGGCCTCATTCATCGCTTCGAGTTTTGGCGCCTCGCTGAAGTCACCGTTGACGGTCAGCCGCATCAGCCTCGGTTCCACGATACGGTCTGCAACAAACCAGCCCACGAGCATGATCAGGAGCGTCGATGACGCCGTGAAGAACCAGTTGTTGAGCGGGTTGTTGATGAAGCCGGGATCGAGCAGCTGCGCGGCGCTGAGGGTGAGACCCTGCAACATGGGATCAAGCGCTGAGGGCAACGGATTCGCACTGAATCCCCCTGAAACGCCAGCGAACGCGACGGCAATACCCGTTAACGGATGCCGCCCGGCCGCCTGGAAAATCACTGCCCCCAGTGGAATGACCAGAACATAACCTGCATCCACTGCGCTGTGACTGACGATGGCGATGAACAGCAGCATGGGCGTCAGCACTTTCGGCGAAGTACGCAGCAGCAGTGAACGCAGCGCCGCTCGAATGAACCCGGTGTGATCGGCCACACCAATACCGAGCATCGCGACCAGCACAACACCAAGCGGCTGGAAGGCGGTGAAGGTCGTCACCATGGAGGTGAAGAACGTCGTCAGCGCCGTGCCGCTGAGCAGGTTCTGCACAACCAGCGGCGAGCCCGTACGAGGGTCGGTGTGACCAAACTCAACCCCGGACAACAAGGCCGACAACACCCAGACCACAAACACCAGGATCAGAAACAGCAGCGCCGGGTCAGGCAGCTTGTTACCGATACGCTCGATGCGATCAAGCCATCCTTTCGAAGTCGCCTCGGTCATCATCTCATCTCCGGCCAACCATCTTCACATCAGAACGCGAAGTACCCACCATCAATCAAGAAGGTCTCCGCAGTATGGAAACTGCTCGCGTCACTCATGATGTAGATCGCGATGGCAGCAAAATCATCGGGCTTGCCCCAACGCCGCACTGGCATACGCTTGAAGACGTTCTCGACAAACTTCGGATTGCTGAACGCTCCCTGGGTCATATCGGTTTCGGTCCAGCCCGGTAACAACGTATGTGCAGTCACGTTGTAACGGGCGTACTCCACCGCGAGTGCCTTGATCATGGCGACCAATCCTCCCTTGCTCTGCGCATAGTGTTCACCCCGCGCCTGACCGGAAATAGCAGCGAGACTTGCAGTACCAACCAGGCGTCCAAAGGCATCGCCGTTGAGCGCTCGTTCTTTCATGTGACGCGCCGCTGCGCGGAACGTATAGAAGACACCACTCTGGTTGACGCCGATGACGCGGTCCCATTCTTCGGTGGTCATCTCATCAAAGGCGGTATTGCGCCCGCCGACCCCGGCATTGGCAAAACAGCCGTCGATGCGACCATGGGCTTCGAGCGATGCTGCAAAAGTGCGCTCCACTGCGGCCTCATCAGCCACATCACACACGAAGGCGGTGGCACGACCACCCAGCGCGGTCAGCGCTTCCACCGCGCGATTGTTTTTGTCAGCGTTGGTTCCCCAAAGACAGACCTCGGCACCGGACTGCACCAGCCCTCGCGCCATACCAAGGCCGATGCCGCCGTTGCCGCCGGTAATCAGCGCAACCCGTCCGGTCAAATCAAAAGGCTTAAACACCATCGTCCGCATCCCCTACCCAGGTGCCATCCACCTTAACAAATGGCATCTTCACGTGGGAACACGCCGTGGTAACTTCACCATCACGAGAGAACGGGAGAGACCATGACCACACTCGAACAACGCATCCAGGTGCTCGAAGACATCGAAGCCATTCGCAAACTGAAGGCCAGGTACTGTGCTGCGTGTGACGCCGACCATGACCCTAACCTGCTCGGTCCGCTGTTCGCGGAAGACGCGACGTGGGAAGCAACGGTCATGAGCAAAGCGGAAGGTCGAGAGGCGATCAAGTCACTGCTCGGTGCTGTGGGAACCAGCGGCCGTATTCGCAACTCAGCCCATCACGCCATCAACCCGATCATCGAGGTGAGCGGTGATCACGCCACCGGACACTGGCGGCTGATCATGCTGTACACGGAGAATCTTGGTGGCGGCAACGTCCGCTATCAGCGGATTATCGGCTGGTATCGCGAAACCTACGTGCGCAAGCCAGAAGGGTGGTTGTTTCAGTCATTGTTCTGTCAGGTTGAAGAAACGGCTCCCTACGCACTGGAACCGGGCTGACAAGTCACCCAACGGTAGACGAAGCAACCCTGCGAAGATGGACTGACCGGATCTGGTTGGACCCGCCTCGATCGTTATCCATCAACTACGAGGCTTCACGCAGCACATCGCCACCTTCCTTGAGCAACGCGCCGATGGGTTTGGGCTTCTCGATACCCCAGCCCTGCAGGTAGTCCACACCGATTTCCCTGGCCAGATTAAACGTGGCTTCATCGTGTACGTATTCGGCAACGGTTCGTTTGCCCAGAAAATGACCGATTTCATTGATGGAACGAACGACTGCCTGATCGCTCGTGTCGGTCACCATATTCTTCACGAACATGCCGTCGATCTTCAGATAGTCCACGGGCATGCTGCGCAGATAACCAAAGGAGGCCATACCGGCACCGAAGTCATCGAGTGAAAAACGGCAACCCATGACATGGAACTTTTCCATGAACTCAAGCGCCTGACCTATGTTGCCAACGGCAGCCGGTTCCGTGATTTCGAAACACACCTTCTCTGGTGCAGCTTCGGTAGCAGTGAACTGATCGAGGACGAAAACCAGAAACTCGGCACTGGCGATGGACTGTCCGGAGAGGTTGATGGAAAGCCCCGATGCACCGCTGAACTTCTCCGAGTGCTGTCCGATGAAACTGAGCGCTTCTTTAACGACATATCGATCCACATGAATCATCTTTCCGAAATGTTCGGCAGCCTGGATGAAGCGGAAAGGTGAGCCTGGTTTTCCGGCATCGTCATCCACGGTGATGAGCACTTCGTAGTGCGGCAGGTGCCCTGCGTTTTCATGAGCGGGCGCTATCAGCTGTGTATTGAGCCGCACACGTCCCTCTTCGAGATACCGCTCGACGTTGCCCGCCAGCTCGAGGAGGTCGCGCTGTTCACGCAAGGAGTCGTCATCAATCGTCGCGAGGAAGGATCGATCGCCACCTTCCGACTTGCCCGCCCTGTAGGCAGCAGCCAGATGGGACAGAATTTCCGCCACGCCGCTATAGGTTGGGTGAAGCTCGAGGAAGCCGACGGTCGCTGAAAGCTGAACCTGACGATCACCGGCACGGAGGCTGATATTGCGAATGGCTGAAATGATGTCATCCGCTAACTCTTCTGCAGTAGCGACATCAGTATCAAACAAAACCAGTGCAAATTCGTCGCCGCCGATTCGTGCCAGATCGGCATTACGCTGGTGGCAAAGCTTCTGTGTTGCCCGCGCAACTTCTCGCAACGCGAGATCACCTGTGTCGAAACCGAAAGACATGTTGAGGAACTGGAAACGATCCACATCAATCTGCAACGCGCATTGCACGCCTCTGCCGAGTCGTGCCTGTTCCAGCGCCTTCAACAGAGACTTCTCGTTAGATTTGCGGTTGCCCGTCTGGGTCAGATCATCACGCTGGGAATCTGCGGTGATGCGCTCGTGTACACGCTGCATGACCCGGTGTGTCACCCGGTCCAGCACCGGCATATCGTACCCCTCAAGCACGACAGCCGTTTGATTGTTCAAGGCATCGACAAATTCCTTCAGCTTGATGTCCTGAACCCATATGCCGCGACGATCAGCAAACGTGAAAATGCCGCCATCAGAATCCTTCCAGGCGAGTGTCTGCATCGCTGCTTCGTTGCCGCCGTCTGCAGTTGACTTGAATTTCACCAGGGCGCCAGGCAGCAACGACCGCGCTTTATCCAGACTCAGGAGCCAACGCGACCGCTCCGTTCCATCCACGGATGGCGGCATCGGGTCCGGGTCGATCATCACATCGTCCCAGCCGAACATGCCGGCAAGCGCGTCGTTCTCCACCACGATCAATGGTTCTGCAACGCCGCCATCGAGTAACGCCCGAAGGCGATCCACCACACCTTGCACCGGCGGGCCTGACGCTGCCACGAGCGTCGTCCGTACGCCTTCAATCAACGCGCCGGTGCTGACACCTTCCTTCACCCTCCCCGGGTTGGAGTTCGGTTGACCGCTGCAGCGTTTCAGCAGTGTGTGCAGCAGGTTGATCTGCTGCTTCCACTCCACCGAGCGGCCATCCGCTTGCAAAGCCGTAGTCACCAGAACATTGCGCCAATGGGGATTGAGTAAGTCGAGAAAAACCGAAGGAATCGCCTTACCCTCGATCATCGGCGCGATCTGGTGGAGAACACGGCGACAGACTTTTCTCAGGCGCGCACGACCTTCACTCTGTTGGGCAAGACGGGCCAGATTGCGTTCGATACGGGCCTTGTGCAGATCCACCTTTGGCGCAAACTCGACAACGGCGTCTTTGAACGCATCCTCCCGTTTGTCCCACTCATCAATGAGCCGTGTGAGTATCGCGCGGACGTCGCTGCTCGAAAGACCCGATCGTCCATCAGCAGCTCCATCGAGCACTTCAAGCTGGTTGAGAAGTTGCAGCGCATAACGTTCGGACGGCTCCCCTTCGAAAAGCTGGCCCCGCCGCATGGACTCCTTGCCCAAGGTCACTTCAAGGCGACGAATCCAGTCACGAAGAGACTGTGACAGGAGTTCGTCTTGCATGACGGAGTTCACGAGATCTGCAACCAGATCAAACGATGCTACGGTTTCCGCCCCGAACACGGGAGCAGCGCCCTGGAGGGCAGACAACACGTCGATGAGGCCCTGTTTCAAACTGCCGGGTATGAGTACTTCGGCACCACCAACGGGTTTACGGCGCGTCTTTCCCAGCAAATTGAGCACTTGCAGCAATGTATCGGAATCCACTTCATCGGTGGTATCACTACCGGCTGCTCCAGTCCGCTTCAGGTTACCACTGGCGAGCTCCAGCAAACTTGAAATCGGATTGTGTCCAGGTGCATCCGAATACGCCTGCATCGGCAGTGCCATCACTGGAGCCAGCGCTGCCAGAGCAACGCCCGCTCCTGTACCCGGCGGTAACACGATCGCGTTGGTTAAATCCGTCAAGGCGGGTTCAGGGGTGTTTGGTGCGGACTGCGCGGTCGCCGCCGGACGAGGGGCCTTGTACTGTTCGAGATACTGTTCGAGCTACTGTTCAGGACCGCCGCTGCCGGCCGGGTCATGGAAGAGGGCAGCGGTTCTGTCGCCTTAAACGGTCTGTTAGATAAACCCGAATCGATCTCTGGAGCGACCACCGCAGGCGCGACAGCCTGGCTCGCCGCCGACTCGGGCGCGGGAACACCGCCATCGACTGACGTAAAGCCCTCCGCCATCGGAGCGGATGGATTGTCATCGGTAAGGGATCGTTGCGACGGAATCGGCGCCGACGCGGTGTTCGAAGGTACACTACGGCGCTTTTTCAGCTGGCGCTCAACGACCTGCCGGACTGTCGGGAACGCACCGGACTTTTCGAAGCGTGCAATGAACCGGCGGTAGAACGGTTGCAGGCTCTCTTTAGCGATACGCCCAAAAGTCACCACCGCCTGTCGATGTGCAGCATCCTCAATCCCGGCACTTTCAAGTGCCTGATTCACACCACGCGCGATAACCGCAGGTCCAATCGGGAGATGGTCCTTTCGTTGCCACTCAGGATGCAGCAGACCGAACCAGTTCTGCAGCATGAACAACTCTTCGGTAACGTCCCGTTCCAGCGCTGTGTTGGTCTCTGCGGTGACCAGCCACTCTTCAAATCGGTCTTTTTCGACGATTGAAAGACCCGTGCTCCCAAACAGATTAAAATCGCTGTCACCGGAAACAGCGGCAGCAGCGGCTCCACTGTTCGCAGCAATCGCTGTGTTGACCGTCACTTCACGCCGAACGAGAAGATTTCTAATAAAGGACGGGAACGACTGCTGCATCGACTCGGTCTGTTCCATAACCCGCTGCAACGCCTCGCTGAAGACATCGCGCTCCCGCATCGAAATCGCACGTCGCGTGCACTCACCCAGGTCGCGGCGGAGCTCACTGAGGAACGTCGTAATAAAGCGCCGCATCCAGGACGCTGCCGCAACGGCGCACTCCCGGGCAATGCGGTTGAGTTGCTCCTCGCCCACCATTTCCACGGGAGCAGCGCTTGCACCTTTACCGACCTTGTCCGCTTGCAACTCGACCACACCGAACTGCCGGGCGCGATCGATCAGGAGATCAAGATGTTTGGATGGAATGCCGTCTGGAAACTGGACGCCGAGAGACCCTTCAAACCGACGGACCGCGATGCCCCTGAGCAAAATGTGACGGCGTTCACCTTCGCTTTTCGGTCCCCGGAAGTGCACTTCCATCCGTGAATCAACCGGTAGAACGTCGTCAGGACCGATAGCCGTAGCCAGAGCCGCGGTGTCGCCCTGAAGCAAAACACCCATGGAACAGAAATCACGGATGACACAGACCCAGGAGGCTCGATTGGAAAATCGAACCAGCGCCTTTTGGTTGACAGGAATTCGGCGTTCTCTTCGACGCTCTGATTGTGACTCTTTCAAGGGCGCTTCCGTGTAGCCCGGTCAGATGTACTTGGGTTGGAGTCTATTCGCTGACTCCGGGAACCAATGTGATCTAATACCCATCGATCCCACCTCAGCTGAGGACTGTCATGAACCTGCGCATGAGTACACCCTCTGACCCCACCCTGGCACCGGGAGAGGCACGTTGCCCAGGCCCTTCAACGGCTGACATCATCGGCCCGGAAGCCGACCATCCGCCGGCAGCGTTAACGGAACAGTCCTATCAATTCCTGGGAGACAAAGACCTCCCCTTTAGCCGCTATACATCGAAGGGGTTTTTTGACGCTGAGATCGACAAATTATGGTCAAGGACCTGGCAGTGGGCATGTCGCGAAGAGCACCTGCCGAGGCCAGGGGATTGGTTCGTTTATGACGTTGGGCCCTATTCGGCGATGCTGATTCGCACGCAGGATCATTCCATCCGTGCATTTGTAAACTCCTGCCCGCACCGAGGAATGCAGTTTTTCGATGCGGGTACCTGCGGCTCCGGTAAACAGTTCTTCCGTTGCCCCTTTCACGGCATGTCATGGAATCTCGACGGCTCGCTCCGCGAGATTCCCTGCCGCTGGGACTTCCCGCACATCAAGGATGAGGCGTTCGGATTGACCGCGCTGCCCTGTGAAACGTGGGAAGGGTTTGTTTTCATCAACTTCGATCCACACGCGGGTTCGTTGAACGACTATCTGGGTGTGCTGCCCCGTCATTTTGATCAGTTCGCCTATCCCTTACGGGATCGCTACGTGTGGCTGCATATGAAGAAGACCCTGCCCGGCAACTGGAAAATGTGCATGGAGGGTTTTCTCGAGGCTTATCACGTCCTCGCCACACACCCTGAAGGTCTGCGCACCGCGGGGGATGCGAACGCGCAATACGACTTCTGGGGTGACCATGTGAACCGGTTTGTTCATACGGTTGGTTATCCGAGCCCACACCTACCCAAGCAGCTCACTGAAGAAGAGTTGTTTGCCTCCCTCGGTCACGATCCACAATCTTTGCCTGCGGGCAAAGGTGCTCGCCAGGCCCATGCGGATCTTCAACGGGAAGCGATGGGACGGCAGCTGGGTGTGGATCTCTCCATGGTCAGCAACAGCCAGATGCTCGACTCCATCGAGTACTACCTGTTCCCCAATGCCTGTTTCTTCCCGGGCATTGGCATTCCCTTGATCTATCGGTTCCGGCCCATCGATGTCGACCACTGTATTCACGAAATCCTGATGCTTCGTCCCAACCCGGCTGACGGTTCAACTCCGCCGCCTAAAGAGGTGATCGAACTCGACATGGATACGAGTTATAAAACCGTGCCGGCCTTCGCGGCGACAGGCCTTGCTCACGTGCTCGATCAGGACACCGAGAATTTTTTCCGTCAGCGCGCCGGGATGAAAGCTGCACGCAAGCAAGGACAGACACTGGGTAACTACCAGGAAGCGCGGATCCGTCACGTGCATCAGACCCTCGACAAATATCTGAATAGCTGAGGAAAGTTTTCCGTGGCCAAACCTTACCCGCACCCAGCGGTTGCCTGGGGCATCGTCGCGCTGCTCGTCGTTGCCTCATTGGTATCTTTCGTAGATCGGCAGGTCGTTGCCATCGTCGTCGAGCCGATGAAACAGGACCTCGGCCTCAACGATTCACAGATCGGCTGGCTTTACGGCATCTTTGCGGTGTTTTACGCGATGGCCGCTTTGCCCATCGCCTGGCTCGCCGACAACCGCAATCGCACCTACATCATCAGCGCGGGCATTGGCTTCTGGTCACTCATGACTGCGGCGTGTGGGGTCGCACAAAACTTCTGGCAAGTATTGCTCGCTCGAATGGGCGTAGGTGTCGGTGAAGCGACGCTGACACCGGCAACGAACTCGCTCCTCGGTGACTACTTTCCACGCGAAAAGTTGCCTCTGGCATTGAGTGTCTACCAGCTCGGACCGATTCTTGGATCGGGCATCGCCTTCATCATCGGTGGTGTTGTGCTCAGTGTTGTCATGGACCTGCCACCGATGGTGTTGCCTTTCTTCGGTGAACTGCACCCGTGGCAACAAACGTTCATCTGGCTTGGGCTTCCGGGCCTTTTGCTGGCCGTTGTGTTTTTGATCCTTCCTGAGCCGGAACGGCGAACACCGCCCACAGGAACACGAATGGCGTTTGGTGAGGTCGCAAGGTTCTATCGCGAGAATCCCCGCACCCTGATCTGCCATCACCTGGGTTTTCTGTCGCTGAACCTGATGGGTTACGCGTTCGTGTTTTGGACAGTGTCGTATTTCGTGCGCGTCCATGGGATGAAAGCATCCGATGCTTCACAAACGTTTGGTTGGATCTTCGCCATCTTCGGTGCGCTTGGCCCTTTAACCATCGCCTGGCTTGGTCGTGCGCTCGAACGGCGTGGTCGCGAGGACGCCAACATCACCGCAGGTATGATCGGCGGCATCATCGCCATGCCCTTCATGATCGCCATCCAGTTTGCACCGGATCCAACGATTGCCTTCATCCTCTATGCGCCGGCCATGTGTTTCATTAACTCACCCTTCGGTATCGCCGCTGGTGCCTTGCCGGTCATCGCGCCTGCGACCATTCGCGCGCAAGTTGCTGCGGTGAACATGCTGGTAGGATCGTTCGGCATGATGCTCGGCCCTCCCCTCGCCGGCTGGTTCAACACCTCAGTTTTTCCAGATGCCGATGGCGTGCGCTGGTCGATTATCACGTTGACCTCGTTCTTCGGGACCCTTGGCACGGTACTGCTTTGGTTCGGGCGCAAGCCCTACGCAGAAAGTCTGCGACGTGCCAAAACGCTTGAAGAGAATTCGAGCGAAAGTTGAGTACCACATTCTTCGGGATTACCCTCCGCTCCACCCATCACTTCATCCACTGAGTTGAATCGCCACCATGACACAGCTCGACAAATTCAACCTGTTCGACGACGCCGTACGGGAATGTCCCTTCAAGTACCTGCAGACGATCCGGGAAGAAAGTCCGGTGTACTTTATGAAGGAGCTCGGCGCGTACTACGTCTCGCGTTATGAAGACCTGCGCTACGTGAAAAAGCACCCGGAGATATTCTCCAACGACACCTACACCTACGGCTCGAGCCGTGGTGGTCAAGCTCGCAACATCGCTGAAGAGTACCGCGCGCAAAACGGGTGGAAGCGGGTCTCGACCTTGCAGCGGACCGACCCACCCGTGCACTCCATGTATCGGGCACTGATCAACGATGCCTTCACCGTGTCGCGTGTGCGCAAGATGACCGACTACGTAGAGACCTGCGTGAACGAGCTCATCGACCAGTTTATTTATCGCGGTGAGTGTGACTTTGTCAGCGAGTTCTCCATTCCCCTGCCTTGCACCGTGATTGCCGATCAGCTGGGCGTACCACGCGAGCGTATCGCTGATCTCAAACGCTGGTCTGATGCCATGTTGGCGCCGGGTGGTGGTTTCGTGGATGAAGCCGCCGCAGTAGAGTGTGCTCGTCAAGTGGTGGAAGCCCAGAAGTTCTTCGCGTCGGTGATGGACGAACGCCGCCTCGAACCCAAGGACGACATCATCACCGATCTCGTGCGCACACAGGTCACCGACAAGCACGGTGTGACGCGACCCCTCGATATGTTTGAGCTGCAAGACCTTCTCGATCAGCTGCTCACCGGTGGCAATGAAACGACGACCAACGCCATTGGTTCCGGAATGATGTTGTTACTGCAACGTCCTGGCACCATCGAGAGGATGCAGAACGATCCGAAACTGATTCGGAATTTCATTGAAGAATCTTTGCGCTACGAAACCCCGGTACTGCACCTCTGGCGAGCGACCACGCAGGATACGGAGCTGGGTGGGGTGAAGATTCCGAAAGGTTCAAGCCTCGCGCTGGGATATGCCTCCGCTAATCGCGACGAGGCGGTTTTCCCTGACGGTGAATCATTTGACATCGAACGGCGCAAAGCCGGTGCCCATCTCGCCTTTGGTTCTGGCCCACACCATTGCCCAGGAGCAGCACTGGCGCGACAGGAGATGTTTTCGGCCTTCACAATCCTGTTCAAACGTCTGAAGAACATCCGGCTCGCCGATCCGGCAGATTCGTTCGCACACGTGCCATCGAGTTTCCTGCGCGGGCTGAAGTCGCTGAACCTCAAGTTTGAAGTGGCTGAGCGGGCCCGGTATTCGCCTTCTGCATCGGCCTACTGAGCGGGCACCGGGTATCGCAGAAGTTCAAACCAGCACGCCCGCGTCTCGCAGGCTCGTGATGCGAGCATCGTTCAGGCCAAGCACTTCGCGCAACACCTGGTCGGTGTCAGCGCCCAGGCATGGAGCCACTTTGCGCACACCGTTGGCTCGCTTGTCATGCGTCCACGGCATGCCGGTGTGGGGACGTACGCCAACTTCGGGATGCGCACGGCGTTCGATGAAACCACGCGCATTCAGGTGTGGATCATCGGCAATGTCGCGGGTGTTCAGTGTCGGGAAAGCGGCAATACCAAGTGCCTGAAGATCACGCGTGATCATCCAACGACCGCGGCCGATGGCCCACTCGGCAATCCGCTGATCCAATTCCGCCTCATGTTGCTTGCGATCTGCAAGCGTCGCGAATCCAGGATTCACCGCGAGTGCAGGGTCAATGTGCTCAGCCAACAACTGCCATTCGGCGTCGCTCCGACAGGCAATGGTCACCCACCCATCCGGTTCATCCATCGTGCGATAACAGTTGTGTGGCGACATCAACGGATCGTGATTTCCCATACGAAGCGGCTGCGCACCGGTGCGCTGTAACTGCAGCCAGGCTTCAAGACCATGCACCGCGGTCGCTTCCCAGAGTGAGACATCGATGTGATCACCGGTGCCCGTGGCGTCCCGGCGCAGCAGTGCTTCGACCACACCCAACGCTGCGGTCAGACCGGAAGTTGGGTCCGGCATGGACAGTCCCAGTTCTTCGGGCCTACCACCTTCATATCCGGTGACTGAACAGAGACCGGTTAACGCCGCTGCGGAGGGACCGTATCCCATGTACTCCGCACAGGGTCCGGTTTGTCCAAACCCGCTGACACTGGCGAGGATGATCTGAGGGTTAACCTGTTTTAGCGCCTCATAGCCAAGACCCATTCGCTCGAGCACGCCGGTGGCAAAGTTCTGCACCACCACATCCGCCTGTGCGACCAAACCCAGCACCAGCGCTTTGCCATCGTCAGTGCGTATGTTCACCGCAACACTGCGTTTTCCCTGGTGCCATTGATTAAACATGCCGGAGGTATTCAGCGTAGTCGGCACCTCGTCTGGCCACAGGCCGAGGCGTCGATAGAGATCCGGCCGCAAGCTGCTTTCCACGCGGATGACATCAGCGCCCAGGTGCGCGAGGTTCAAACTGCAGAACGGTCCCGCCCATGCCCAGGTCAGGTCCAGCACACGAGTTCCTTCGAGGGGTCGACATGCGACACCAGAGCCCTGAACTGTACTGCGGGCGGACAGCGTCGAGAGCATTCCATCATCCGCGCCAATACCCGGTGCTGCACGCCTAATCGCCGCACGGCCGCGAGTCGTCAGGATCGGATTAGCCATCAATTTGAGAGGCTTGCCATCGACATCCTCCGTCACCTGGAAAAAGTTGCGGGCTGACAGATGCGGTTCGTTAGGGAGATCCGAGTAGTTGAGAACTGGCGCCACTGCGATGCGCGACCGTTGAGCCGCTTCGTAGAGCTCCCGGCTGTTCCACTCGCTGATTTCCTGCTGCAGCAGTTCATGCAGGATGTCCTGATTGGCGGCACGACTGGCGTTGTCTGCGAAGATCTCCATCTGCATCCATTCCGGCGTGCCGAAAAACTCCACCAACCGCTCCCACTGGTCCTGCTCGATGCAGACGACGTAAACGGGCGCGTCCTTAGCCTGGAAGATGCGCCAGGGCAACAACCCACGCGGCTGGAATCGACGGGCCACCACTTCGCGGTAACCCAGTGCCGGGATTCCGGCCTCCAGCACCGAAGCGATATAGGCCTGTTGTGACAAGTCGATGAAGTCACCACACCCTGATCGTTTAGCATCTCTCCAGGTGGCGAGCGCGACCATTGCCGCATTGGTACCGGCAAGAAAGGCACTCTGCTCACCAAACACCTTAAGGGGTGGAAGGTCAGGGTCGAGATGGGTGGTCGGGCAGACATTCGCCCAACCGCCACCATGCACGATGGTCAGCTCGGTGGCCTGATAGCCGGACCTCGGACCACGCACGCCAAAGGGGGTGACAGAGACCACCACCAATGACGGGTGGGACGTGATGAGTGAGCGCGGATCCAGGCCGAAAGCACCAGCAGCATCGGGAGAGAGATCGAGTAGCAGTACGTCAGCCCACGAGAGCAGTTGTTCAAGTCGCGCTCGGCCTTCTGAGGTCGCGACATCTCCAGAGATGCTGCCTTTATTGATGTGTAGCGCGCTCGCGAGCTCACGCTGCCTGAGCTTATCCGCCGCAGAAGTCTCAAACCGAAGAACCTGCGCACCCGCATCCGCGAGCAGCCGCCCCGCCCACGCAACGGCAACCTCGCCGATTTCAACAACCCGCGGAAAAGCGCCCGTATCGGGTGCAGTGGTCATAAACGGTATCTCTCCCCTTTCGAGGGATGGACTGTACCGAAGAGACGACCCGGGCTGCCACGATTCGATTGTGACGGCCGATGGCGCAGGTACCCCGGTTTGAATCTTCAAACCAATGCAACGCTCGCCTTACCTCTGCTCGACAGCAGGACGCTCAAACCGATCAGCACCTGCTCAAGTCTGCTGTTCATTGGTGGCCCCGTAGATCGCGAGGCCGATCGTAAAGATCAACCCACCGACGCCGGTCGTAGCAGTGACTGGCATGAGCATCATGGGTGCTGCAGTGCTCACCGCCTGCTGCACGCGGGCCACGAGGGTCGTGGTGGTGCTCCGAGAGCCGCCCGCAATCATTCTGAATTCTTCACCTGCAAGTTCGCGCATCGGATTTTCCTCATGGTTACCGTTTCAAGGATCGACGATAGAAGACCAACATAGCTGGGTTCATGCACCAAGCGCTTGAGGCGATTTCCCTATCGTCGGTGCGAGATTTGCGCTCCTCGCAGCAGGGAATGGATTAGGCACCGGAAGTAAGTGAACCGCGATCGGGTGAATACCCTGGCGTGAATCACGGGGTGTGTCCTCGTGCGTGAACGGATACGTGTCATGGCTGAAGCCGGTGCCGGTTTCATCACCACCATCACCATGACCAACAGCGCTGAAGCCATCGGCGTAACCATCGGCGTGGCGCGGGCGGCCAAAGGCCTCGCCGAAGCCTGCGTCACTTCCTTCACCGTTAAGACCGATGGACGGCTGCCGAGTGGTGAGGGCCTCGGTGAAGCTACCGACCTTGTCGATGCGGCAACTGACAGCTGGCCGACCTACTTCATGATCAACTGCGCGCATCCGTCCCACTTCGCAGGCATGCTCGCGGCAGACGCGGGCTGGGCGGCGCGAATTCGCGGCATCCGCACAAACGCGTCGTGTCGCAGTCATGCAGAACTGAATGAAGCCTCCGAACTTGATCGTGGCAACGCCGGCGAACTGGCACGGCTGTAGCGTGAACTGCGGGATGTCTTTCCAGGCATCAAGATCTTAGGGAGCTGTTGCGGTACCCATCACGTGCATGTGGCGGCCATTGCCGATGCGTGTCGGCGGAGCTGAGCGTCTCGCGGGCTGCCACTGGGGGTCCGCTATCGGCAGCGACTTCTGCACGGGTTCGCTGCCGTTCACGACCTAGGAGTCTGCGCGGCAGAACGCAGCAGAGCGTGGTGAGTTTCAATTCGAGTACGATTTTTCGTTCGCTTGAGGAGCATAGTGGGCGCTATGTGACGAGAGCGAACGGAAAATCGGGCCGAAGTGGCGCCGCCACAGCCCGTTGATCTTCTGCCGCGCAGACTCCTAGCCCTTGAGGATTTGTCCGGCGGCTGTGAAGATTCAGGCCTCAAAGCGCCACCGGCAGTCAGGGGAGTGTCGGGGCCATCAGTTTTGATCGGCCATTTGGGCCCACTAACGCCCAGTAACGGAAGGAACATGACCCAGATTCGTCCCGGACTCAAACTCAAGAGCGCGGTGTGCACCGCCGAAGTGATGGTGATCAAGGCACCCGCGGGGGTTGAACTCTCCTGCGGTGGCGCAGCACTGATCGACGCCAAAGCTGCAGCGCCAGCAGGTGTAGCTGCCGATGAAGCCCAGATGACCGGCTGCGAGATCGGCAAACGGTATGTGAACGCGGACCAGAGCCTGGAAGTACTCTGCGTCAAACCCGGCAAAGGTGGTCTCGCCGCCAATGGCACGGTACTCACGCTGAAGGACGCGAAAAAACTGCCCTCATCCGACTAAAGAGTCGGATAAAGAGTCGGATAAAGAGCCGGATTAAAAGTCGGACGAAACCATGAACATCTCCATGTTTCTGCAGATGGCTGCGGAGACGCTTCCTAACCGGATTGCGCTTGTGAATCCGGACGGACGTCATTCCTACGGCGATCTCTATGCGGCTGCCCAGGCTGCAGCCCGCTTGATCAGTTCAAGTGGCTGCGAATACGTTGCGCTGCTCGATACCAGCAGTGAAGCGGTGGCCGTGGCCCTGATGGGTGCCGCACTCGCAGGCAAGCCCTACGTCCCACTCAACTATCGGCTCACGGATGCAGAGCTTGGAAGCCTCGCTGAACGGATTACGCCTGCTTTTGCGATCGTCGGTGAAGCGCACCTCTCGCGTTTCCCGACGTCGGGTGGCTCAAAGGTCTACGCGCGTCGCGCTTTTCTCGAAACTCTTCGCGCCGATACTGAACCTTACGAAAATCCCGACGTCGACCCGTCTGCGGTCGCCGTGCAACTTTTCACCAGTGGCACCACTGGCAAACCCAAGGCCGCGATCCTACGCCACGAACACCTCGTGTCCTACATCCTGGGTTCTGTGGAGTTCATGTCGGCGGAAGAGGAAGAAGCCACCCTCGTCACCGTTCCGCCCTACCACATCGCCGGCATTTCCGCGGTGATGAGTTCAATCTACGCCTGTCGGCGCATTGTGCAGTTGCCAGATTTCACACCCAAGGACTGGCTGCAACTCGCCCACGACGAACAGGTCACCAACGCCTTTGTGGTGCCGACGATGCTCTCGCGTATCATCGACGACCTGAAACGTGACGCCTCACTACCCAAACCTACAGCTATACGCGCCATCGCCTATGGTGGCGGCAAGATGCCGGTGCAGGTGGTGCAAACCGCGCTTGATCTCTTTCCTGAGGTGAACTTCACCAACGCTTATGGCCTCACGGAAACAAGCTCCACCATAGCGTTGCTGGATCCCGACGACCATCGCGCTGCACATGGCAGCGATGAGCCCCACGTTCGCAAACGACTGGGTTCTGTGGGTCGCCCATTGCCCGGTGTCGAAATAGAAATTCGCGACGATGAAGGTCGTGTATGTGGACCGAATGAAGCCGGCGAAGTGTATGTGCGTGGCCCGCAGGTTTCCGGTGAATACCTCGAGCGCAACGCCTTGGTGGCCGATGGCTGGTTTCCGACCCGTGACTCCGGGTTTATGGACGAAGATGGATATCTCTTCCTGGCGGGCCGTGCTGACGATGTCATCGTGCGGGGTGGTGAGAACATTTCTCCGGCGGAGATTGAAGATGTCCTGCTGTCTCACGGCGACGTTCTCGATGCGGCCGTCGTTGCGATTCCATCGGTTGAATGGGGTGAAACCGTAGGCGCTGCGATCGTGACTTCACCCGGTACGGCGATTGACGCGAGCATGCTCCAAGCCATGGTCAAGAACGCGCTACGTTCTTCCCGGGTTCCTGAGAAAATCCTGTTTGTCGACGCACTGCCCTACAACGAAACCGGCAAACTGCTGCGACGCGTCGTCAAGACGCTCTTCGTTTAGTCCGTAGATTGTGGTTCCCGCCGGTTCCAACCCACTGGCGGGCTTTGCGCAGGCTGACCTCGGCCGTTTGCAACATCTCGTGGGGCGATCAGCACTGGATCCGTTGACTGCGGTCGAGCTGATCGAAGCGAGATCGGATTACCTCGATCTTCATACTCAACCGGGAGCTTCGCCGGCAGGATATTGCCGATTTCTGCAAGCGACTGACGGACCCATCGCCATCCATCTGTCACGTGATGAAGACTGGGAATTGCTCCCTGCCTGGCTACAGACCGGTTCGTCCCCCACCGACTGGCAATCGCTTGTACACGAAGTGTCGACGCTGCAGCGCGATACGCTGCTACAACAAGGCATTGATCTCGGGCTTGCGGTTGCGTCCCCCGACGAGAGACCACAGGGGCGTCCTTTTCCACGTTTTCAAGATGGCCGAACCTTGTCGCGTCCGCCCCGGATCCTTGATCTCAGCACGCTTTGGGCCGGCCCCTTAAGCGGGCAGTTGTTACGTCTCGGCGGTGCTGAAGTCACGAAGGTTGACTCCGCACATCGCCCCGATGGAGCACGCTCCGGCAATCAAGGGTTTTACGCTCACCTCAATGGTGGCAAGGTCCATCGGGTCGTCGATTTCCGTGACGCTTCGGAACGAGCAGCCTTTATCGAATCCCTGGCTCACTTCGACATCGTGATCGAGAGCGCACGTCCCCGTGCACTGCCGCAGCTGGGTATTGATCCGAAGTCCTTGCTTGCAACGTACCCGCTCCTGACGTGGGTGAGCATCACCGCCTACGGACGAACCGCGTTTAATGGCATGCGAGTCGGCTATGGGGATGATGTGGGTATCGCCTCCGGGTTAAGCCGTGCATTGCATGCCGTGACCGGGAACTGGAACGTCGTCGGCGATGCCCTCGCTGATCCACTCACCGGAATTCGCGCCGCAGTGAGCGCGCTAGAAAGTTACGCCGCGGGCGGTGGTCAGTTACTCGATATCAGCCTCTCTGCCACGGTCATCGCCGCCATGGAATTCTCCAGAGAAACGCTTGGAAAACAAGGATTTAACGCCGCATTAGCGAATTGGTGGCAGGAAGCATCATGCTGATTCAATCCGCTGAAGTGCTCGGTAGAGGCGTCCTGGACGTGCGGGTAGAGGGTGACGTGATCAGTGCGCTAGGTACGCTCAAGCCGCTGCCGGGAGAGAACGTCCTCAATGCGGCGGGTGGTCTTCTGTTACCTGGCCTGCATGACCATCACATTCACCTGCGCGCATCTGCAGCCGCGTTAGATTCCGTACGCTGCGGTCCGCCTGAAGTACGTACTGCAGATGGATTACGCACAAAACTGCGCTCACACCGCGCAAGAACAACACTCACGTGGATACGCGGCACCGCGTACCACGAATCTGTCGCAGGCGACATCGACCGGCACTGGCTCGACGCCGTGATACCCGACTTACCGGTGCGCATCCAACATCGTTCGGGTCGACTCTGGATTCTGAATTCGGCAGCTCATGAGATCTTGCTGCAAAACGCGAAGGCACAGGCCCCATCGCTGATCGCGACTCTGCAAGACGCCTCCGACGGGCGATTGCTCGATCACGACAACATCATCACCACACTGCTTGGCCGAACTGCACTACCGATTGCGGCGATCAGCCAACAACTGGCGAATTTTGGCGTCACCGGCATCACGGACATGAACCCCGGAAATGACATCGATGCGCATACGCAAATGGCGCTGTGGCAGGCGCGCGACGAACTGCTGCAGCAAGTTCACCTGGGCGGTCGTGAAGACCTGAGCGAGCTCGCTGACAACGATCGACTGACCGTCGGACCCTTCAAGCTTCATCTGCATGACCATGATCTACCTGACTTCGATGACCTGACGGCAACGATGCGTCGCGTTCACGCCTCTGGCCGACCCGTCGCCGCACACTGCGTAACGGAACTCGCACTGGTATTCACTTTGGCGGCTTTTGAAGAAGCAGGTTCAATCCGGGGTGATCGTCTCGAACACGCCTCGGTCACGCCCGATGCGCTGCTCGATCAAGTCGCAAAGCTGGGTCTCACTATCGTCACTCAACCGCATTTCATTGCGGAGCGAGGTCGCGAATATCTTCACGACATTCCTGCCGCTGAACACGCCCTGCTCTATCGCTGTCGCGCATTCATAGACGCTGGAATCCCACTGGCGGGTGGTTCGGATGCTCCTTTTGGTTCACTGGATCCGTGGCAAGCGATGCGCGCGGCCGTGCTGCGAAAAACCCAAGACGGCGCCGTGATCGGTGCAGAGGAACGGCTGACTCCGGAGCAAGCCCTTGCGCTCTTCACTGGGTCGGCGAATGCCCCTGCGACACCGCGTCAGATCAACGTGGGTGCAAGCGCTGATCTGTGTTTGCTCGACTCTCCGTGGGACATCGTTCGCGATGACCTTAAATCACAGCACGTACGTTTAACGTTGATCGGCGGCAGGCCGGTTAACGAATCGCGTCGATAAGACCCCAAGCCAGTGCCGTCTCCACGTCGATGTCTTTCCCTGACAAGGCCATGAACGCTGCACGCTGACGGCCGATTCGGCGAGGAATGCTCACACACCCGCCTGCTCCAGGGATCAGCCCCATCGCGACTTCAGGCAATTGGAAAAACGTATCCCTCGCTGCAGTGATGTGAGCTGCAAACGCCGACAGCTCGATGCCTGCGCCGATACACGCACCGTGCACTCGAATGCGCACACGGTCGCGACAGGCAGCGAGATACTGTGCTGGCATCCGCACCGAACGAATGCAGTGCCCTTCAGTAAGGTCACGCTGCAAGCCGAACTCACCGAGATCACCACCCGCACAGAAACTTGGGCCAGCACCACTCACCTGCACTGCGGCAATACCAGTATCGAGCATGACCAATTTGAATACTTCGGTGAGCCCATCGCGCATCGATGCACTCAGCGCATTGCGGTTTTCCGGGTGATTGAGCTCGACGTGGAGTCTGTCACCCTGACGATCGATCTTAAGTGGCGGCGTGTCAGGAGCTTTGGAGCGAGCATGTTTGGTGTCCCGCGCTTCAAGCCATACCGCGAATTCCCGACCACCCAGCAACGTCGCGTAGCCTAACGACTCGACGGCAAGTGCGGACGGGATATCTAGCTTCAGGCTCGATCGAAGTACCTGGATCAGCACCATGGCTGCGTGGGGGTATCGGGTAATCGCCGTGGACACCGCGTCGAGCTGATCAACGTCGTGCACCCAGACATCGGCCAGTTCGCACACCTCCCCTGGGACCCACTGTTTTGACCAACCCAAAACAGGTAGCGATTGACGCGCCACCCACGCAGCAATCGACGCGAGAATTGATCCGCTCAGGGATTGAAGGTCTTCCAGATCGAGCAAGAGAAAGGGTTCACCGCGGGTATCGGCGACATTGGGTTCAAGCATGCGTTCGAGCAGGTCGTCCGCACCGATAAGATCGAAGCTGCCAATCACCATCCGCTTATCACAGCCCCTGCAATTTCATTCGACCTTATCGGCCAAGCCTCGGGCACGGTATCCTAGGCATCGCCCGAGTGACAACGTCGCTTAGGCTTCACACCAGAAACTAACCACACGAAGCTGACAAATGACCGAACACGCCGCACTGGAGACGTTTCGCAGCGAGGTGAAAACCTGGCTGACGCAGAATTTCCCAAAGAGCCTCGTCGGCAAAGCCGCGCTCTACATGGGTTTTGACCACAATGTACCGATGGAGGGCGATGCCTTGCGCTGGCGCCAGGCTCTCGCGGAGCGCGGGTTCGGTGCACCTACCTGGCCGAAAGCTTATGGCGGTGCAGGCCTTTCGGCCATCGAAGCCCGCGCGCTTGGCGAAGAGCTCGCTGCAGCGGGTGCGTTTAATCCGATCCCCTTGCTCACCGGTATGGGTAGCACGATGGTCGGGCCAACGGTGCTGGAGTACGGCACTGAAGACCAAAAGCTGCGTCACCTGTCCCCCATAGCCCGGGGTGAAGTACGTTGGTGTCTTGGTCTTTCCGAACCCAATGCAGGTTCCGACCTCGCGGCTCTCGCCACCAAAGCGGTTAATAAAGGTGACTACTGGGAAGTCAACGGCCAGAAAATCTGGACCTCTGGCGCGGATATCTCCCAATGGTGTGGCGCGCTGGTGCGCACCGATTCTAATGCCGCGAAACGGGATGGCTTGAGTTTTCTCCTGTTCACGATGGATCAACCCGGGGTCACGACCCGTCCGATCCGGCTCATCGCGGGCGCCTCGCCGTTTTGCGAAACGTTCTTCAACGATGCACGTGGCGATAAGACGGACCTGCTCGGCCCAATCAATGAAGGCTGGACCGTGGTGAAGCGTCTGCTGCAACACGAACGACAGAGCCAAACCGGGGCAGCTCCTATCGCATCGACAGGTGCATCGCTTTCACAAATGGCCAAACAGTACGTCGGTGTGAATGACCGCGGTGAGCTAAACGACCCGGATCTGCGGCTGCGTTTGGCATCCCATCTCATGGATGCGAGGACACACTCGCTGACGTTACAGCGTATCGCTGCTGAAGCCCGCGGCAATCCTAAGGTCACTGCGGCTGCATCGATCCTCAAGAACAGTGCGACTTCTGTGGCCCAAACCCGTGCCGAACTCACGCTTGAAATCATGGGTCACCAGGGCCTCGGCTGGGAAGGCAGCGCCTTTGCGACTGACGAAATCGAAGCGGTGCGCGGCTGGCTCGCGGGCAAGGCGATGTCCATCTACGGCGGTTCCTACGAAGTCCAGAACAACATCATTTCCAAGAACATTCTCGGCCTGCCCGAGACCACACAGAAGGGTTGAGGCACCATGGCCGTACTCACTGAAGAACAAACTATCCTCCGCGACCAGGCGGTGTCCTGGGTGAACGCCGACGCACCGGTTAGCGCGTTTCGAAAACTACGCGACAGCGGCAGCATCACCGGGTTTGCGCCGGACACCTGGAAATCCATTTGTGAAATGGGTTGGACCGGCATCGTCGTTCCGGAGGCCCACGGCGGTTCGGACCTCGGGTATATGACCTTTGGTCTTCTCCTCGAAGAGTTGGGCAAGCAGCTCGTTGCTTCACCCCTTTATGCATCTGGCTTGGTTGGCGCGACGGCGCTGCGCTTCGCCGGCACCGATGCCCAAAAACAGAACTGCCTACCCGCTATCGCGAGTGGCGAAGCCATCGTTACTCTGGCCATCGACGAAGGTCCAAGACACGCGCCAGACGCGATTGCAATGTCTGCTGAAAAAACTGGCAGTGGCTATCGACTGAATGGCACAAAGTCCTTCGTCATTGAAGGTGGCAGCGCCACACACCTGATCGTCGCCGCGCGTAGTGGGCAGGACATCGTTCTCCTGCTCGTTGACGCAAGCGCCACAGGGCTCTCCCGTGAAGTGCTTAAAACTGCTGATAGTCGCGGTTATGCGAACATCACCTTCAAGAACGTTGACGTCGCAGCAACGGCACTGATGAGCGCAGGGCACGGCAAGGCGACGCTCGATGCGATCCTCGATCGCGCGCGTGCAGGCATCGCATCGGAAATGCTCGGCGCCGCCTCTGCGGCCTTCGACATGACCCTCGAGTACCTCAAGACCCGCAAGCAGTTCGGTCAGTTGATCGGTTCGTTCCAGGCGCTCGGCCATCGCGCTGCAGAGCTGTACACGGAAATGGAGCTGACCCGCTCCGCCGTCGAAGCCGCATTGCAAGCCATTGATGCGGGCAGCAAGGACGTACCGCTCTTGTGTTCATTATCGAAGTACAAGGTCGGCGCATTCCTCTTCCGCATGTCCAACCAACTCATTCAGATTCATGGCGGCATCGGCATGACAGATGAGTTCAATGCGGGTTTTTATCTGAAGCGCGCGCGAGCCGTTGAAGCGTTGTATGGCGGTCAAGGTTTCCACCGTGACCGTTATGCGCGGTTGTCCGGGTTCTGAAGCCTGATAGAACACGGGTGTAGCACGGGTGTAGCACGGGTGTATCAAGGGTATATGGACCCTACACCAGCTTCGAATCAAATTGTGCCGATTGTCCGGTGCCATAGACCTTGAGCGCACCACGCTCACCTACGGCACCGGGTCTTTGAAAGATCCAGTTCTGCCACGCCGACAAACGACCAAAGATACGTGTCGCCATATTTTCCTTGCCGTTGAAACGCAGATTCGCTTCAAGCCCGGTAAGCGCGTCCGGCGACATCGCAGCACGTTCTTCGATGGCGAAACGCACTTCATCGGCCCAATCGAGATCATCCGGAGTGGACGTCACAAGGCCAAGTTCAAAAGTGTCCACACCCGTTAGCTGCCTCCCAACGAGCGCCTTCAGCTTCGAGAGCTGCTCAGTGTCGTCGTGAAAGCGACGCGCCAACCGGCTCTGACCGGTCACCACCGAGGTAGGCCAGCTTGCCGAAGTCGAGTTTGCTGACCCCCTCAATATTCGTTCGGTTGGGACGGATTTGAATGGCAATGAAGCTTACTGTACAACCTGCCATCTAGCAGGAGCCCAGCTATCGGGGGTAACCCGGTAGGTCAGCTGAAACAGTAACCGGTGTAACCGGTAGAGGGAGAGTCGCATTGCCAGGATTTGAGCGGTGTCGCGGCAAGACTGCGGTCCAGATCGTTTGTCGCAGAGACGAGCCACGCTTGGAACTCGTCGAATCGGGCCGTTCAAAGACCTTGAACGACGTGAGTTTCTTGACCTTGTGTAGGGCATCCAGCTTACCGGCCAGCTTATCGGCGTCGAGTTGGCGCTCCATCAGTCATGCCCACTTTTCTGCCTCTTGGCGATTCGCAAAATTGGCGGAACGAGAGGTACCGTGTCGACGGATCAGCGCTCGCCACCTCTCACGCCCCTTCTGTTTGTAGATTGTCGCGATTTCTAGGCCTCCTAGGTCGAAACCTGGGTTATACGAACTCCCCGCTCTGAGTGACTTCGGTGGCTCAAACTCTATTCATCACAGCGTTGGTTTGGGTCCGCTAGGGCCGAAGAGGCGGATCATTGCCATCGCATAGTTCATCACTGCTTTTTCAATCCACCGAACACGAATGCCGTTGATGACGACCTGAATTTCCATACTTGCTGCTCCTACAATTTATTTTTCAAGACAGGACGCAGGATGCACAAGCAATTTGGGGGCGTCTAGTTAACTATTTGATTAATAACGTTTTTTACGCCATCTAGCGAAAAATAGCGCGCAATGGCAATTGAAACACGATCGATATACGGCGAAAAAGTAGGTGTACTCGAAACGCACTCCGCCCCAGGGACGCGCATCGATTTTCAAGGTTGGACTAGTCCAGAAGCCGCGTCGTACGTAGACTCCGCGCTCCTCGCACCCGTAGCTCA